>DASYOE010000340.1:0-24652 GCA_036008105.1 Candidatus Lustribacter sp. | reverse complement strand
CGCGGTCACCGCGCGCAACGCCAGATCGCGGCGCCGTTCGCTCTCGGCTTCGTTATCGCTCGGGCGCCGCAAGGCCGTCATCCAATTGCCGTGAACCCAGTTCTCCAGCCGGTAGAACGCCTCGCGCATGGTCGGTAACAGCTCGAGCACGCCGTCGTTGGCGGCCACCGGATAACGCTCGCCGGGAACGCGCGCCAGCACCATCTGCAGCCGGCGCATCGCCTCGTCGATCTCCGCATCGAACGACGCCGGCACCGTGTAGGTGCGGTGCAGCTTGCGCATCATGCGCCCGATACCGGCCGATGAGAGCGTTGCGGTCAGCGCCGACGTCGCGTACTTCTCGCATTGATGCGCTTCGTCGAGGATCGCGACGTCGTAGGCCGGCAGCAGGCTGCCGCCGGCGGCGAGATCGAGAAAGAACAGCGCGTGGTTGACGACGACGATGTCGGCGAAGCGTGCCGCGTCGCGGCGTTTGAAGAAATGACAGTCGGCGAAGCGCGGGCAGAACTCGCCCACGCAGTCGTCGGCATCGGCGTCGAGCGCTTCCCAGTCGTCTCCGCGCGGCGTGAAGTCGAGCTCCGCGCGGTCGCCGGTTTCGGTGCGATCCGCCCACAGCCATAACCGCTCCATCGAGGCGCTCGGCGCGACGAGCCGCTCGGCGCTCATCTTCTCGTACTTCTGACGGCAGAGGTAGTGGTTGCGGCCTTTCAGCAACTCGACCCGCGCCGTCATGCCGAGCGCGTTCAGGACGAGCGGGATGTCCTTGCGCACGAGTTGTTCTTGCAACGCGATCGTGCCGGTAGAGATGACGACCTTCTTGCCCGAACGCAGCGCCGGCACGAGGTAGGCCAGCGATTTGCCGACGCCGGTGCCGGCCTCGACGATCGTATGCGCGTTCTCGAGGATACCGCGCTCGACCAGCTGCGCCATTTGCACCTGGCCCGGCCGCGACTCGAAGCCCGACAACGCTTGAGCGATCGGACCGTGCGGGCCGAACGTTTCGTCGATCAGCATCAGTGCTGCGGATCGCGTTCGGGCGCGTCGAGCGGCGGGTGCTCGATCGTCACGGCGCCGGGATCGGGGCCGATGCGCTGCGCGTATTCGGGACCCGGCTGCGCGACCGGAACGAGTTGCCGCGGCCGATAGAGCGCAAGCCCGCACAGCGTGCCGACGATCAAGCCGCCGATGTGATCGACGACCGAGATGTTCGAGCCCGGCCACAGTCCGATGGCAAGGTTGATCACGATGATGCCGGTCGTCTGCTGCATGATGCTGCGACCCGGCGGGCCGAGGCGAAAGCCGGCTACCGCCAGCGCGCCGAAAAGCCCGAAGATCGCGCCGCTCGCGCCGATCGTCACCACGTCGGGTGTGAGGTAGGTAACCGCCAAGCCGCCGCCGATGGCCGCGAGCAAGTACATGATCGCCATACGTCCGGTGCCGTAGATCATCTCGACGAACGTGCCGACCTGGAAGAGCGCGATCATGTTGAAGATGATGTGCATGTCGCTGCCGTGCAGGAACGCCGACGTGATGATGCGCCACCACTCGCCGTTCTGTACGTCGTAGCCGACGAGACCACCGTGCGCGGCCAACGACGTCGGGTCGAGGCCCCACACGAAACGCTCGCAGAGGTACACGATCACGTTGATCGCGACGAGAACGCGCGTCAGCACGCGCTAGGCGCTGCGGAGCGAGGTTTCGACGGGTTCGACCGAGATGAGTCGAGCGAGTTCGAGCGAGATGGCATGGCGTCCGCTCGCTCCGTTGAGCGTGACCGGTCCGCCCAGCGGGGCGCGCGACTCGATGGCGATCGTGGCACCCGGCCGGATCCCGATTTCGTCGAGGAAACGCAGCATCTCGGGGACGTCCTCGGCCACATCGACGATGCGCACGTCATGCCCCGCGTCGACATCGGCCAGTTTGCGGTCGATGCGGTCGGGTTCGCTCAGGTCGGACGACGGGATCGGCAGGCCGTGGGGGCAGAACTTGGGGTCGCCTAGGACCGCCACCAGGCGTTCCTCGACCCGCGCGCTGATGGCATGTTCGAGCCGGCACGCTTCCTCGTTCACTTCATCCCACGGCATCCCCAAGATGTTGGTGAGGAAGCACTCCGCCAGCCGGTGGCGGCGCATAACCCGGACGGCGACGCTTAGGCCGCGCTCGGTAAGCTTGGCCTCGCCGCGCGCGACGTAGGCGAGGTACCCCTCGGACGCGAGTTTCTTCAGCATCCCGGAAACGGACGCCGGAGCGACCCCGAGGTCGGCCGCCAGCCCAGACGTGGTCACGCCCGGCCCCTCGCGGTCCAGCCGGTAGATCGCCTCCAGATACTCTTCCGTCGACTCGTCGAAGTGCGTATGCCCAGCCATGTCCGTACTACTTCGACCTTCGTCGTTTGACAACCTGATACTCGAACCAGTAGACTGAGGTTCGCCCATCGCGGGGTGGAGCAGTCCGGTAGCTCGTCGGGCTCATAACCCGAAGGTCGCAAGTTCAAATCTTGCCCCCGCAACCATTAAAAAGCCCGATTCGTCGGGCTTTTTTCTTTCGTGTAGGAATCACGACTTCTGTCGCAAAGCGCCGATCATGAATGCACCTTATCGCGCGTTGATTCTCGCCCTGGCCGTGCTCTTCGCGAGCCTGCCGGTGGCCGCAAATGCCGCAGGGTTCGTCATCTCAGCCAACGGCATTGCCGACAACACCCTACTGCCCGCCGACATGGCGTTCGACAAGATGGACGCCAGCAACGTTCGGACGTGCGGAGGCACGAACCGGGCGCCCGGCTTTAGCTGGGCCAATCCGCCGGACAAGACGGCGAGCTACGCCATCCTCGAGGTGGACCCCGATGGCCGCGCCGGCCTTGGCGTGAACCACTGGGTGATCTACAACATTCCGGTTTCGGCGTCGGGGATCAGCGCCGCCGAGATCGCGGCCGGCAAGTACACGCCCGGTCGTGGAACCGGTGATCTCGTCGGCTATCGCGGGCCGTGCCCGCCGCCCGGTGACTCACCCCATCATTACATCGTCACGCTCTACGCGCTCGATACTCCAGCCACGCTTCCGGCGGGTCTCGATCACGACGGCGTCGTCGCTGCAATGAAGGGTCACGTCCTCGGCGCAACGACCACGATTTTCCGCTTCCAACGGATGTAGGCCCTATCGAGGCGTGCTTTCGGGGCCGGGCGCAGTGTAGCGTTCCGCAACGAGGTAGACGTCGTGATCGACAAACACCACGAAGTTCTGTTTGGTTGTTACCGTCACGTCTTTTCCATGGACAAAGTTGTGGGCGAAAAGACCGAGCGGACCGAGGAGCAGATACGTTGCGATCGTAGCGGTGCTCGATGCACCTTTCGTATCGCCGGTTTCGCTCGCGTGGTTCGTTTGCGAGAGCTTTATTTTACCGCCGTCGACAGCGGTCACCCAGTCGATCGTAAACGCAAGCTTTCCCCCGGACCCGTTACCGGCAGAGTGCTCCGCAGTTGTTACCGTTGCGTGTCCATTCGCGCCGGCCGCGATGAATAAATAGCCGTTGAGAACGACCGGCTTTCGGACGATAATCGCAATTTGGTCATCGACATCGGCATTGGCCGATGAAAGCGGTTCCAAAAGCGAAACGGTTACCGTCGTCCCGCCCCGCAGGTCCTCACCCGTCGGAGCCGGGGTAGGCACAGCAGGTAACGCAACGGACGAAGCATCGTTCGTAGCCTGCGCGTCCGGCGGGGCAGCCGGCGTAACCGCCGGCGTTTGAGCATTTACAGCGGTCAAGGATAGCAAAACAAAGATCGTCGCTAACCGCGCCACCACGCCAGCACGTTTTTGCAAGATACGCTCCGTCCTAAAGTACGGGCAAGATGTCGTCTCTGATTTCGCTTGGCCTGCTACTTATGATAACTTCTGCGATTCAGCAGAGTGCACGTACCCTAGCATCGCATCGGCAAGGTCATGGGGTACCTATGGAAGGGCTATCGCGTGGCTACGTTGCCTTCCCATTGTTCTAGAGCACTCGTTAGGCGGGAGCGCTCGGCGCCGTAGCGGTTTATTGCTGCGTCGAGGGTCACGTAGCCGTCGATTACGTCGGAGAGGATGGCCTCGAACGGGCGCGTGTGCGGGTCACCGAGGCCGCCGCCGCCGGCTTTTTCGAGGGTGAGGATGTCGCCGCGCATCATGCGTACGCCGCTGAAGCGGCTTGATAGCGATCGGGCGGACGGGGTTCCGGCGTTGATTGTTAGCGAACCTAGTGCGCCGGGTTCCCCGCCGTCGGCGCCGCTTGCGGGAACGTCGTGTTTGCCGCCGCGGCATGTCAGCTGCGCGTCGTCGACGAGCACTTCCCATACGCGGCGCGGTGAGAGACCGCCGCGATAGCGGCCGGGACCGCCGGAGTCGCGGATCAGTTCGAAACGCCGCACGCGCGTGGGGAATTCGCTTTCCAAGATTTCGATCGACGCTGCGCGCGTGTTCGATAGCAGTACGGCGATGCCGGAGACGCCGTCCGACGTTGCGCGGCCCCCATAGGCGGAGCCGATCGGTTCGTATTGCACGAAATTCTCGCCGGTCGCGCGGCGGCCCGTGATCGAGATGCCGCCCGTTCCGCCGTTGCCCGCCATGCGCCGTGCCGGCACGAAGTCGCTCAGCGCGACGAGCATCGCCTCGACGATCGCCATGCAGGTCGCCAAGTACGTGCAGCATGGCGCCGGGGAGCGTGGGTTGAGCACCGAACCCGGGCGGAACGTCGTTTCAACGACGCGCGCGACGCCGGCATTATTTGCGAGCGTCGGGTCGATCGTTGCGATCAGCGCGTAGTAGCAGCAGCCGCGGGCGAGCGACGGGCTGATGTTTACCGGGCCGCCGCGTTGATCGTCGGAGCCGGTGAAGTCGAAGGCGATGCGATCGCCGCGCTTCTCGATGCGCACGTGGTAGCGTACCTGCGAATCCGGGGTCACACCGTCGGTGTCGATGAACGACTCCGCTTCGTGCACGCCGTCGGGCCACGTTGCGAGCGCCTCGCGGATGCGCTTCTCGGCCACGACGCCGGCGGTCGCGAACGTTTCGAGCAACGCGTCGATGCCGTAGCGCGCGATGACCTCGGCCAAACGCCGCTCGCCCAGCCGCGCTACACCCACCTGTCCGCGAATGTCGCCGATCACGAGATCCGGCGTCCGGCTGTTCGCGCGCAGGATCGCTTCGATGTCGCGCCGCGGCTCGCCGCCGGCGACGAACCGGATCGGCGGATACTGGATACCTTCTTGGAACAGTTCGCGCGCGCTGCCGTAGGCCGTGCCGGGCACGACGCCGCCGAGATCGCTCTTGTGCGCGATGCTACCGCAGAACGCGATCAGCGTGCCGGCATGAAATACCGGCGTGATCACCGCCATGTCCATCGAATGCGTGACCCCCGCGATGTAGGGGTGGTTGGTGATGAACGCGTCTCCCGCCACGATATCGTCGAAGGCCCGGCGAACGGCGCGCACGACTTCGGGCAGCGCCGCGACATGGAGCGGCAAGATCACGTGCTCGCCGACGACGTTACCCTCGGCGTCGAGCAGCATGCAGCTCGCGTCCTGCGATTCGCGGATAATCGTCGAATAGCCGGTCCGAAAGATGCTGTCTTGCATCTCGCGCACGATGCCCGAGAGGCGGCTCTGGATGACCTCGAAGGTGACCGCGTCCATCATGCGGCCAAGATTTCGAGCTGGCCCAGCTCGACGACGCGCGCACGCCGGCCGCGATTGATCACGGTGGTCGCATCGCTTTGCAGCAAGATCGCCGGCCCGTCGATCACCGCACCCGGCGGCAGCTTCGTGCGATCGTAGAGGATCGTCGTCTGCGGCTCCTCACCGTCGAAGTACGTCTGCCGTTCGCCTAAGCGCGCCGCCTCGAGCGTGCCGGTTGACGGAAACGGCGAGGCGATCGAGGCGTGCGGAACGGCGGCGATCGCGCTCAGGCGGTAGTTGACGATCTCGACCACCTCGTCGGGCGCCGAGTGCCCGGTGAGTTGGGCGTGCTCGACGTCGAAACGCGCGCGCGTCGCCGCCAGCGCGTCAGGACCGTCGGGAACGGCATCGAGCGCAACGGTCAGATCGTAGCCCTGGCCGGCGTAGCGCAAATCGAGCGCGCACTCGTAGCGCAGCTGCTCCCGGGCGAAGCCCGCCGCGAGCAGCGTCGCTTCACCTTGCGCGCGGAGCCGCTCGAAGATCGCGCGCGCGTGGGCCGCGTCGGTGCGGTCGATGGGCGACAGCTCCGAGGCGACATAGTCGTTGCGGACGTCGGACAATAACAAGCCGAGTGCGGAGGTGACGCCCGGAAAAGCCGGCACGAGCACGCCGCGCATGCCGAGTTCTTCCGCCATCTGCGCGGCGTGCATCGCGCCCGCGCCGCCGAACGCCAGCAAATGAAAGTCGCGCAGATCGTAGCCGCGGTTGGAGGAGACGACCTTGATCGCTTCCTGCATCTTCACGCTGACGATTTCGACGATGCCGCGCGCGGCAGCAATGACCGACAGTCCCAACGGTTGCGCGATCTTCTCCCGGATCGCGCGCTCCGCGGCCGCACGATCGAGTCGCAGCGTCCCGCCGGCCAGCGGGTTCTCCTCGGACATCACGCCGAGGACGAGATTCGCGTCGGTGATCGTCGGCTCGGTGCCGCCTTGACCGTAGCACACCGGTCCCGGATTCGCGCCCGCACTCTCGGGCCCGACTTGCAACATGCCGGCGGCATCGATCCGCGCGATCGTTCCGCCGCCCGCGGCCACCGTGTGGATGTCGAGCATCGGCACGAGCACGTCGCGACCGTGCACTTTACCGCCCATCCGCCGAATCGGGCGGCCGCCTTCGATCAGCGCAACGTCCGTGCTCGTGCCGCCCATATCGAACGTCACGACGTTCGGAAAACGTTCGCTGCCCGCGATGAGCCGGCTCGCCGCCACGACGCCGGCGGCCGGGCCGCTCAGGATCGTTTGCACGCTGCGCTCGGCGGCTGCCGCGAACGTGGCCACGCCGCCGTTGGAACGCATGATGAAGCGCTGACGCCGCTCGCAACCCTGCTGCGTGAGGAGCTCGTCGAGCGCCGCGATGTACGATTCCAGTTTCGGATTGAGATACGCGTTGACGACCGTGGTCGAGAGCCGGTAGTACTCGCGAATCTGCGGTGCGACGTCGCTCGAGAGCGACACGTTGACCCCCGGCGCTTCGCGCGCGATGAGTTCGGCGACCCGGCGTTCGTGATCCGGACGGCGGAACGAAAACAGGAACGCGACCGCAATCGACGTGACGCCCCGCCGCACCAAGGTGCGGATGGCTTCGAGCGCCGCGGCTTCGTCGAGTGAATCGAGCACGCTGCCGTCGAACAGCACGCGTTCGGGCACCTCTTGGGTGAGCCGCGCCGGCACGAGCGCGCGCGGACGCTCGAAAAACAAGTCGTACGTCGTCGCGCCGTAGGGCCGGCTCTGTTCGCCGACCTCGTAGATGCCGCGGAAGCCGCTGGTCACGAGGAGACCGGTCCGGGCACCGGTCTCCTCGAGAATCGCGTTCGTGCCGACCGTCGTGCCGTGCGAGAAGTAGACCACGTCGTCGCCGCGCGCACCCGTGCGCTCGAGGTAGTCGCGCAACCCCCGAACGATGCCGTCGGCTTCCGAACCGCGGGTCGACGGCACCTTGAACACGTCCATCGCGCCGCTGCTCTCATCGAGCACGACGAAATCGGTGAACGTTCCGCCGGTGTCGACCGCAACGCGCAAACGGCGGCTCACGACGTAAGCATTTCGCTCGCTGGAAACGTCTTCGGGATCACGCCGTAACGCGCGGCGATATCGATGACGGGCTGGTAATCGGACGGATCGAGCGACAGACCATCGGTGGTCCGGGGAAACGCCGCTAATGCCGCGGCGTCCACGTGCAAGAACGGTGCGAGGTACTGGGCCATTTCGGCCGGGTGGGCATACTCGTACCGCGTCGCTTCCTGCAGACCGCTGACGAAGCGGCGCACGACGTCGGCATTCTTCGACGCGTAGTCGGGCGTGGTAAACCACGTGCTCGAACAAAAGTGCTTGCCGATGGTGTCGAACGGATTGGCAAGGAGCTTGACGGACGGCGTGCGCATCGCAAGCTGGAGGATCGGGTTCAGCACGGTGGCACCGTCGATCCGGCCCGCTTCAAGCGCCGGAATCGCTGTGGATGCCGGGGTTTCCACGAATTTCATCGTCTTCGAGTCCCCGCCGTTGGCGTCGACCCACGCCATCGCTGCGAGCTGGTTGAGGTCCTGAAGCGAGGCGCCGGTGAACACCTTGCCGTTGCAGTCCTTGCCCGTTGCGATGCCGCTCGCGCGCCGGACGACGAGTCCGCAGATCGGAACGGCCGTCGTTGAAATGGCGGCGGGCCAAATCGCGGTGAGCGGCACGCCGCGCACGTGTCCGGTAACGATCGCCATCGTACCGCCCTTCGCCATCTGCAGCGAGCCGCCGAGCACGGCTGCCGCCGCCGCCGCGCCGCTGTTCGCCGCTTCGATCTGAATGTCGAGGCCGAGCCGGGTAAAGATGCCCGTCGCCATGCCGTACAGCACCGGCGCGATGTCGTCGGAAAGCGCCGATGCGACGCTGACCTTCGTCAGATCGGCCGCACGTGCGGACGGTCCGCTCGCCAAGGCCGCGCCGGCGGCCGCGAGTTGGGCCAGGAGCGTTCGCCGGGTAATCGCCGCCATCAGATCGGGTTGATGATATCGGCCGCTGCGATCGGACGATCCAGTGCGCCGTACTTGGCTGCCGCGTCGAGGGCGGGCTGAAGCATCTTCAAGTCGAGGTTTTCCGCGTACTGGCAGCGCGCCATGTCGCGTACGACGATCGGATCGAGCTGCGCGTACTTCACCAGAATCTTCGCCGAGTCGGCGCGATGCGAGTTCGCCCAGTGCGCGGTGGCGTAGATCACTTGGGCAAAGCGCTTGACCGCCAGCGGGTTCTGTTTTTGGTAATCGAGCGTCGTAAACCAGCCGCTGATCAAAAAGCGGCTGGCGATGCCGTCATACGACTTGGCGAAGATGCGCGCGCCGCCGGTGCGGGCAGCCGACAGCGACGGTTCGGAGATCACGGCACCGGCGATCGTGCCGCGAGCGAGCGACGGTCCCATCGCCGCGAACGGCAGCTCGACGAACTTGATCTTGCTCAAGTCGGCGCCGTGGTCGACGAGCCACGCCTCGGTCGCGATCGCGCTCGTGTCCTTCAACGTCGAGACGCCGATCGTCTGACCTTCGAAATCCTTCGCGGTTTTGATCGCCGCGTTTTGCGCAACGCACAGCGCGCTCGTCGGCTCGTCGCTCGCGTACAGTCCGCCGCCGGCGAAGTAGCGCAGCGGGATGCCTTTTTCAACTGCGGTTCCGATTTGGACGACGTTGGAGATGCCGATGTCGACCGATCCGCCGACCACCGCCTGAGCGACCGACGCGCCGTTCGTGAACGTCGTCAGTTGGACGTTCAGTCCGGCCTTCTGAAACTCGCCGCGCTCCTGGGCATAGTAGGCTTCAGCGTACGTGTCGTTCGCGGTCGCCGCAACGCGAATCGTGATCGGCTCGTCCGCCGCACCGCTCGTGACGGGTGCGGCCAGCAGCAGGACGGCGATGAGGGCGGCGGTCGTGCGCGCAAACATGGCTAGTTCCCCTTCGCCCAGGCGAGTTGCGCTTGGGCGCATTCGATGTGCAGCGCCATGAACCGGTCGACGTCGTCTTTATTGACGAACGGATGCGCCTCGCCGGGCTTGCGCGCGCGCAGCGCGTCGAGCTTCTGCAGCGTGTTATCGTATTCGGCATGCGTGTGGACGATCGTATCCACGCCGGCCTTGTCCTCGAGTTCCTTGAAGCGCTGCGACGATGCGATGTACGTTGTGGCCATGGATTGCATGTCGGGGAACAGTTGAATGCCTTCCTGCACCAAGCGCATGAAATCGCCGCCGACCATGCCGGCCACGTGCCGTTGCGCGCCGTCCTTCACCGGGAAGATGAGCGAGAGGTTGCCGGGCGTCGACGTCGGCGTGGAGTAGAGGGTCACCGTCGTGTCCCCCAAGGTCAGCTTCTCACCGTCGGTTGCGACCATGTCCCGCTTCGGCTTGAGGTTGGCCGGCGTGTTGTCGCGCGCCAGCAGATCCCAGTCGACCGCCGACATGATCACGTGCGCGGAGGGAACGATCGCTTTGAGCGGGTTGATGCCCCAGGATTGGTCGGAATGCGAGCGCACGACGACGACGTATTTGATGTTGGCCGGATCGAGCCCGAACGTTTTCAACTCGCCAACCAGCTCCGGCGTGACCCACGGGAAGTTGGTGTTGAGCAGAATGATGCCGGCCGACGTGGTCAGCGCCCACGTGGACTCCGTCTGCGTTCCGATATAGTAGAGGTTGTCGAACACTCTCACCGGCGGCACGTACCATTGATCGCGCGGCGTCGGCGACAATTTGCCCTTCTCTTCGGGGTCGCCCGGTCCGACCGGCGCTAACGGAGCGCCTGGCTTGGGCTGCGTGCAGATGAGCTTGAAGAGCGAATCATACGTCCGCAGGTGATTCGGGTCGGCCGCCGCCGGCGCAACCAACGCTTTTGCGGCAGCCAGATGCAGCTGGGCGAGCGAATCTTGGCCGTCGACGCGCACGGCGAGCACACTCACCAGCAAAACCGTAGCGAGGGCAGTCCAAGTCTTCTTCAATCCGGGCTGCTACTGACCGTAGAGCTTGTGCTCGAGCCTCGGCAGGCGCGGATTGACCCACTTCGTTCCGTCGGCGAACGTAATGCGCAACGCCGGGCACTGCGGCAGGCCCGTCTGAATCGGGAACACGTTGGGGCTCAAGCCGAACTCGTGCTTGATCTCGATGTTCGGCGAAAACTTCCCGACGTCGCGCACTTCGGCCACGAGGTGGCCGTTCGCGATGAGTCCGAACTCGATCGTCGTCATTTCCTTATGCGTGACGTTCACGTAGTCGAGGTACAACGTGCCGTTGGCCGGGAGCATCGCTGCCTGATTGTAGCGATAGCCGTACACATCGTTCCAACGATAATACGGGCCGCGACCCGGATAGTATCCCGGGGCGAAACCAACATAGGGACCAGCAACCGCGGGTTGTTGGAGTTGCGGATCGCAACGATTGACGCGCACGACCGATGCGGTCGGCGGTGCGCCGTTCGCCATCGACATCTGCGCAAGAGCAGGTGTCGCCGCCCCGAGCGCGACCAGCATGCTCAACGCGCCAATGTGTTTCGAATGCACGATCATTTTGCTATCCTCTCGCAGATGTTCTCGTAGATATTGAGGCGTTTTGCCTGACGCACGGCATACGACGTCGTGAAGACGTCGGCGCTCCGGCGCGTGAACGTCGCCGCCCCGGTCGCTTCACCATCCGACGTGACGCTGTCGGTGAGTTTCAGCACGTTCCCTTGCCAGCCGCGGCCGCTCAAGAGGCCGTACTCGCCGCCGTTGCCCAGATAGATGAAGATCGAGCGTTTTGTCACGGAGTCGAAGGTGATGTCGACCTGCCCGTCATCGAACGCCAGGACGATCCACGAATTCGCTCGCTCCAAGGTACCGCGAAACGCAAAGACGGTCCCGATGACACTCGGGTCCGGATTCGCCAGGCGCTTGCAGTGCCACGCGCCGATGAAGAAATTCATCGCACTCAGCCCGGGCTCGGGGACTTGCGCGTTTCCAGCCGTGCCTAGTGCCAGCACGGCGGCCGCGATAAGGGCCGGAAGTCTCAACCTCACTTCGCCACGTAACCTCTGGCGGTCATACACGCCGAAAACGCGGTTTGAAAGTTGGATATCAGTTGTTGCTGCGCGGCGTTACTTTGGTTTTGCGCGGCCTGCTGTTGCTGCCCCGCCGCCATACGTTGGCGCCGGGCGCCGAGAAGGCCACCGGCAACCGCGCCGATCGCCGCCCCTTCGCCTGCGTTGCCGGCGACCGCCCCGATCGCCGCGCCCGACGCCGCGCCGACCGCACCGCCGCGGAGCAAGCCGTGCCCCTTAGGCGCGGGCGGCGGCGGATTCACGGACGGCGGTGGAGCGCCGGGCGTGTATCCGGTCCGCGTCTGAGCGGAATCGTAACATGCGGCTTCATCGGAGCCTTGTTGCGCCGCGCTTTGGCCGCGCGTCGGGTAGACGTACACGTTAAAGCTTGCGGCCAGGTCCGCCAGCGCCGGCTTCGCGATGCCGGCGAGCCACACGACTGCAATAAGAAGAACGAAGCCGATTCTCAAAGGGCGTTTCATATGCTTTCCTACAGTGCGTGGTCGAACGGAGCCCAACATTTTTCCTGCTGATTCCACCTTAAGAAAGTTCAAAACCGCGTCAGGAGTTCGCCGTGCAACGCGACGCGCCAGTCGGCGCCCACATCGACCATGTGGCTCGCTCCGCGCAAGCCGCGATACGATGCCGAGTCCGTACCGCGCGGCGTTTTTCCCGCCGCCACCTCGTCCATGGCCTCGAGTAAGAGGCGACGCAGCACGATCACCGCCCGGTCGGTGGTTCCGAGGTGCTCGCGCGTCCGGTCGACGACCGGACCCATCCCAACCTGCAAGGCGATGTCTTGCGTGTTGATGCCGGGGATGCCGGTCATCGTGCGTTGCTTCTGCAGCGTCCGGTCGATGAGAAAATCGTTTGCCGCCTGTGCCTTGAGGTGGAACGGGCGGTGCGGATCGAGATCACCCGGCCCGCGCCCGATCTCGGTCTCGGCGTCGTCGATGAAGCGTTGCGTGAGCGGAACGGCGGGGTCGTCCGAATACATGAAGTTGAACGTCACGGTGTGCTCGTCGTCGACCGGAACCCAGAAGTGCCCGTTGATCGTGAGGATTTCCGGATCGAACGCGAAGTTTTGTCCGCGGATCTGCGTGACGGGCATGACGTAATGATACACGCGCACGAGTTCGCGCTCGCCGCGCGTGCGGATCCCCGTGTACACGAAGCCGTAGTCGGTCGGTTCGACCTCGATGCGCGGGATCGTGGCCGCGAATTCGCGCAGGAACGAGCGGTCGCCGATATTTTGATTGTGCAGCATGTTGACGTGCGCCGAATCGAATCCGCCTTCGACCGCCTGCAGCCAGTTGCAGTCCTCGAACGTCTTCGAGACGTGGCGGTGCGTCACGGGCGCGCGCAGCAGTTCGCTATCGGGCGGCTGCGGTCGCCGTTCCGGCGGCCCCATATAGGCCCACACGATACCGCCGGCCTCATGCGTGGGGTACGCGTTGAGCGTGACCTTCGTCTTGAAGAGCGTCCCTCGACCCCGCTCGGGAGGCGGCTCGGACGGCATATCGACGCAGACGCCGTTGCGGTCGAACTTCCAGCCATGATACACGCAGCGTAAGCCGCACTCTTCGTTGCGTCCGAAGAAGAGCGGCGCGCGGCGGTGGGGGCAAAAAGCATCGACCAACCCGACCGCGCCGTCGCTGTCGCGAAACGCGACGAGGTCTTCGCCCAGCAACCGGATGCGAATGGGCGGTCCGTCGGATTCGAACAGTTCGGTCGAGAGCGCCGCCGGGAGCCAGTAGCGGCGCAACGTTTCGCCCATCGGCGTTCCGCGACCCACGCGCGTCAAACGTTCGTTCTCTTGCGCGTTCATGCGTTATCCCGCCAACGCTTTGGAGAGCAGCTTCTTCAGGCGCGGAGCGGTCGCGAGCGCCTTGCGCAAGCGCGGCAGATCGTCCGCGGTGATGATGAGCGGCGAACGCTGGAAGCGTCCGCGCAGATCGTAGTGACAAATCTGGACCTCTTCCTCGATCACGCCGCTGCCCCAGTGTAAGGCGAATTCCTTCATTCGATGTTCTCGTCTCCCAGGATGTGCTCGAACGCTTCCGGTAGATGCGGCTGATGCCCGTCACCCTGCTGGTCGCACTCAAGATCCTTGGTGTCGCTTTTGCGGTGGGCCTCGATGTCCTCGCGCTCTCCATCGCGATCGGGATCATGCAGAGCGACCAGCGCGTCCGGTTGCGCTTGGCGATCGCGTTTTCGGTCTCCGAAGTGGTGATGCAGGTCGTCGGGTACCTCATCGGGGCCGGGGTCGGCAACGTAATCGGCGAGGTCGCCCCGTATCTCGGCTTCGCGGTTCTGGCCTTGGTCGGCGCGTACATCGTGCGCGAAAGCTACCAAGGCGCAGAGAAGGGGCTCGGCGCCGATTCGGGCTGGGGCCTCATCCTCACGTGCGCGTCGATCAGCTTGGATTCGCTCGGCATCGGCGTCTCGCTGCCGGGCGTTCCGCTCCCCCTCATCCCGCTGCTTGCGACCGTTGCGGTGAGCACCGCGATCTTCACGACGATCGGGCTCGCGTTCGGATCATTGCTCGGCAAACGCTACGAAGCACTTGCGGAGCGCACCGCCGGCATCGTTTTGGTGCTCCTCGCCATCCTGTTCACGGTTCAGCATCTAGAAGGCTGGGCGCAGTAACGCCGGAAGCGCGACTTCGGAACCGCTTTGGATCGGCACGACGTTCGGTCCGCCGGCGGCGTCCGGGTTGATTTCGATCACGCGCACGCGCCGGTCGCCGACACGCGCAAGCGACGCCGCGGGGTGCACGAGCAACGACGTGCCGGCAACGATGATGAGGTCGGCCGCGGCGGACTCACGCGCGGCGCGTTCCCACGCATCGGCGGGCAGCGCCTCGCCGAACCAGACGATGTTCGGGCGTAGTTTGCCGCCGCACGCGTGAGCGATCCGGCGCAGATCGAACGGTTCGGTGAGGGGCTCGCGATGCGCACAGCCGGTGCAGCGCACGGTTTGCAAATCACCGTGCAGTTCGACTAGCGCCTGCGAGCCGGCACGCTTCTGCAACCCGTCGACGTTTTGCGTGGCGACGAACACGTGCGGCACGGTCTTCTCCAACTCGGCAAGCGCGCGGTGCCCGGCGTTCGGTTCGGCCGCCGCATACGCCTCGAAGCGTTCGTTGTACCACGTCCACACCAGCTCCGGGTCGTTCTCGAAACCAGCGCGGCTGGCCAGCGTCTCGACGGCCTTCTCGCGCCAGTAGCCGCCGTCGCCCCGAAACGTCTTCAGCCCCGAGGCGACGCCGATGCCCGCGCCCGTCAAAACAAAAACGCGCTGCGCTTCGCGCACCAACGCGGCGGCTTCGGCTAACGACACTCCGGCAAAATACGGCCTAGGCGTGCGATCGCCTCGTCCATCGTGGCCTCGTCGTGTTCGGCAAAGCCGAAGATGAATTCGCCGGGTACCGGTTCGCGGACGTGATGCGGTTCGGTGCTCATCAGGGCGACGCCGGCCTTGCGCGCGCGGTCGAGAAAACGCTTGGTATCCATCAATGGTAAGCGCACCACCAAGTGCATGCCGGCGCTGTCTCCGCTGACTTCGACGGCATCGCCGATGTGCCGCTGAAGCGCGGCCAAAAGCGCCGCCCTTCGCGCCCGGTACAGTATCCGCATACGCCGCAAGTGACGCTCGAAGCTGCCGTCGGCGATGAAGGCCGCCAGCGCGCGCTGCTCCAGAATCGGCGATTGGCGATCGGCGAACGCTTTGGCCGTGTGAACGACGTCGCGCAGTGCCGGCGGCGTGACCATATAGCCGATACGCAGCGCCGGGAACATCGTCTTCGAAAACGTCCCGACGTACACGACGCGACCCGAACGGTCGATCCCGTACAGCGCCGGAATCGGCCGGCCCTCGTAGCGGTACGCGCTGTCATAGTCGTCTTCGACGACGATGGCGTCGTTGTTTTCGGCCCACGCCAAGAGGGCCCGGCGGCGGTCCGCCGCGAGCACGACCCCGAGGGGAAACTGGTGCGACGGGGTGACGTACACCAACCGCGCGCCGACCGCATGGGTCTGCAGCGCGTCGATGCGAATTCCGTCGCGGTCGACCGGGATCGCGCGCAAGTCGGCGCCGTGCGCGGAAAACGTCCGTTGCGCGCCGAGATACCCCGGCTCTTCGAGCGCGACGACGTCCCCCGGCTCGATCAGGACGCGCGCGACCAAATCGATCGCCTGTTGCGAGCCGTTGACGATCGTGATGTCGCGCGCGCCGCATGCGATGCCGCGCGCTCGCCCGAGATAGGCAGCGATCGTTTCACGCAACGGCAGATAGCCGGCCGGGTCCGCATTGTAGTCCAGCGACGAACCGTCGGGGCGCGCGGCAGCCGCCAGCGCGCGCCGCCACTCCGCGTGCGGGAACGCATCGAACGCCGGCCGGCCGTCGCGAAAGTCGATCAAGCCGCTGCGGCGCGGCGGCTCGAGCGGACCGGCCTCGGCCAGCGACGCGCCGTAGGTCGACAATCGGATCGACGCCTTGCTGCGCTCGATCGTGTGGTGCCCGCGCGGCAACGGACCTTCCGGCAAATCGTCGCTGACGAAGGTCCCCGAGCCGGTGGTCGCCTGTAAGTACCCTTCGCTATGCAGCTGCGCGAAACTCGAAATGATCGTCGAACGTGAAACGCCGAGCGCCTCGGCCAGCGCGCGCGTCGACGGCAGCTTCGTGCCGGGTGCGACCTGGGCGTTGAGAATCGCTCCACGCAGCCCTTCATAGAGTTGCCGGTGCAACGGAACGTTACTCGACGCGTCGAGTTCGAGCGGCAACTCCATGCGTTACAGTGGTCTGGTCTCCTCTCTGCAAAATGGTACTTGTTCGAGGAACCACACACCACTACGCTATGTGACACCGAATCAGTTCCGCTTTATCCATCTCGCGTACGCCTCCGGCGCCGAGGTGGCGGAAGCATGCGTGGAACTGATTTTCGTCGCGTCGCGAGACGCGCAATAATTTTATACAAACAACCACCCAGCGCGTGTCACGGCGTCGCATATTGCTATTCTTTCGGACGCCGCACTACGTCTATAGTGCTCCTAACGACCACGTCGCTCAGGAGACAAAACTCACCATGATAGCGCAAACGACGAACCTGCGCCCGCACTGCCTCAACTTCTGGACCGTGTTGGCGCAGAACATCGCACTGATCTCGCCGACGATGACCGCGGCGTTGATCGTACCGTTGATGTACGGCACCAGCGGGCAAGCAGGCTGGCTCGCGTACGCCTTCGGCACGGTCATGTTGCTGTTTGTCGCGGCCAACCTCATCCAGTTCGCGAAACGCTCGTCCCATACGGGCTCGATGTTCTTGTACTCGATGGCCGGGCTCGGGCCGACGGCGGGCGGCCTCTCCGGCTGGTGCCTGATCTGGGCCTACATGTTCATCGGAACGGCCGGCGTCACGGGCTTCACGGTGTTCGCGCAGCAGCTGCTGGGGCTCGGACACATTAGCGTTCCAGCCGTCGCGCTGTTCGCAATCTGCGTCGCGATCTGCTGGTACTGCGCCTACAAAGACGTCCGCCTCTCGGCCGTCCTCATGCTCGTCCTCGAGGCGGTCTCGGTTTCACTCATCGTGATCCTCGGCATCCTCGTGCTGGGCCATCATGGTTTCGCAATCGATCACGATCAGATCACGCTGAAAGGCAACTCGCTCTCAACCCTCGGCCTCGGCGTCGTGGTCGCCGTCTTCAGTCTGGTCGGCTTCGAAGCCGCCACCGCGTTCGGCGAGGAAGCGAAGGACCCGCTGAAAACGATCCCGCGCGCGATCATCGTCAGCTTGATCTTGGCCGGCATCTTCTTCGTCTTCATCACCTACACCGAAGTTCTGGGCCTGCGCGGCATCAAGCCGCCGCTCGACCAGCAGACGGCCCCACTCTCGACGCTGGCGACCCTCATGCACCTCGACGTCCTGCAGATCCCGATCGATCTCGGAGCGATGGTGAGTTTCTTCTCCTTGGCCCTCTCGTGCATGAACGCCGGTGCGCGCGTCGTGTTCCGAATGGGCCGCCAAGGGTTCTTCCACGAAGCCAGCGGCCGGGCGCACCACATCAACGAGACGCCGCACTACGCGATCACGATCTACGCGATCCTGCTGTTCCTGATTCCGACGATCATCATGTCGTACAAAGGCGTCGCCGTCACCGATGCCTTCAACGACGCCGGGACGTTCGGCGCCTTCGGGTTCATCGGCGCCTACACGTTCGTCTCCGTCGCGGCACCTATGTACCTCAAGAAGATCGGGCAGCTCAAACCGCTGGATATCTTCTGGTCCGTAGCGGCGATCGTGTGTTTGCTCGTGCCCGCGATCGGCACCGTCTACCCCATGCCGTCGCCGCCGGTCAACCTGTTCGTCTACGTGTTCGCACTCTATTTCTTGATCGGCGCGGCTTACTTCGTCGCCCGCGGCATGGCGTGGAACGCGCCGATCTCCGCACCGGCCGATATTCTCGAAGAGTCGGTTGCGGCGACTGCAGCGTGAACGAAGGTGTAGCACGCGTGGTCGAGCTGTGGCGCTATCCGGTCAAATCGATGACCGGGGAGCGCTGCAGTAACGTCGACGTCGATGAGCGCGGGATCATCGGTGATCGCAGCTATGCGCTGGTCGACGAGCTGACCGGGAAGGTGGCGAGCGCAAAAAATCCGCGCCTGTGGCCGACGCTGTTGCGGTTCCGGGCGCGGTACCTCGAACCGCCCGGGCGCAACGGACACACGGCGCCGGTTGAGATCACGCTGCCGGGCGGTGCGTTGCGCTCGAGCGCCGACGAGTCCCTCGATGCGGAATTGTCCAGCGGGCTCGGCCGTGCCGTTCGTCTCTCAGCGAACGCGCCGGCCGCGCCCACCTTGGAAGAATACTGGCCCGATCTGGAAGAGCTCTCGCACCGTGACGAGATCACCGACGAAGCCATGCCGCCGAGCACGTTCTTCGACTGCGCTACGGTGCACGTGTTGACAACCAACACGCTCGAAGCGCTGCGGGCGCGCTATCCCGCGGGCGACTTTGGTGCCGGCCGCTTTCGGCCCAACATTCTGCTCAGCGCCGAAAGCGGGGAGTTCGTCGAGGATGCGTGGATCGGCGGCCGCATCAAGATCGGCGAGGTCGTGTTACGCGTAACCGGCCCGGCCCCGCGCTGCGTTATGACGACGCTCGAACACGACGGCTTGGCACCCGATATCGGCGTGCTGCGCGCGGCGGCCCAGCATCACAACGCTCATGTCGGGATCTACTGCGAGGTCGAACGTGGCGGTGCGATCGCTGACGGGGACGCGCTCGAGCCGCTATCGTAACGCCGTACGTCGCGCGGCTGCGCGTCTTTCCATTCAAGTCGCTCGACGGCGTCGACGTCGCTGCGGCCACCTTGGCCGAGCGCGGCGGGCTGCAATCCGACCGCGCGTTCGCGATGTTCGACTCCGGCGGCGCATTCGTCAACGGCAAGCGGGAGCCGCGCGTCCACGACTTGCGCGTGAGCTACAACGCGCCGCTGACGGAGGCCAGGTTCGTCAGCCCGCGCATGGCCGCGCCGTTCACCTTCGCCTTTGAGGACGATCCCGCCGCGCTAGCCGGATGGCTCGCGCAACATTTCGAACGGCCGATCGTCGTGCGGCGCGATTGCAGCGGCGGTTTTCCCGACGACATGCAGGCGCCCGGCCCGACCGTCATCTCGACCGCGACGCTGAGGACGGTGGCATCGTGGTTCCGCGGCATGACGACCGACGATGCCCGGCGCCGCCTGCGCGCGAACATCGAAGTCGGCGGGGTGCCCGCGTTTTGGGAGGATGGGCTGTATACGGCAGCCGGCGACGTCGTGCCGTTTCGCGTCGGCGACGTCACGCTCGAAGGCACGAATCCGTGCGCGCGCTGCATCGTTCCGAGCCGCGATCCCGTCACCGGCGTTCCGCTGCGCGAATTCGCCAAGGTCGTCGCCGAACGGCGTGCGGCCGGCTTGCCACCGTGGGCCGAACGCAGCCGCTTCGATCACTTCTATCGTCTTGCATTGAACACGCGCGCCGCCCGCGCGCAAGTGGGCCTCACCATTCACACCGGCGACGCGTTGGCTGAGGTCCTGAGCGTGGCCCGGCCCTAACTAGCCTCCGAGACCCAGCAGACGCCCCACGATCTCGGCGCCGGCGCCGGCGGGGCCATCGCTGAGCGAATACGAGTGACCGCGGCCGTGATCGAAAATCACGGCCACGGTCTTCCCGTCGTTGTCGGGCCGCGCGACGCCGCGATTCGCACGCGACGTCCAGATGGCATGATCTTCGTAGAGCTCCGTGGTGACGTTCTTCATGCCGAGTTTTTGCTCGACGATGTCCGTCACCTCACTCGCCCAGTACTCGAAGTTTGCCATCCGTTGCGACCGGTTGCCCTCTACGCGGGCAGGCTCTTCGCGCGGAAGGCGAGCGCGATCATCGTGAACCCGATGACGAAGCCGTAGATGCTGATCATGAGCACGAGGTAGACGAGCCCGGTCGCCGGCGCCATCAGCACGAAGAAGCCGAAGATCACCGACACGATGCCGAACAGAATGTAGAGCCATTCGCCCTGGATCTGGGCGCGCAGGCGAACCGCCGCCCCCACCGCGAGAATGCCGGTGAACAGCGCCCACCAACCGACCAGATAGGCCAGCGTGATGAGGCTGATTCCCGGCCACATGAAGATCGCGAGCCCGACGATAACGCCGAGGATGCCCTCGAACAACAGCGCCCACCAATGCTTGTCGGGCCGCAGCGAAAACGACTTGACGATCGCTACGACGCCATCGACGATCAAGTAGGCACCGATCAGCAGCACGGCGATGGCGAGGGTCGCGCCCGGATACACCAATGCCAGCACGCCCAGCGCGAGACCGAACAGACCGCGGATGAGAAAGAGCCACCAATACTTGCGAAGGTTGTCCCTGATTTGCCCAACGGGTTGAAACATATACGTGAAGCCTCCAACAGCAGCGTGCCGGTAATATTGGCCTACATTCCAGGCAAGACCCGCCGCGCGTCCGGGCGCGGACCGTCGAGACGCCACGCGTAAAACATGCCTTCCAATTCGCCCCCATACAGATAGACGAGGCGCTGCGGCGGGCCGACGCGGGCATAGGCGGCCTGCACGGACGGCGAGACCGGGAACGCCGACCCGTCTTCCCGCGCCGGGATGACCAACACCGCGCGGGCCGGAACCGCGGCCGGGCGATACCAGCGCATCCACTGCGCGAGCTGGCCGCGATACACGACGATCGTCGACGGCAGGCCGTACCACAACAGCTCCGATGACGTCTCGTAGCGATCGGTGTAGATCGCGACCCCCGCGGCCGCTAGGGGGCGCAGGTCGCGCGCGAGCGCGGCGTAGGCATGCGTGCCGGAGCGGAATTGGGCACGGAGCGCGGGATCGCCGCGGAACGCGGCCGCTTGCGCGTTCTCGGGCAACGCCAAGAAGAGCGCCGGAATCGTGGCCGCCGCGGCCGCGATGCCGAGCGCGGCGAAGCCGGCGGTACGCCACCGCACGCTCGCGCGCGCGAGCACGGCGCCGCAGCCGATCGACAGCGATGTGGCCGGGCCGAGAATCCAGTACGTCTCCGTTTGCGTTGCGAACGACAACGCGAACAGAACGAGCGGGAGCGGGAGCGCCGTCCACGCGACCAGCGGCAGCAACGGCGGGCGCCGCAGCGCGACGAGCCACGTCAGCCCGACGATGAGCAAGCCGTAGAGCAGCGTTCGCATCGTCACGATGTTGAAGAGCAGCGCCGCGGAAAACGTCGTGATGTCCTGGCGGTGCACGAATTCAAACGCGAACGTTTCCCAACCGACCGACGCGTTCCAGAGCAAGAACGGAACGTACGCGATGACCGCGATCGAGCACGCAACCCCAACCGGACGCAACAGGTCGCGTCGCGCCGAGACCGCCCACCCGGCGATGCCGAACACGAGTGCCCAACCGAAGGTGCGCGAGTAGACGGTCGCGGCGAGGGCCGCTCCGAGGGCGACGGTCGCCTGCGGTGAGGCGCGCCGGGCAAGCGCGGCGGCCGCCCAGAGCGACAGGGCCCAGGTCAGCATGTAGGCGCCGTCGGGAATCGATTCGGCGAACTCGAGTTTGGTTTGCGGGATCAGCGCGAATACGATCGCCGCGTAGGTTCCGGCACGCACGTCGCCGATGAGGAGTTTCGCCGCCATCCCGACGGCCAGTGCGGCGACGGCCTCGGCGATCACGAACGGCAAGCGCACGGCACCATAGCTATGCCCGAACACCGAACCAAGCATGATGAGCCACGCCACCATCGGCGGGTGATCGGTGTAGCCGAAGGACGGATGGAGGCTCCAAGTCCAATAGTACGCTTCATCCGTCGTCAACGGAAAGTTGAATGCGGTATAGAGACGAATCAAGGACATGATGCCGATGAGCACTATCGCCCACACGACCGGTCGCGACATTGCCAAGCGCTTTGTGCTCGCGCTGATGGTGGCCTCCGCCACGCTGGGGGCTACGCCGCCGCCGGCGCCCGCAGCGCCGCCCGGGGCATACGTTCTGGTCCCCTCAGCGCCCGACCCCACAAAAATGGGCTATTACATGATGCAGGGCAGCCGCATCGTCAGCAGCGCGTACCCAAGCGCGCCGGCGTGCTTCAAAGCCGTCGCCGCTTTGATGAAGACGCTGCCCGCCAACGTCGCGCCGATCGTCTGCGCACACCGCGTCCCGTAAGGAAGCCGCTGGGCGGCTAGCGCGGCGTCCAGGTCAGGATGGCATCGGTCGTGTTGATGAACGGCGGTCCTAACGACGCGCTGCCGTAGGCCGAGCACCAGAGTTTGCCGTCGGGCGTCGTTCCGCTGATGCAGTTCACCATGCTCGTCTGCCCGTTGTCGGTGAAGAACTCCACCGACGGCATCGTCGGGTTGGCGGGAGTGATCTTCACCGCACCGCCGCCTTCGGCCATCCAGATGTTTCCGTCGGTGCCGTTGAAGATCGTGACCAAGTTGGCAAACGCGTTCGGGTCGATGACGTTCGGGAACTCGTTGATGTTGATCGTCAGGCCCGGTACGAAGTTGGCGAAGAACTGGGTGGTCGCGACGCTCCCGAACACCGAGAACCACATCTTGCCGTCCGAGCCGGCCGTAATATCGGTCGGGAACGTCGCTGCCCCGGTGTTCGCGATCGGGTACTCGGTGTAGTTACCCGCGACGCCGTTCGCCGGCGTTGTGATGCGACCGATTTGTTTCTGAGCGCTTTCATCCTCGGTAAACCACATCGCCTTGTCCGCACCGAGGAAGAGACCAGCAAACTCGTACAACGAATTCGGCGTCGGCGTCGAACCGAACGTGTTCGTTACGAACGTCGTACAATCGACGTATGCGACTTGACTGAAACCAACGCCTGAGTTGAGGTACCACACGTTGCCGTTCGAGTCGGCCGCGAGCCGTCCAACCTGACCGCCCGGCGCACTGACGGTGATGTGCTGCGGTCCGGTTGACGGCACACCACCGGTCGGCGTCATGCGGGTGATGACGAGGCCCGAATTGCTGTACCACAGATTGCCGTCGCAACCCACCGCAAGCCCGGTTGCCGTACCGCCGGCAGTGTTCGGAAAATACGTAATAGCCGGATTGGGTGCCGCCACGGCCGGCGCTCCCGGAGAAATGCGGCCGATCCGGTTCGTCACTTCTTCGGTCCACCAAATATTGCCGTCGGGTCCGACGACGATCTGCTCCGGAAAGACGGTGCCGGGCGAGTTGATGTTCGCGAGGTTGTAGCGCGTCACCAGCAAGCCCGGCAGCTGCGCCATCGCGGTAGCCAGCGTCGCCGCACCTGATTTGACCGTCAACGTGACGGTCGACGCAACCGCCGCCGAACCGTCGTACGTGATCGTGAACGTTTGGCCGGGCGTCGTCAGCGACGCGGGCGCGATCGTGAGATGCGGATCGCTGCTCGTGATCGTCACCGGCGTGAGGAAATTCGGGACGTTCCCGGAACCGGTGATCGGCGTATTGGCGGGGTCGGCGAAAATGGGCGTTGCCGTCACCGTCGCAGCCGTGCCGTAAGTCAACGAGAGCGTCGAACCGGTCGAGAACGAGATCGAGTTCGTCCCGGCAACGACCGCGTTGATGCCGACGGTCAAGTTGAAGTTCGTACCGGCAACCACGGTCACCGAATTGCTGCCCTGCCCGAGCATGGTCGCGGATCCGGCGACCGTTGCCATCAAGGCAACGCCGATCGCATCCTGCCCGATCGGTGCCGTCAGCGGAATGGTACAGGTACGCACGTTGCTCGCCGTTTGACATAATGCAGATGTCGCCGAAACGTCGAAGGTCTTCGGCGTGCCGTTATTGATGTTGACGACGGCCGACGTCGCGTTCGGCGAGACGAATAGCGGCTTGCGCGCCACCGACGTCGCGCCGGCCTGCGTTCCGAACGTCAGGCTCATCGTGCCGTTTTGCGTGCCGCCCGCCGAGCCCGTCGAGCTACCAGGTACGGACGGCGTCGACGTATGCCCACCGCCGCCACCACACGCGGTCAGGGCAGTTGCGGCGCAAGCAGCGATGATCAACGAGCGATAGCGTAGCATACGTACTCCCTGTCAGCGGGGAACGAACTTCGCGACTTCGTCCGGCGTATTAATGAAGCCATTGGTGCCGACACTGCCCTGTCCGCTGAACCACACGTTGCCGTCCGGGCCGTTGATCGCGTAGCGCATGTTGGTCTGACCCTCTTTGCCGTTCGCGTCAACGAATATTTGCGTGAAGGTCGTCGTCGGGGTTGCGGGATCGAACGTTTGCGCGCCGCCGCCTTGAGGAATGTACAGATCTCCGTTGTTCGCGGCCGCAATCCAGTCCGGGTTGGCGAACGCGTTCGAATTGATAACACCGGGATATTCGGTAATGGCGCCGGCGGGCGTAACCTTCCCGTAGAGGTTCG
>DASYOE010000339.1:0-1626 GCA_036008105.1 Candidatus Lustribacter sp. | reverse complement strand
CTGCAGTTCGGTTTCGGTTACGCGGCCGATGGGATCGTCGTCGCGCTCGCCGGCCACGGGCCCTCGGCGGCGTACGGCTACCGCGACGAGATTTGGCGGAGCTATCGCATCGGCGAGTTCTTCAAGATAACGGATGCGTCCGGCGCACCGATAGCGTCCAACGTCTTTCTGCCGCCGCGCGCGCCGATGGATGCGCGCGCGAATCCCGACGACGACGCCGGCATGTATCAGGACGGTTCCATCCAAATGCTGCAGCACCGCGGCCTCGTCGTGTTGACGTGTCACACCGCCGTGGAAGAACAAGCTCGCGCCCTGTGCAAAGGCGGCTTTGCGCCGGCGAGCATGACGCCAAGTGAGGTAGCCGACGACATTCTTACGCATCTGATTCCCGGCGCCGTCGTGGTTCCTTCGATGGTTGCGGCGATCGCCGTGCTGCAGCAACGTTATGATTATGCGTATCTTGCGCCGACGCTGTAGCCTGGCCGCCCTTGCGGCGCTCGTCTTGTCCGCATGTGCCGGCAACCCGCCGGGCAATGCGGCAGCGTACGACCCGCGCGCGCTGCCGGCCGGGCCGGTTGGGCAGTCGATTCAATACGGACACGAGATCATCGTCAAAACGCACCGGTTGATGCACGATTACGTGCGCGCCGACATGTCTTGCGACGCATGCCACCTGGCGGCCGGCACGCAGTCCCGCGGGGGAAGCTTCGTCGGCGTGTACGGACGCTTTCCACAGTGGAACAAACGCGCGCACCGCGTCATCGCGCTCCAGGATCGGATTGCGGAGTGCTTTTTGTATAGCATGAACGGCAAAGCTCCCGCCTACGACAGCAAAGCGATGGTTGCCATCGTCGCTTACATCGCTTGGCTTTCGCGCGGAACGCCCGTCGGCGCGAAGCAACCCGCGTCCGACCGGTACATCGAGCCGCTGCCGGCCGCGTCGCCGAGCACCGCGCGCGGGAAGGCCCTGTACGCGCAACGCTGTTCTACGTGCCATCAAGCGGACGGCGCAGGCTTCGCCGGCATTTATCCGCCGTTGTGGGGACCGCGCTCGTTCAACCAAGGGGCCGGTATGGCGCACATCGATCGAATGACCGGATTCATTCGCTACAACATGCCGCAAAACGCGCCCGGCTCGCTCTCGCTTACCCAGGCCTACGACGTCGCCGCATTCGTGCTGCGCCATTCACGCCCGCGCTTCCACAAGAACGCCTTGGTGACGATGCCGCCGGAACCCGCGAAGTACTTCTAGCTCCTCGCCTCTCAAAGTGACTAGGCCGCTAGGCCTCCGGCGTTCCGAAAGATAAAATGAAACCTGTTTTGGAATCAACCGTGGTTAGCGTGATCCTTCCCGAGATGGGGGAGTCGGTTACCGAAGGTTCGATCGTCGAGTGGCGCCGCAAGGTCGGCGAGTTCGTTTCCGAGGGTGATGCCCTCGTCGAGGTGACGACCGACAAAGTCGACGTGGAAGTTCCGGCGACCGCCTCCGGTCAGATCACACAGATTCTCGCACGCGAAGGCGATACGGTGCCGGTCGGCACGCCGCTCGCGCAGATCGATACCGCGAAGCACGATGGAGCCGCGCACGATTCCAGCCGGGCGGGAAACGGCGCACCGCCGGCGCCG
>DASYOE010000338.1:0-21210 GCA_036008105.1 Candidatus Lustribacter sp. | reverse complement strand
CCACGTTGCCGTTCGACTGCCACTTGATGATCGTCGAGCCGGAAAAGTACGTCGATGATTTTCGGAAGGCCGGAGCCGACATCATCACATTTCACTACGAAGCGACGGCCCACGCACACCGCTTGCTGCAGCACTTGCGTTCGATCGGCGCGCGCGCCGGGATCGGCATCAACCCGCAAACGCCGGCCGCGATGCTGGTCGACTTGATCGAAGAGTGCGATCAGATCCTCGTCATGAGCGTGAACCCCGGCTTCGGCGGCCAAGCGTTCATCGAGCGGGCGCTGGTGAAGCTGCGCGAAGTGCGCGCGTTGATCGACGAACGCAACCCCGATTGCGACCTCGAGGTCGACGGCGGGATCGGCCTCGAGAACGTGGAGCGCGCGGTTGAGGCCGGCGCGACGATGCTGATCGCGGGCTCCAGCGTCTTCGGCGCGGCCGATCCGCCGGCGGTCATGCGCGACCTGCGCCGCCGCATCGATGCCACCCGCGCGTGACCGAAGACGAGCTGATCGAAAAGCTGCGGGCGATTGTGGCGCCGGCGGCTCCTAGTGCGTTGCTGGTCGGGATCGGCGACGATGCGGCGGTGTGGCAGCCGTCGCGTTCGCACCGCAGCGTCATCACGACCGACGCGCTCGTGGAAGGCGTCCACTTTACGCGCGCGGCGATGAGCGCCGCCGACGCCGGACACCGTGCGTTGGCTTCGAACCTGTCGGACATCGCGGCGATGGGCGCGAAACCGGTGCTGGCGACGATCGCGTTCGGCACCGGCGCGGCCGACGAAGCGTGGATCCTGGAGTGTTATCGCGGCATCGCCGCGCTCGCCGTGCGCACGGGGTGTGCGATCGCCGGCGGCGACATCGTGCGCGCGCCGGCGATCACGATCGCGATCACGATCGTCGGTGAGGTGCGTCCGTCGAATCTCAAAACGCGCGCCGGCATGCATCCGGGCGACACGATCGCGGTGACCGGGCCGCTGGGCGCGAGCCGCGCCGGACTCGCCGTGAGCGCCGAGCCGCAACCGGCCGGCGATCCCGATGCGCTCGCTGCATTGGCGGCGTTTCGCACGCCCGAGCCGCGGCTCGCGGAAGGCCGCTGGCTGGCGGCGTCGCGCAACGTGCGCGCGATGATGGACACGTCGGACGGGCTCTCGACCGATCTGGCCCGGCTCGCGCGCGCTTCCGGCACCGGCGCCACGATCGAAACGATCCCGGTTGCCGCCGCCGCGCAAGCGATCGCGCAGCGCAGCGGAGCGAATCCCGAGCAGTGGGCGCTCGATGGTGGTGAAGACTTCGAGTTGCTCGTCGCGGTCGCAACGCGCGCGTTCTCCCATCTCGCCGGACGCTTTCACGCCCGCTTCGGCCGGCCGCTGCTGCGCGTCGGCGTCGCCACCGCGGAGGGCGGAGTGCGCTTTGCCGACGGCCGCGCCGTCACCAGCGCGGGCTGGGATCATCTCCGCGCGGAGGCGCCGTGATGCGCCGCTCGCGCGCGCTCGCGTTGCTCGGGGGCACGGTGCTCGTGCCGCGGCAACCCGCGCAAGCGCAAGCCGCGCTCGCCGAACTCTCGGTTGCGTTCGTGTCGCCGGCCGCGTCGGAGCTGTCGCTCTTCATTGCGGACAAACAAGGCTTCTTCCGCGATGAAGGCTTGCACGTGACCCTCGTTGCGTCCGGCAGTCCCGCCAATGTCGTCAACTTGGTCGGTACCGGCAGCCTCGGTATCGCGGTCTCGAGCACGGACAGCCTGATGGGCGGCATGGTGCACGGGTTCCCGATGAAGTTCATCGCGCCGGGCTTCGGCGCCGACCCATACATGCTCGTTACCGCGCCGTCGATCACGACGTGGCAGCAACTCAAAGGCAAAGCCGTGTTGCTGGGCCAGAAACTCGACGTCACCGGAATTTCGTTCGCGCGCATGGCGGCCGCGCACGGGCTGAAGATGGACGATTTCGACATCGCGGTGAGCCCCAGCACGACCGCGCGCTATACGGGCGTGCTCTCGGGTCAGGTGCAGGCGACGATGCTCAACCAGCCCTACGATATCTTGGCCCAAGCGAAGGGCATGCGCGTGCTGGCGGCTTCGCACGATTATATGAAGAGCTGGATGTTCCAAGGCATCGCCGCGAACACGAACTGGCTCGCGGCAAATCGTCCGGTCGCCGTGCACTTTTTGCGCGCGCTGCACAAAGCGATTGCGTTCGGGTACGCGCAACCCGACGCTGCGGTCGCCATCCTCGTCGCCGCGACGAACATCGACCCCGACGTGGGGAAGAAGTCGTACGATCTCGGCTGGCGGCAGTGGCGTGCGTTCGATCCGAACATGCGCTTCGATCTGGCCGGCATGCGCGCGGTCGCGGATGGCGCGGTCGGCTCCGGCATCCTGACGACGGTCCCCGATCTCGCAACACTGTACGACGCGTCGCTCGTCGCCGAAGCGGTACGCTAGCTAGTCGCGCGCCGCGGTCGCGAACAGGTCCGCGACGATCGCGTCCCGGTAGTTCGCGATCAGCGTGATGTGACCGTTCCCCGGCGCGGCGCGCGCGTTCGCGTGCGGAATGTGCCGGCGCAGCCATGCGCCGTGTTCGAACGGAACCATCAAGTCGAGATCGCCCTGCCAAATCGTTACGGGCACGTCGAGCGATGACAACTCGAATCCCCACGGTTCGATGAAAGCCAGATCGTCGTCGATCCAACCGTCGAAGCCGGGCGCCAGCGCGCGCCGGAACGTTCCCGCCATGCTGTCGGCAAAGCCGCCGGCCAAAGCGTCTTTGTCGGCTTGCGGAACGAGACCGCCGAACGCATCCGCGAGTTCGGGTCCGGTGACGCTGCGCATGGGCTCCGCGTTGGCGGTCAACCACGCGCGCAACTCGCGTTCGCCGTGCAGCGCGGCGCCGAACTCGGCGTGATTCTCCGGACCCATCCCGGCGAGGAAGTCGAGATCGCTCGCGCCGTAGGCACCCACACCGGCCAGCGTCGCCGCGGCGCGACAACGCGCGCCCAGGCGAGCCGCGCATGCCAGCGCGTGCGGGCCGCCGCCGGACCAGCCGGCCGTCACGAACCACGGCACGTCAAAGTGCCGCAGCACCAACTCGACGTCGGCGGCAACGCCGGCGACGCGCCGGCCGGGTTGACGCGTCGAGCCGGCGTAACCCGGCCGCGAGATCGCGAGCAGACGGACGTCGCGCGCGCCGGCGATCGCGTCCCAATCGGCCCACAGCGTAGCGTCCGACGGCGTACCGTGGTGCATCACCAGTGCCGGGCCGTTCGCGGCACCGCCCACGAGCACGTCCAGAACGCGCCCGATTCCTGCGTCCAGGGACTCCATGCGTACGGTCACGCCGCTCGCTTCGGTGAGCGATGCGCGCGCCCCGTTACTGCAGGATACTACTTTTCCGCGACTGTACTTCACGCTATGGACGTCGTCGTTCGCAGTGCCGAACTGGTCGCGCCGCGTGTCAAATCGTTCGAACTCGCCGATCCGGCGGGTGCGCCGCTGCCGGAGTTCACGGCCGGTTCGCACGTCGACGTCACGCTGCCCAATGGACTCGTGCGCTCGTATTCGCTCTTGAACGATTCGCGCGAGCGCAACCGTTACGTGATCGCCGTGCTGCGCGAGGAAGCGGGCGGCGGCGGGTCGGCTTGGGTGCACGACTCGCTCAAACCGGGCGACGTCTTGACCATCACCGAACCGCAGAACCGCTTCGAGATCGATGAAGGCGGCGACCACAACATTCTCATTGCCGGCGGTATCGGGATCACGCCGCTGCTGTCGATGGCCGAACGCTTTGACGAGCTCGGCATCGACTTCAAGCTGTACTTTTGCACGCGGAGCCGCGAAGAGACGCCGTTCGCCGAGTACATCGCGCGGCGTTTCGATGGCCGGCACCTCTTCCACCACGACCAGGGGTTGCCCGAGCGCAGCCTCGACGTTGCGTCGCTCGTGGCCGACCGCCAGCCCGGCACGCACGTCTACGTGTGCGGACCGCCGGGATTGATCGCCGCCGTGCGCAACGCGGCGCATGACTGGCCGAAGGGCACGGTGCACTTCGAGCTGTTCGGTGCGGCGCACGTCCCGTTGAAGACGAACAACCAGCCCTTCGACGTGCACCTCAAGCGGCGCAACGTCACGGTCCACGTTCCGGCCGACAAGTCGATCCTCGAAGTGCTGACCGAGAACGGCGTGCGCGTGCGCTCGATCTGCCGCGACGGCTACTGCGAAGCGTGCACTACCCGTTACGTTAGCGGAAAGGTCGAGCATCGCGACAGCGTGCTCGATGCGGACGACCGCAAGACGATGTTGCAAGTTTGTGTCTCGCGCGCTATGCCGGGCGAGAGTCTCGTCCTCGATCTCTAGACTCGGAGGCTTCGAATGGCTACCACACAACTCGAACGGACCAGCCCCGCAATTCACACCACGTCGCTCGAACGCGGGACGTTCCTCACGACCGATCTCGCCGCGACCCGGCGGTTGATGGAGGAAGTCCTCGATCTCGAATGCGTGCGCTACGCGCCGCGCGCGATGTACGTTCGCGAAAAAGGCCATCGGCCGGGCGAACCGCTCTTCGGTAAGCCCTACCTCGTACTCGACGTGCAAGAGGTCGACACGATCCCCAACCCGCAGGCGTTCCTCAACCACTGGGGCGTGTTCGTGGCCACCCAGAGCGACGTCGACCGCGCGTTTGCGGCGATCGTGGCCAACAAAGAGAAATACGGAATCAAGAACGTGCAGAAGCCCAAAGCGAACCACGGCGCGTACTCGTTCTACTTCGATGACACCGACAGCAACTGGTGGGAAGTCGAGCACCGCATCGTCAAGAAGCAGTACGAATCGCTGCGGGCGATCGGCGATCAGGTGCCGGTATGACGGCCCTCATCCCGAACACGTGGCTCTCGCACGGCACGATCGAGTGCATGGACCACAAAATTTCGCGCCGGTTCTACCAAGAAGTCCTGGGCCTGGGCTCAGTGCGACCGCTGCCGGCGGCCCAATACTTGTGGCAGGGCGGTCCGTGGTCGCTCGTCTGCGTCGGGATCGGGGTTGAGACGAAACCGCAGACCGTCGACAACCGCTTTTGCCTGCGCGTCGACTCGGCCGAAGAGGTCGATGCCGCGCGCGAGCGCGCCCTGCGCTTGAAGGACGAACATCACATTCGCGAGATCGGCCCGCTCGACGAGAAGGGCGACATCCATTCGTTCACGCTGTGCGATTGCGACTGCAACTGGTGGGAGATTTCCAACGTGAGCATGGCTCACTACGACGAAGCCTTTCTGCGCGGCGACGTGGCCTGAGTGGCCAAAGCGAGGGGACGTTCAACCGTGGTCGCGGACCTGGTGACGGCCAATCGCATTCTCGCCTATCAAGGCATCCTCGACGGCTACGGGCACGTCAGCGCCCGCTGCGAAGACGAGCCCAACCACTACTATATCGGTGACGCCACCGCGCCGGGCAACGTGCGTGCGAAGAACGTGTTTCGCTGGACGCTCGACAACGAGCCGGCGGGTCACACGCAGATGACCTACGGCGAACGCTTCATCCACGGACAGATCTATCACGCGCGGCCCGACGTGAACGCGATCGTGCACTGTCATGCGCCCGAACTGATTCCGTACGGCGCGGCCGGCGTTCCGCTGCGCCCGATCTATCACATGGCCGGCTTTCAGGGTGATGAACCGCTGCCCGTGTTTGAAATTCGCGACGAGTTCGGGCCCGAAACCGACATGCTCATTCGCAGCAATGCGCAGGGCGCCGCGCTCGCGCGCAGCCTCGGCGCGCGGCCGGCGGTGCTGATGCGCGGCCACGGGGCAACGATCGTGGGGCGCTCCGTTTCGCAAGCTGTGCTGTACGCAGTGTACGCCGTCATCAACGCCCGTATCCTGACGCAGGCCTTTCAGATCGGGGGCTCGCCGGTCTTCATCAATGCCACCGAGGGGGCGAAGATCGCGGACATCCTGAGCGACGGCGAGCGGACGTGGCACTACTTCGAGAGCCTCGTCAGCTAAGAGGGAGCGATGCCGAAGTACGTCGACCGTGAACGAGGGCTCGTCAGCCGCGAAATTTTCGTGGATGAGGAGATCTACCGGCTCGAGCAAGAGCGCATTTTCTGCACGCAGTGGCTCTTCATCGGGCACGGCAGTCAAATTCCGCAGCCCGGCGACTTCTTTGCCTCACGCATGGGCGAGGAAAACGTCATCTTGGTGCGCGGGAAAGACGGTCAGGCGCGCGTGCTCTTGAATTCGTGCCGTCATCGCGGCATGAAAGTCTGCCGCTACGACGAGGGCAACACGCCGATCTTCACCTGTCCGTATCACGGCTGGAGCTACGGCTTGAATGGCGACCTGGTCGGCGTGCCGCGCTTCAAGGATGCCTATCACGGGGAGCTCGACCGCGCGCAGTACGGGTTGCTCGAAGCGCGCGTGTGCGATCATCGCGGGATGATTTGGGCAACCTGGAACTTCGACGGCCCGGACTTCTACGAGTTCATGGGCGACATGCTGCAGTTTCACGACTCGATGCTCGAACCGACCGACGGCGGCGACGGCGAGATGGAGGCGCTGCCGGGCGTGCAAAAGTGGGTCGTGCCGTGCAACTGGAAGTTCCCCGGCGAGAACTCGATCGGCGATCACTACCATGCCGTGAGCCACGTGTCGGTGGAACTGGTCGGCATCGGTCCGGGCGGGCGCGGTTCGACGCGGCACGGTGACGGTGGATACCGGCCGCTCGCCATGACCGCTTTCCCCGATACCGGTCACGGTTCGCGCGGGGGAAAAGCGAATCCCGACGCGGTGCCGCGCTACCCGTTCCCCGCATTCAGCGATCCGGCGACCGAAGCGTGGCACCGCGCGGCGTGGGAACGGCATACCAAAAACCGGCCCGGCGAACGTCCGGCCTGGGACCGCTTGGGCAACGGCGGCAACATCTTTCCCAACATGAACTACCACACGCGGTGGCCGCGCACGATCATGGTCGCGCACCCGGCCGGCCCGACGACGACGGAGATGTGGCGCTGGTTCCTGGTCGACAAAGACATGCCGTATGAGGTCAAGCAGTTCGTGCGGGCGTACTTCCTGCGCTATTCCGGCCCCGGCGGCCTCACCGAACAAGACGACATGGAGAATTGGTCGTATGCGACGATCGCAAGCAAGGGCGCGATGGCCCGCAAGCTGCCGTACAACCTGCAGCAAGGGCTCGGGCACGCCGTCGACTCCGAGGCGCCGATTGCCGGTGCGCGCTACTCGGGCGGCTTCATCTCCGAGAGCAGCGCGATGGTGTTCTACAACCGCTGGCAAGATCTGATCGATCGATGACCGCGACGAGCGAGGACCAGCTGGAGCGGCTGCTGCTCCGGGAGTCCGTCTCCGAGTTCTTCGCCGCCGAGTACGATCTGCTCGACCGGCGCGAGCTGAGCGAGTGGCTCGCGCTTTTTGCGGACGATGCGGTCTACACGGTGCCGTTGCAGCGCAACGTCAAGTACGACCATTTGGAGCGCGAGAACGCGCTCGGCCCGCTCGACACCGCGTGGTTTGCCGACACCAAAGACACGCTCTCGCAGCGGGTCGAGCAAATTCAAACCGGCGTGCACTGGGCGGAAGAACCCGTCTCGCGCTCGGCGCATCTCGTCACCAACGTGCGCATCGTCGAACGCTCGCCGGAGCACGGACCCGCGCAGACGGTGTCGACGCGCTGCCGCATTCTCGTCTACCGCAACCGCCTGGAGCGCGAGGTCGACCTGTTCGTCGGCGTGCGCGAGGACAAACTGCGCCGGCGGGATGCTACGTGGGAGATCGTGGAGCGCACGGTGTTCCTCGAGCAGAACGTGCTGCTCGCCAAAAACCTGACCCTGTTCTTCTAAGGAGAACGCCGTGCCGTCCGTTCGGGTTCTCTACTGCAGCAACCAGCGCGATCTTCCCGAACGCATCGAGCGTCTTCGCGAGCGGGCCGCCGCCGTGCGGGCCGAACCGGGCTGTCTCGAGTTCGACACGTTTCGCGACGTCGAGTATCCCGAGAATTTCGCCCAGCTCGAATTGTGGGCCAGCGCGCAGGCGTTCGACGCGCACTGGGCAGCCACGAAGACGGCCGGGATCTTCTGCGCGGTCGACAACCTGCTGGCCCCGCACCATCGCGGGACGCCGGACTACCCGCGCCGCGACGGCAACAACGGGGCCGAGTTCTACCAGCATCAAACGTTTATGATCGCCGGCCAAATCTTCGTTTCAACCGATCCGGGCGAGCGCATCGAATCGGTGCGCTGGCCCAGCCGCAGCGGCGTGCGCATCATCATTCAGAGCAGCACCGAACCGGCCGGGGATCGCGACTTCTTCCCGTACGCGGCCGAAACGCGAGCGCAAAAGGGCTGTCTCGAATTCGCGTTTTATCGCAGCCTCGAATTTCCCGAGAACAACCTGCACCTGGAACTGTGGCAAGGCCCGCCGGTCGTGTACGACGAGCACTTCTATTTGCGCACGCTGCACCGGCTCTACGGCATCGGCCTCGCGCGGCCGCCGTCAACGCCGGTCGACCGGCGATACGGCACGGCCGGATTCGAATTCTATCAGCACGGCTTCTTTGCGCCGGCAGGTGACCTGTGGCAACCCGAAAATCCGGCCGAGCGGTTGGCCACGGTCCGTTGGACCTGAGGGGGTTACGATGACGATGAGCTTCACCGATCCGGGCGAGGTCGTGCTGACGGGGCAGAATCCGTACATGATCCTGTTCGGCGGCGCCGAGGGTCCCCCGACCACGCTGGTCAGCCTATGGCACGTCCAGTTTTCGCCGGCCGGCGAAGGCAGCGCGCTGTTTGTGAAGAGTGAGGTGACCGACGGTCTCCCGCGCATCTACACCGACAACATCGCGCTCGCGCGATTCGTGCAAAGCGAACTCTACGCCAACAATGCCGTGCCGTTCGGACTCTTTGCCGACCCGGCGATCGACGCGGTCGACGCCGACTTCGACCGCAACGGCGACGCGCGCTCGTTCATCACCGAACGCGTCGTCTCGGCCACCGACGACATCTCGCTGAGCTGGTACGATTTCTTGCCGGCGTTCAAAGGCGCCAGCGCGGCCAATCCGGCCGGCGGCGCGAAGCACGGGCACTACGCGCTCTACATCCCGGCGAAGGGGATGCGGCTCTCGATCAACGGCGCCGTGGCGAGCGGTGCGCCGCGCCCGCGCATGCGCGACGGGCGCGAGACGACGAGCGGAGGGCTGGCGTGGGCTGAGACCTGGGTGCGGCCGGTGCCGGCATGACGCAGGATGGGAAGCCGGTCGAGGTTCCGCCCGATAAGCGGCCGAAGCGCGACATCGTCGCGTTGCACGCCGGCGACCGGGTCCGGTTGAGCGACGGCACGCTCCGCGAAATCGTGACCAACCCGCACGACGGCGTGTGGCTGATCGTCAAGGAGATCGACGACGCCGACGCCGGCGAAGAGATGGCGCTGATTACCGAGATTGACGGGCCGGCGTAGCGGCTTCGGCCCAACACGTCATTGCCCGGAACGCGGCGTTGCCGTACGTCGTGACCATCGGCACGTCGGCCGCATCGCGACCGCGCGCCACGACCGCACGCCCGCGGCGCCGTTCGTTGTTGCGCGGGTCGAACGTCCACCAGCGCCCGTCGAGGTACGCCTCGAACCAGGCGGCAAAATCCATCGGCGCCTCGGACGGTTCGACGTCGATGTCGGGAAGATAGCCGAACACGTAGCGCGCCGGGATGCTCAGCGCGCGACAAAACGCGATCCCGAGATGGGTGAAGTCCCGGCAGACGCCCGTTCCCGATGCCAGGACGTTGCTCGACGTCGTCATCGGGCTCGTCAGCTGGTAGTTGAAGCGGATGTACTCGTGCACCCATTGGACGATCGCTTGCACGCGGGTCGCGTCGGGCGCGGTGGCACCGAACAGCTCGAGCGCGCGGCCGCCGATTTCGTCGGAGAGGCAGAAGCGGCTCGGCAACGTGTAGACGATCACGTCATCGGGCAACTCTTCGACCGGCATTTGCCGCGCCGAAGGATCGGCGTCCTCGGCCGCTCCCGGCGTCTCGATCAGCGCATCGTAAGAAATGGTCGCGCCCCCGGCCGGCAGGGTCATGCGACGGCAGATGTTGCCGTAGGCGTCGGCATAATCGTGATAGGGGACCTCGGGCGTGGTGCTCCAGGTCTCGTGGTCGAAGCGCACGCCGTCGCGAACCGACGGCCGGACGAGGCAAATCGCCGGGACCTCATGCTGCGTCTCGTATTCGAACCGGCACCCGACGTGAATGGCCAGCGTGTCCACCATGGACACGTTCCCGGGAAGGGTCGGGCTAAACGACCCCGATGCGTTTCACGCGCTTGGAACGCAGGCAGTTCGTGCAGACGCGAGCGGTACGGTGGGTACCGCGGTCGTCGATCCGGACGGCTTGCAGGTTCGGCAGCCAGCGGCGCTTGGTCTTATTCATTGCGTGGCTGACGTTGTTGCCCGCCATCGGACCCTTGCCACAAACGTCGCATCTTTTGGCCATAACAGGCGAATTGTATCATGCAGCGCGACGGCCCGCAACCCGAACCGGAGCGGCTTGCTTGGCTCGGTGGACCGGGCTCCAGGCGGATTCAACCCCGGCCGAAAAGGCACGAGGCGTGCAAAACGAGACCCGGCGCGCTCGAATCGCAATCGACGCGATGGGGGGCGACAATGCCCCGGGCGAGATCGTCGCCGGTGCAATTCTAGCCTACCGTGACGGCGGGATCGATTTGGCGCTCGTCGGCGACGAGGCGCGGATCCGTCCGCTGCTCGGCGATGCCGCCGGCGACATCGAGGTCGTCCACGTGGCGGGCGAGATCCCGATGGACGCGCCGGCCGCGCAGGCGATGCGCAACGCGCGCGGCACGAGTCTCGGCCACGTCGTCGAGATGGTGCGCGACGGCAGCGCCGATGCCGCGCTCTCGGCCGGGAACAGCGGCGCCTTTCTCGCGATCGCGCTGGTACGGTTGCGCACGATCCCGGGGATCGCGCGGCCGGCGATCGCCGCGGTGCTGCCGACGGTCGGCGGACCGTTCGTCCTGTGCGACGCCGGTGCGAACGTCGACTGCCGGCCGGAATGGATCGCGCAGTTCGCGCTGATGGGCGACGCCTACGCGAAGATCGCGCTCGGGATCGACCGCCCGCGGGTCGGGATCATCTCGATCGGCGAGGAACGCAGCAAGGGCAACCAGCAAACGCTCGAGGCGGCGGCCTTGCTCGACGACGCGCCGCTGCACTTCATCGGGCACGTCGAAGGCAAAGACATCTACGAGCATCACGCCGACGTCGTGTGCTGCGATGGGTTCGTCGGCAACGTGATCCTCAAGACGTCGGAAGGCGCGGGTCAGTTCATCACCGTCATGCTGCGCGAGATGATCGACGACGCGCCGCCGGTCGGGAAGCTCGGCGCGCTGCTGCTCAAACCGTCGTTCGGGAAGTTGCGCGCGCGCCTGCGCTACGACACCTACGGCGGCGCGCCGCTGCTCGGCGTGCGCGGCTGCTGCATCGTGACCCACGGGCGCTCGAACCGCGTCGCGATTCGCAACGCGATTCGCAACGCCAAGACGCTGGCCGAGCGCAACTTGATCGGAACGATCGAAGCGTCGCTGAGCGGGACGCTCGCCCTGGGAGCCGCCGAAGCGAACGGATGACGAGTTTACCCCGAGCGGAGTCGAGGGGCGCGGCGATCTACGTACACTGGGCGTTCTGTCCGTACATCTGCCCGTATTGCGACTTCGCGAAATGGCCCTTCGACGAACGCGCGGCCGAGCGGTACGTGAGCGCGCTCGAAGCGGAAATCGCGCGCGCGCCGGAGCTGGCGGCAACGACGGTCTTTTACGGCGGCGGCACGCCGAACGCCAACAGCGCGCTGCAACTCGTGCGCGTGCTCGACCTCGTGCGCGAACGCTTCGGCGTGCGCGCCGGCGCCGAGATCTCGATCGAGGTCAACCCCGATCGCGAACTCACCGGCACGTTCGACCAGCTGCACCGGAGCGGCTTCAACCGCATGTCGATCGGCGCGCAGTCGTTCGAAGCGCCCGAGTTGCGCGTGCTGGGCCGGCGGCATAGCGCCGCCGACGTCGTGGAAACCGTGCGGCGCGCGCGCGCGGCCGGTTTCGGCAACGTGAACGTCGACCTGATGTTCGGCGTACCGGGGCAGACGCTGGAGTCGTGGGAGCGTTCGCTCGACGCGGTGCTCGCGCTCGGGATCGAACACATCTCGACGTACGGGCTGACGATCGAGGAAGGCACGCCGTACGCGGGCTGGCAGGCGCGCGAGCCGGCCGCCTTCGCGGACGAGGACCGCGAAGCGCAGATGTACGCGCTCGCCATCGCAAAACTGACCGCCGCCGGTTTCGAGCACTACGAGATCAGCAACTTCGCGAAGCCTTCGTTCCGCTGCGAGCACAACGCCAACTACTGGCGCAACGGCGCCTATCTCGGCGCCGGCGCCGGCGCCGCGTCGTACCTGGGAGGCGTCCGTTCGACCCATACCCGCGACCGCGCGGCGTACGAGGCGGCCGCGCTGGCCGGCGACGCGATCCCAGGTGATTCCGAGGAACTCTCCGGTGACGCGCGCACCGGCGAAGCGGTAATGCTGGCCTTGCGCACGAGCGAGGGAGTCGATGCCGGGACGTTCCGCGAACGGTACGGCGTCGATGTTTTTACGCACTATGCCCCGATCATTGCGGACTATGCCGCTGCCGGGCTACTCGTCACGGACGAACGCAGCGTGCGCCTCACCACGCGCGGCCGGTTCGTAGCCAACGATGTCTGTGGTGCGTTCCTCGCCCGAGCGTGATCCCGGCGGGCATTTGGCCGGCGTTCTGCTGCGGCTGGTGTTCGCGGCGATTTTCGGCACGACCGGCTTTCTGCTGGGCCGCGAAGCCTACGATCGCGCGATCTCCATCCACATCGCGAATCAATGGTGGCAGTTCGCCGCGGTCGTCATCGCGCCGGTGGTCGGGGCGCTCTTAGGCGTGCTGGTCGTGCCGATGGCGCAACGCGTGTTCGAACGCGAACTGCAGGCCGTCGAACGCGCGATCGACCGGATGGCGCCGGGCGAGCTCGTCGGCGGCGCGATCGGGTTGACCGGCGGCTTGATCATCGCGTTTCTGGCCAAGAGCGTGCTGTTCGAATTCATCACGTTTGCCGGGCGTACCGGCGGCTACATCGCGATCGTCATCTACATCGTGGTGAGCATCTTCGCCGCGTATCTGGGGGCGCGCGTCGGCGCCAAGCAACGCGTCGGGCTCGGACGATTCGCCAACGTTGCGGTCGCCACGGGCGGCACGCCCAAAGTGCTCGACACCTCGGTGATCATCGACGGCCGCATCCTCGACATCGTGAGCAGCGGGTTTCTCGAAGGCCCGCTGCTGCTGCCGCGCTTCGTACTGCGCGAGCTGCAAAACATCGCCGATTCGAGCGACGCGATGCGCCGCACGCGCGGCCGTCGCGGGCTCGACGTACTGACCAAACTGCAGGTGCTCTCGCCGCTCGAAATCGTCGAGCGCGATTTCGAGACCGTCGGCGAGGTCGATGCGAAGCTCGTGATGCTGGCGCGCGAGCGCGGCGCGAAGCTGGTGACCAACGACTTCAACCTCAACCGTGTGGCCAACGTCGAGGGCGTGCCGGTGCTCAACATCAACGAGCTTGCCAGCGCCGTCAAACCGGTGTTGCTACCAGGCGAAGAGTTGCGTGTTGCTTTGATCAAGGAGGGGAAAGAACCCCATCAAGGGGTCGGCTACCTCGACGACGGGACGATGATCGTGGTCGAGAACGGCCGGCGGCAAGTGGGGGAGACCGTGGACGTCGCCGTCACCAGTGCGCTGCAAACCGCAGCCGGGCGCATGATCTTCGCCCGGATGAAGCGCTAAGCCATGCTTTGGGGGGCGGTGATCGTGGCCGCCGGACGCGGGACGCGGTTCGGGCGGCCGAAGCAGCTGATCGAACTCGGGGGCAAGCCGATGCTTGCGTGGTCGATCGAAACGTTCGCGGCGATGCCGGAAATCTCGGACATCGCGATCGTCACCGAGTCGGAATTCCTCGACGCGGTGCACGCGGTCGCGCTGCCGCTCGTGCGCTCGGCATCGCTCGCGGTCGTGGCGGGCGGGGCCGACCGGCAGGCCAGTGCGGCGAGCGGAATCGCCGCGTTGCCGGAGCATTGCGCGGGCATCTTCGTGCACGACGGGGCGCGGCCGTTCGTACGCCCGGCCGACGTGCGGGCGGGAATGCGCGTGGTTCGCCCGGGAGCCGGCGCGTTGCTCGCGGTACCGGTCGTCGACACGATCAAGGTCGTCGATCACCGGTCGATGGTGACGCGCACGTTGGATCGGGCCGCGCTGTGGTCGGCGCAAACGCCGCAGTTCGCCACCGCGCGCGACCTGCGCCGCGCGCACGACGAAGCCGTGCGGCACAATTGGCCCCGGGCCACGGACGATGCCGCGCTACTCGAGCGCAGCGGCATCGACGTCTTGGTCGTCGAGGCGTCGTCCGAGAACATGAAGGTCACGCATCCCGAAGATCTCTTGCGCGCGGAAGCGATCGCCGCCGAACGCGATCCAATCGTCATTGCGGAAGAAGATGTGTTTCTGGTCGAGTGTTTCGTCGAACCGCGTTCGGTCGACGCCGTGATCGATGAATTGGAATCGCGCGCGGCGCGCATCGACGGCGTCGACCGCGACCTGCCGAACGCGGTGGCGATCCGCGCGTATGCCGGGTCTGACGCGCTGCGCGGCTTCGGTCGCCGTCTGCACGCGCTGGCCGGCGACGACGCGCTCTTTACGACGCACCTCTCGCATGTCGTGGCGCTGACGTGATGCGCGTCGGTCACGGCTTCGACGCGCACCGGCTGGTGGCGGGGCGGCCGTTTGTCCTGGGCGGCGTGACGATTCCGTTCGAGCGCGGCCCGCTCGGCCACTCGGACGGCGACGCGCTCACGCATGCTATTTGCGATGCGCTGCTCGGTGCGGCCGCACTCGGCGACTTGGGCGCACATTTTCCCGATACCGATCCGCAGTGGGAAGGCGCCGACTCCCTCACGTTGCTGGCGGCCGTGCACGAGCAGGTCGTGCGCCACGGTTGGACCATCGGCAACATCGATGCGACGGTCGTCGTGCAGGCGCCGAAGCTCGCGCCGTACATCACCGCCATGCGGGACGCGTTGGCCGAAGCGCTCACGCTCGACATCGAGAAGATCAGCGTGAAAGCGAAGACGAGCGAGGGGATGGGCTACACCGGCGACGGCAGCGGGATCGCGGCCTACGCCGTCGCCTTGTTGACGGCCCTGACGTGACCGTCGCGGAACTCGCGGCGGCAATGCAGCACGCGGGCTTGCTCGAAGATCCGGTTCCGCCCGCGGCCGAACGCTGGATCGCGACGTTTTTTGAAGCGTTCGACGCGCCCGAGCTGACCGCCGAGCGTGCGTTGCACGAGATCGCGCTGCTGCGCGCTGAGGCGACCACAATCCCCGCGCTCGAGTTGGAGCGGCTGCGCAACCGGCAGGTCGTGTTCTTTCTGGATGGGGTCGCCCAATACGTCGATGCGCAGCCGGAACTCCGGGGTCTGCCGCTGGCCGGCGATATTCCGGCGATCGCCGACGAGTTCGGGATCGCGCACGACGACGCGTTTGCGGCCGTGCGCATGGCCCTCACCGGGCGAACGGCCGGCCCGCCGCTCGAACTCCTGTTTCCGCTACTGGGCCACGAGCGCATCATGATCCGCATCGGCGCGGTCAGCTCGCATCTGCTGCACGGGCGCGGGCTCGAGCCGATCGCGTACGGGCCGGGCGGCGTGCCGTTCCACACGATTCAACCCCAGAAACCACCGGACGCCTGACGGGGTTGGTAAGAGGCGATCCCATGCGTTCCGCGTTCGCGACGTTCCTCGCCGACCTGCGTGCGCCGGTCGAGCGCGATCCGGCGGCCGAAGGGTGGCTGGACGTCTTCCTCTCGTATCCCGGCTTTCACGCCATCACCGCGCATCGAGCGATCCATGCGCTGTGGCTTTGGCGCGTCCCATTGCTGCCGCGGCTGCTGAGCGAGATCGTCCACCGCATCACCGGGATCGACATCCATCCGGGCGCGACGATCGGGCCGGGATTCTTCATCGACCACGGTACGGGCGTGGTGATCGGCGGTACGGCGATCGTCGGCAAAGACGTGACGCTCTATCAAGGCGTCACCCTCGGCGGTACGTCGTTGCAGCGCAAGAAGCGTCACCCCACCCTGTGCGACAACGTCGTCGTCGGCTCGGGTGCGGCCGTCCTCGGCGACATCACGATCGGCGAGAACGTGAAGATCGGCGCCAACTCGGTCGTCGTGAAGGACGTTCCCCCAAATTCGACCGTGGTCGGGATTCCCGGCCGCGTCGTCCTGCAAGATGGACGGCCGATCTCGCTGCCCTCGCCGCGGCCACAGGTGGAGATGCCCGATCCGGGTGCGACCGAAGTCGCTGAATTGCGCGCGCGCATTGCAGCGCTTGAAGCACGGGTCGCCGAACTCAGCCGAAGTAACGATGTCTCTACGCCTCTATAACACGCGCACGCGCACCGTCGAACCGCTCGTTCCGCTGGTCGACGGTGAAGTGCGCCTCTACGTCTGCGGTCTCACCCCGTCGGCCGAAGCGCACCTCGGTCATGCCCGGTCTTTTTTGTTTTTCGACGTCTTGCGGCGCTATCTCGCGCATCCGCGCAACGGCTATCGCGTCACGTTCGTGCAGAACGTCACCGACATCGACGACCGCTCGATCGCCGCGGCGAACAGCGAGGGCGAGAGCGTCGAGGCGGTCGTCGCGAAGTATTACGGCCGCTTCAAGGCGGCGATGCACGCGCTCGGCGTGCGCGAACCGGATCTGGAACCGCACGCGACCCAGCACATCGATGCGATCGTCGACATGATCGCCGAGCTGATTGCCACCGGACACGCCTACGTGACCGAAGACGGTGTGTACTACTCGGTGAAGTCGTTTCCGCACTACGGCGAACTCTCGCACCGGAACATCGACGAATTGCTGGTCGGCGCGCGTATCGCCGAAAACGAGCACAAACGCGACCCGCTCGATTTCGCGTTGTGGAAGTTCGCCAAGCCCGGTGAACCGGAATGGCCGTCGCCCTGGGGTCTGGGACGGCCCGGTTGGCACATCGAGTGCAGCGCGATGTCGCGCGAGTTGCTCGGCGTGCCGTTCGACATTCACGGCGGCGGAACCGACTTGATCTTTCCGCATCACGAGAACGAGATCGCGCAGAGCGAGCCGCTGATGCCGCCGCACGAGCACATGGCGAACCACTGGGTGCACGGCGCGATGCTCAACTTCGACGGGAAGAAGATGTCGAAGTCACTCGGCAACTTCGAACCCCTGACCGACATGCTCGCGCGTCACGATCCGCTCGCGATCCGGCTCTTGTTCTTGCAGACCGGCTATCGCAAGCCGATGAACTTCACCGAGGACGCAATCGGCGCCGCCAACAGCGCGGTGCAGAAGCTGCGCAAAGCCTACGACGCCGCGAAAACGCGGCCCGCCGGTGACTCCTCGGCCGTTCGGGAGCGTTTCTTTGAAGCGCTCAATGACGACATGAACACCGCCGGTGCCTTGGGCGTGCTGTTCGATTCGCTCTCGTCGATCGATCCCGCGCTGTTCGAAGATGCGCTCGGCGTGCTGGGCGTCGGCGGCATCCTCACCCGCGCGCTGCCGGCTGCCGAAGCCGTCGAGGTCGATCCCGCGACGGTCGAGCGGCTGCGCGTGAATCTCGGCGATTCCGTCGCGTTCAACGGTGAGAGCCCGGCGGGCGTCATCGAGCGCGTGATCGATGCGCGCAACGCGGCCCGCAAGGCGCGCGACTTTTCTCTTGCCGACCGCCTGCGCAACGCGCTGGCGGCGGAAGGCATCGTGTTGACCGACGGCAAGGACGGATCGACCACGTGGACCGTCGGCGGCGCATAGCGCCGCAGCGCGGCCACCGCCCGCCGGCACCGCGCGTCGACCTCGACGACGTCATCTACGGAATTCACGCGGTCAACGAGGCGCTCGTCGCCGGCGAACCCTTGCGGCGTATTCACGTCGGCGACGAGCGCAAGAGCGATCCGGCGTTACGTAATCTGCTCGAACGCGCGCGCTCGGCCGAGGTTCAAGTGCGCTTCGAGAACCGCACGTTCTTCGCGAACTTTCCGTACAAGGCGCACCAGAGCGTCATCGCCTATGGGGCGCCGTTCGACTACATCACGCTGGAGGAAGCGATCGCGCTGCCGCGCACCGGACCGGCGCTGTTCGTGCTGCTCGACCACGTGACCGACCCACATAACGTCGGCGCGATCATTCGCACGACCGAAGCGGCCGGCGGCACCGCGCTCGTGCTGCCGGAACGCCGCTCGGCCGGCGTCAACGCCACCGTGCGCAAGGCCGCCGCCGGCGCGACGGCCCATCTGCCGATCGCGCGGGTGGCGAATATCTCGCAAGCGATCCGGACCTTGAAGAAGGCCGGCATTTGGATCGCGGGAGCGGCCCTGGGGCCGGGCACCATTCCCCTGGGGGAGGTCGATTTCGCCCGGGACCTGGCCATCGTGATCGGGGCCGAAGGGGCGGGTATCGCCCCCTTGGTCGGCCGGGAGTGCGACTATCGGGTCGCGATTCCGATGTACGGCCGGACCGAGTCGCTCAACGCCTCGGTGGCGGCCGCCATCCTGCTTTACGAGGCGGTCCGGCAGCGCCACGCGGGCTAAAAACGGCCGTCCCTGGCTGATTTGTCCTTGATTTTCTTGCAGGACCCTCCTATACTTGACCGGATGCGCGCTGGTCCGACGGGCTGCGGCCCGCGTTTTCTCGCGCATCCACCCAGGGTAAGGTAGGAATTGATGGCGCTCACGCACCCCGCGCCGGCGACGCTCGACTACAGCGAGCGTCCCGACGAGGACCTCGTCGCGGCTGCTAAGGCCGGCGAGAGTCTGGCAATGGAATTCTTGCTCAACAAGTACAAGAATTTCGTTCGCATCAAAGCTAAAAGCTATTTTCTCATCGGCGCCGATCGCGAAGATATCATCCAAGAAGGGATGATCGGGCTCTATAAGGCCGTCCGCGACTTCAAGGCAGACAAGCTCTCGAGTTTTCGGGCCTTTGCCGAACTGTGTATCACCCGCCAAATCATTACGGCAATCAAGACGGCGACCCGTCAAAAGCACATCCCGCTCAACCAGTACATCTCGCTGAATAAGCCGATCTACGACGAGGACAGCGAGCGCACGCTGCTCGACGTGATGCCTTCGAACAAGACCTCGGATCCCGAGGACCTGGTCATCAACCAGGAAGTCTCCGAAGACATCAAGTCGCGCATCCAAGAGAACCTCTCCGATCTCGAGTCGCAGGTGCTGCTCTCGTACCTCGAGGGCAAGAGCTACCAGGAAATGGCACGCGACCTCAACCGGCATGTGAAGTCGATCGACAACGCGCTCCAGCGCGTCAAACGAAAGATCGAAAAGAACCTCGCCGAGATCGAGCTGCCCTGAAGCAAACGAGGCTCCCGAAACGGGGGCCTCGCTTCTTTATGCGGGCTCGGTCCGGGGCTTGACATTACGTCGCACGATATAGTACGTAGTACGTAATATGGAGCGACCCGGGCGAACCGCACGCTTGCTGAGTGCCCGTGCCGTTCTGGCAATTTTCTTCTGCTCGGGTGGGTGGGCGTCCGGGGCGACGTTGCCGCCCCGGACCTCCCTACCGCTCACTGCGACCGCCCCCGCGCTGGACGGCGACGCCGGCTGGGCAGCGGCGGCGCATATCACCACGGCGTGGGACTTCACCCATGGGCGCCCGGCCGCCGAACCAGCCGACGTCGCGTTCGTGACGGACGGCAAAGCATTGTTCGTGCGTTTCGTCGTGCCGCAGCGCGAGGGCATCACCGCGACGCAAGCTGTCGACGGCGTCGGCGAGAACTCCGACGACACCGTCACGGTACGGCTGTGGCCCGCCGGCGTCAGCGGATTCGTGTACGACTTTCGCGCGACGCCCCGCGGGACACGCTATCAGGGATCGTCGGAGAACAACAACTACGCGCCGGCGTGGACCGCGTTAGCGCAGACGACCGCAACCGGGTATGCCGTCACGATGCGCATTCCGTTCTCGGCCATACGCGGCACCGGCAGCAACACGTGGCGGGTGCAGTTCGAGCGCGACATCAAGGCGTTCAACGAACGCGACGAGTGGTCGACGGCGCCCGGACAAACCGCATCCGACCAAGTGGTGGATGCCGGGTACGTCAACGGCTTCGACGCCGGCTCGAAAGCGGCGCGTGCGAAGGCGCGCGTCGGCGTCTACGCCCTCGCGCAAGCGGGTCCACCCGTGTACGGCGGCGACACGGGACGGGTCGGTGCCGACATCGCCGTTCCGGTGACGCCGACGGCATCGCTCGTCGCGACGATTCATCCCGATTTCTCCAACGTCGAAACCGATCAGCAAACGATCACGCCAACGACCTTCACGCGCTTCTACCCCGAGTTGCGTCCGTTCTTCGCCCAGGGGGCGCAGTTCTACGACTACACCACGTGCTACGAGTGCCCGGCGGCGGGATTTAAGGAACTGTATACGACCGCGATCCCGACCCCGCGCAGCGGCTACCAGCTCGAAGGCACACAGGGTCCGGTGACGTTCGGCATGTTGTACGCGCTCGGGTTCGGGCGCAACGATCAAGCGCAATCGGTCGCCTATACGTTGCCCTCGAACATCCTCACGGCCAACTACACCCGCGTCGCCTCGTACCAAGCCGGCGGCTTGACCGACGTCGTCAACTTTGGCTCGTTGCAGTTCAACAGCCAGCACGGCTTCCTCGGCTATATCGAGAAGGGCGAAGAAAGCGGGACGAACGTCACCAACCCCTTCGCAGCTCGGCGTTTGGACGGTGGCATCCAGTACCAGACGAAGGACGACTCCGACGAGTTCTCAATGCGCAGCGTTGGAGCACAGTGGAATCCGGTCGACGGTTATACACCGGTGAACGACATCGCCGGCTATAGCAGTCAAGCCTTTCACACGTTTCACTTCAGCGGCGGCCTGCGTACGTTGTCGATCGGTTCGACGCTCGACCATTACGCAGGCAGCGACGGCATGGGCACCAACCTGCAAGACTTCCAACAGGCGGCCACGCTGACGTTTGCCGATCAAGTCGACGTGCGGATCTTCACCGGATCGCAATTCTACCGGCCCCCGTTCGAACCGGTGCTGTATCCCGACAACCAGCAG
>DASYOE010000337.1:0-3401 GCA_036008105.1 Candidatus Lustribacter sp. | reverse complement strand
CCGCCGGCCGGTTCGACGCCGCCGCCGCACTTGTTCGAGCGCATTTGGAACTACGACGTGCCGTATCGCGACGAGCACGGCGAGTACACCTTGCAGTACACCGATTCGCAGGACATCATGAATTGGGTCACCCAGGGGGCGATCGCCGACCGTTCGCTCGAACGGCTCGGAACGACCGACGTCGGCATCATCGCCTACCGGCAGATGCTGCACCGCGAGCTGGAAAAGGTCGAACGCGGCGAGGACCCGATGTGCGTCATTCGCGATCCGGCCCAGAACCACGTCATCGAGCTGCCGCTCGAGAAGAACAAGCACCACATGAGCGACGGCTTCGAGAAAACCGCGCGGCGTTCGCGCATCCGCTTCTCACCGATCCTCGAAGACTTGGTCGCGGTGTTCGCACAGAAACCACAAACCGAAGGCGAGCTGGTCGGCGCATCGCGGTGAGGTCCGTGAAGCTGCACGGCATCGCCGCGCTCGCGCTGGTGCTGTTGCTGGACGCGCAGGCCGACCAAGTCATTCGCGTCGGGGCGAGCTCGTTCGAAGCCAACGCGGGCGTGTACTACGCGCTCGACAACGGCTTCTTCAAGCAGCTCGGACTGAACGTCGAGGCGCAGCCATATAACAACGGGGCGGCCATCGCGGCCGCCGTCGCCGGCGGCACGCTGCAGATCGGGTGCTCCAACCCGTTGCCGATCGCGGTCGCGCACGAACGCGGGTTGAACTTCGTGATCATCGCGCCCGGCACGCTGCACGACGTTGCGGCCGATCCGCCCAACTTCATGGTCGCGCCCAACTCGAAGATTCGCACCGGCAAGGACTTCAACGGCTCGACGATTGCGGTGACCGCGCTATCGGGACTCGACCCGCTCGGCGCCTTGGGCTGGATCGACCAGCACGGCGGCGACTCGCGCACGGTGAAGATGATCGAGTTGCCCCACACGCTGATGGCGGATGCCGTCGCCAACGGCCGCGTCGCCGCGGCCCTGATGGCCGACCCGGCCCGCGCCGCCGCGCTGGCGGCCGGGAAGGTGCATAGCCTCGCCGACAGCTACGAATCGATCGGCAACCGCTTCTTCGTTTCGGCTTGGTTCGCTAACCGCGACTGGGCCGACAAGAATCCGGATCTCGTGCGCCGCTACCGCATCGCGATCGACCGCGCCGGCGTCTGGGCAACCCGCAATCCGGTTGCGGCGGCCGCAATCCTGAAGAAGTACATGAGCATCAGCGAGGATCGCGCGCACGAAGAGCACGCGGCGTCGATCGATCCTGCGTTCGTGCAACCGGTCATCGACGCCGCGGTCAAGTACAAGTACCTCGACCATCCGATGGACGCCGGCGCGATCATCTGGACGGCTCCGGCCCACGCATGAACCGCCGCTCGGCGCTGACCGTCGTAGCCGGTTCGTATTTCACGCTGGGCGCTAGCGCCGGCGAGGATTGGAACGCCGTTGTTGCGGCCGCGAAAAGAGAAGGCGCGGTCACGATGTACTGCAACGTGGGGCTGAACGATCAGCTCGACGATGCCGCGGCGCGGTTTCAGAAGCGCTACGGAATTGCCGTCACGTTGGCGTACGGCGACGGGGCTTCGAACACGCAAAAAGTGCTGGTCGAAACGCAGACGGGTCACGTTCACGGCGACATCTACTACGCCGGGCTTGGCCCCGCAAGTTCGCTGGCCAAAGACGGGTACGCGCTTCCGCTCGACGTACCCAACGCCGCAAAGCTCGTTGCGACGTTCAACGTCCTTAAGGGTTCGATTCCGCTGTTCGTCAACGTGTACGGCATTCTGGTCAATACGTCGCGCCTCGGCAGCGTGCCGGTGCCGAAGAGCTGGACCGATCTGCTCAACCCGGGCTTGGCGGAAAAAATGGTCATGCAAGATCCACGCGTCGACGGCGGCGGGGGCACCTTCTTCGTCTCGACCTACGATCGCTTCGGCCGATCGTTCGAAGCCAGTCTCGCCGCGCTGCACCCGACGATCAACGGCGCGGGCGGGGGAAGCGCGGCGGACGAGGCGCTGGCGCGCGGTGATTACGCGGTCATGATCGCCGGCCGCACGAACGCGATCGTGGCGTATCCACAAGCACCGTTGAAGTGGATCGCGCCGGCGGAAGGCGCGATTGCGGTGCCGATCGCGCTGACCTTGGTCAAAGGCGCCCCGCATCCAAACGCCGCGCGACTGTGGGCGAATTTCTTATTGGAACCCGAATTTCAGTCGAGCATCTCGACCGTCGTCCAACCGGTCGTAAAAAACGTCGCGATCAAGAACGCACTCTTCCGGGCCAAAATGCGATACCTGCCCGTTCTTCCGCCCGGCCAAGAACGCACGAAGTACTACGCCGACGCCAAACAACTCTACGGCGCGCAGTAGTCGTCCTCAGCGCTTGGGCGCGGTCGCGATGACGCTCAAGAGAAATTCGGTGAGGCCGTCGGGTGTGCCGATGTCGGTCACCTCGGCGGCAAACCGTGCCGGCGGCTCGTCCCCGAAGATCTCTTCCCAGACTTTATTGAAAATCGGCCGGTTCTTCTGCAGATGCTTCATGTACACTGAGACTTGCACGACGTCCGAGAGCGAAGCGCCCACCTCTTCGAGCGTTCCGCGCAAGATTTTGAAACACTGACGAGCCTGCGCTTCGACATCCGGGATGACCTTTTGCGTCTCGATGTCAAGACCGCGAATGGCCGAAAGAAAGATGAAACCGTTCGCGATCACGCCTTGCGGGATCGGGCTGGTGTGCCGTTGCCCGGCTGAAGTGCGTAGGATTTCCTTTGGCATCGTGCTCTCCGTATTCGTGGTAATTAGGCGCGGTAGAAGGCTTTCTCGCCGGCGACGCTCGTGCGGTGCATCCGCCGCGTGTCGGGCAGCCGGTAGCCGCCCGTTGCGCGATGACACAGACAGCGGTTGTCCCACATCAGGAGATCGTCGTCGCGCCACTTGTAGCGCCACAGGTGACGCTTGTCGCGCATGATCGCGAATAGGCGGCCCAGCAGCGCTTCCGAGGCGTCGGGCTCCATTCCATCGATTCGAAGCGTGAAGCGCGGCGAGACGTAGAGCGCCTGGCGTCCGGTGTCGGGGTGCGTGCGCACCATCGGCTGAAGTTGGTCGGGCACCGTCGCCTCGAGCCTTTTATAGAACTCAGCCGCATCGGCGCGTTCGCCCGAGATCATGACGCGGGGGTTCTTGAGCTTGCTCGTGTGATGCCAGGCGTCACGCCCCGTGACCGCGCGCTTCAACTCGTCGGGAAGCGCGTCGTACACGTTGTACATATTGACGAACTCCGTATCGCCACCGCGGCTCGGGTTCTTGATCGCGTGCAGGATCGTCAAATTGCTCGGCTCGGGGCGCGTCGAGAGATCGGAGTGGAGGAAGTCGCCCGCATCGGCGATGCCCAGCGGCT
>DASYOE010000336.1:0-2360 GCA_036008105.1 Candidatus Lustribacter sp. | reverse complement strand
TTCGCCGAAGAAAGAGACGCGCGTGTTCGGCGGCCGCGAGTACGCGCTCGAAGAAGCGATCGTGTGCGACTTCGCACTCGTGCGCGCCAGCATCGGCGACCGTCACGGCAACCTGATCTTCCACAAAGCGACGCGCAACTTCAACCCGCTGTGCGCGATGGCCGGGAAGATCGCGATCGCCGAGGTCGAGCAACTCGTCGAGCCCGGCGAGATCGATCCCGAAGCGGTGCATCTGCCCGGCATCTACGTCCAGCGCGTGGTGGAAGTCGGAACCGGCGGCAAACGGATCGAACGCGTCACCACGCGGCCGCGGCCCGCGTAGCCGGTAGGAGAATCATCGTGGCGCTCACCCGTACCCAGCTCGCCGCCCGCGTCGCCCGCGAATTGCGCGACGGCGCCTACGTCAATTTGGGCATCGGCTTGCCGACGCTCATCCCGAACTACATTCCGGCCGGCATCACCGTGGTGCTGCAAAGCGAGAACGGCATTTTGGGCTTCGGGCCCTACCCGTACGAAGGCGCGGAAGATCCCGATTTGATCAACGCCGGCAAGGAGACGGTGACCGTGCTGCCCGGCGCATCGTTCTTCGATTCGGCCACCTCGTTCGGCATGATTCGCGGGGGCAAGGTGGACATCGCGGTGCTCGGTGCCATGCAGGTCGCGAGCAACGGCGATTTGGCGAATTGGGTCATCCCGGGCAAGGTCGTCAAGGGCATGGGCGGTGCGATGGATCTCGTGCACGGCGCGAAGCGCGTGATCGTCATGATGGAGCACACGGCCAAGGACGGCGCGCACAAGATTCTCGAGCGCTGCGACTTGCCGCTGACCGGCAAGGGCGTCGTGCAGCAGATCGCGACCGACCTGGCCCTGATCGACGTGACCCCCGCGGGGCTCGTGCTGCGCGAGATCGCACCGGGCGTCAGCGTCGCCGACGTCCGAGGCGCGACCGGCGCGGAGCTGGCCGTGCCCGCCGAACCGGCGGTAATGACGTTCCCACCGGACGCGTAGCGATGCCGGCCGACGACGAGGAAGCCCTGATCCTCGAGACCGTGCGCGACCTCGTCCGCGAGAAGGTCGCGCCGCGGGCGGCCGAGATCGACGCGTCCGGTGAGTTTCCGTGGGACGTCCAGAAACTGTTCGCGCAGAACGATTTGCTCGGCATCCCGTTTCCGGCCGAATACGGCGGGCTCGGCGGCACGTTCCAAACCTACGTCAAGGTCGTCGAGGAAGTTGCCAAGGCGTGCGCGTCGAGCGCGCTGATCATTGCGGTGCAAGAGCTGGGCGCGCTGCCGATCCTCATCGCGGGCAGCGAGGAGCAGAAGCGGCGTTTCATCCCCAAGCTCGCGAGCGGCGAATGGATCGCGGCCTACGCCCTGACCGAAGCCGGATCGGGCTCCGATGCGGCCGGGTCGATGCGCATGCGCGCGCGCCGCGACGGCGACGAGTACGTCCTCGACGGCACGAAGATTTGGATCACGCAAGGCAACATCGCCGACATCGTGACCGTGTTCGCGGTCACCGATCCCGACAAGGGGCCGAACGGCATCAGCGCCTTCGTCATCGAGAAAGGCACGCCGGGGCTCGTCGCCGGGAAGCTCGAGAAGAAAATGGGCATTCGCGGGTCGCCGACCGTCGAGTTGACCTTCACCGGGTGCCGCGTGCCCGCGGCCAACATGCTCGGGCTCGAAGGCGACGGCTTCATCACGGCCATGAAGGTGCTCGATAAATCGCGCCCCGGTATCGCCGCGCAAGCGCTCGGCATCGCGACCAGCGCGCTCGAATACGCGACCGAGTATCTCAAGGGCCGGATCGCGTTCGGGAAACCGCTCTCGCAGCAGCAAGGCCTGCAGTTCATGCTCGCCGACATGAAAACCGAGGTCGAGGCCGCGCGCCTGCTCCTATACGAGGCCGCGCGCAAATGCGACGAGGGGGCCGCCGACCTGACCACCTGGGCGGCGCTCGCCAAGCTCAAATGCGGTGACGTCGCGATGAGCGTGACCACCGACGCCGTGCAGTTACTCGGCGGTTTCGGCTATTCAATGGAGTACCCCGTGGAGCGCATGATGCGCGACGCCAAGATCACCCAGATTTACGAGGGCACGCAGCAGATCCAGCGCATCGTCATCGCCCGCTCGATGGTCGGCCGCGCGAAATAAAAAGAATCACGCGGCTTGCGCCGCGTGATTCCGGGTTTACGAATAAGAGCTAAAAACGGAGACTTGGAAGCTTACTTCTTTTTCGGGGTCTTTTTCTTCGACGATTTCTTCATCGAGGACTTTTTCTTAGCGGCCATGTAACAGCACCCCCTTTCCGGTAAAAATAGCCGGGAACTCGTCCCATAAAAGAACGAAAGTTCCCTC
>DASYOE010000335.1:0-2412 GCA_036008105.1 Candidatus Lustribacter sp. | reverse complement strand
GCGCGGTGGCGAGGAATCGCAGGCGCTGCACGCCGCGGGCGTGCCGTTCGAGATCGTCCCCGGCATCACGTCGGCGATCGCCGCGCCCGCGTACGCCGGCATCCCGGTAACGCACCGCGATCACAACACGTCGTTCTCCGTCTCGACCGGACACGAGGATCCGCTCAAGGGCTACACGAGCCTCGACTACGCGAAGCTGGCCAACCCGAAGTCGACGACGATCTTCCTGATGGCGATGGGCAACCTCACCGGGATCGTCGCCGAGCTGCGCAAGAACGGGCTACCCGACACGACGCCCGTGGCGATCGTGCGCGAGGGAACGAAACCGACGCAAGAGACACTGGTCGGCACGCTGGCCACGATCGTCGACGACGTGGAGCGCACGCAGTTCGCCGCGCCCGCGATCGTGGTGATCGGCGACGTCGTGCGCGAGCGCGAGTCGATCCGCTGGTTCGACCGCGCGCCGCTGTTCGGCAAGCGCGTGCTGATCACGCGCCCGGCCGCCGGGGGCGCCGAGTTTGCGCAGCAGCTGTGGGAGGCCGGCGCCGAACCGATCCTCGCATCGACGATCGCGATCGGGCCGCCCGACGATCCCGCAGCGGCAGCGGCAGCGGTCGCGCGGATCCGTGAATACTCGTGGGTCGTGTTCACCAGCCGCTACGGCGTCGAGGCGTTCTTCGACGCGCTCAAGGCGAGCGGCAAGGATGCGCGGGCACTCGGCGACGTGAAGGTCGCGGTGATCGGTCCGGTGACCGCCGCCACGCTGACCGCGCATGGTGTCCGCGCCGACTTCATTCCCGAGGCATTCGTCAACGAAGCCGTGGCCGAGGGCATGGTGCGACGCACCGTCGCCGGCGAGCGCGTGCTGCTGTTCCGCGCACAGGAAGCGCGCGAAGTCCTGGCCGCGACACTGCGCGCCGTGGGCCGTGACGTGGAGGTCGTCCCGGCCTACCGCACGCGTTACGTTGACGATCCCGAACTGCGCGCGAAAGCCGAACGCGCCGACGTCGTGACGTTCACGAGCGCGAGCACCGTGCACGGTTTCGTGCACAACGTCCCGGACGCGCCCGCGGTGCTGGCGCATGCGACGGTCGCCACGATCGGCCAGATCACCGCAGCGACCGCGCGCAACTTGGGGATACGCGTCGATATCGTGGCCGCAGAGTTCACGGTCGACGGCCTGCGGGACGCACTCGAAGAAGGCGTCACCGCCAAAACGTGAACACCGCCGAAGAGGCGATGCTCGGTGGCGTGGTCGCGTTGCTCATCGCGATCGCCGCGGTTCGCGTGCACGCGCTCACGCGCGGCGGCGGGATCGCGGCGTTCGTGGTCGGCACGATTACGTTCGCCTGCGGTACGCTGGGCACAGCGCTGATCCTATTGGCGTTTTTCGTCAGCTCGATCGCACTCACGCGCCAAGGCAAAAAGCGCAAGCGCGAACTGGTCGACATCGGCAAAGGCGGCCCGCGCGACGGTTGGCAAGTGCTGGCCAACGGCGGCATCGCGACGGTCTGCATTTTGGCGTGGGTCGTCGTCGACCACAGCCGCATTCTCTCGATCTGGTTCGTGGCGTTTTGCGGCGCATACGCCGCCGCGACCGCCGACACATGGGGCACCGAGGTCGGCACCCTGGTCGAGAAACCGCCGCGTTCGATTCTCACCGGCAAACCGCTCGCCACCGGACTGTCGGGCGGCGTCAGCACCGCCGGAACTGCAGCCGAAGTTGCGGGCGCCGTGCTGATCGCCATCCTCGCGCCGGCCGCACTTTTGCTGGCCGTACCAGGCGGCACCCCGGTGTCGCTCCACGCGCTGTCCGCGCTCATTCTGCCGGTGTTCGTCGGCGGCTTCGGCGGCGCGATGATCGACTCGCTGCTCGGCGCAACGCTGCAAGACCGCCGCTGGTGCCCGGCGTGCGAGCGCGAATGCGAGGTCGAACTGCACGGCTGCGGCACGGCAACCGTCCGCCGCCGCGGCCTGTCCTGGATAAGCAACGACGACGTAAACCTAGCCGCCACCCTAAGCGGAGCCCTAATCGCCGCCGCGACCTATATCATCGCTAACCATGTCATCCTGAGCGGAGCGCCATAGGCGCGCAGTCGAAGGACAGCCCCAATCATGGCCGATCCAAAACCAGGTCAAGGCAACCAATACGTCACCGAAGAGAGTGGCTTTTCGCTCGTCCTAATCACAACCGCAATCATCGCCGCAACGTTAATGCAAACCCTGGACACGACGATCGTCAACGTCGCGCTGCCGATCATTCAGGGCAATCTCGGCGCGACGCTCGACGAAAGCTCGTGGGTCGTCACCGGTTACATCATCTCGGCCGTGATCGTCATCCCGCTCACGCCCTGGCTGCAGATTCGCTTCGGCCGCCGGCAGTATTACGCGACCGCGATCATCGGCTTCACG
>DASYOE010000334.1:0-13663 GCA_036008105.1 Candidatus Lustribacter sp. | reverse complement strand
CGAACTCGCCGGTGTCGAGCAGCGGCTTCTCGGTCTCGAGGTCGAGGTAGGTCTTGCCGATGATCGAGTCGAGGATTGCCCCGACCTCCGCCGCGACGACGCGCGGCTCGTTGGCCGACTCGACGGTTTCGAGCAGCGCCTGCAGTTCGCCGGCGCGCGTCGCCGTGTCGGCGTCGATGTCGAGGACGCGGCGGTCGTCGAACCCGATCCCCGTCTGGATTAACTCGAACTTGCGGCGCGCGCCGAGGCTCTCGATTTGATTGATAGCAAGCAAGAACCGCAACCGGATGGCGTCGAGCTTGCCGTCGGGGAGCTTCTTCGCCTTGCCGAAGATGTACTCGGGGACGGCGACTTTGCCGAAATCGTGCAACAGCGCGGCGTAGCGCATTTCGCGCAGCGCGTCTTCGTTGAAGTGGAGGTCGGCGAATTTGCCGGCTTCGACCGTGTTCGCCGCGATCGCCTGAGCCACGGTCAACTCGGCAACGCGCGAGGAATGGCCCTGCGTCGACTTGTCGCGCACTTCGATCGCCTTGACCGACGCCCGGACGAACTGCTCGAAGAGGTCTTGGATCGATTCGAGCAACGCTTTGTTTTCCAGCGCGACGCCGGCTTGCGAGGCCAGCGAGAGCAGCACGCTCTCATCGCGCGACGTGAACGGTTCGACGACCGCTTCCGTCATCGTGGGGGAGGTCAGCACGAGCTCGAAGTCCGGCTTGCGATTGATCAGTTGGATGACGCCGACGATGGCGTTCTCGTGATCGCGCATCGGCACGACCATCATCGATTTCGAGCGGTAGCCGTTCTGCTTGTCGAACGATTGGTTGAAGCGGTACTCGCTGGTGTCGGGGATCTCGTAGGCGTCCGGAATGCGAACGACGTCGCCGCTGAGCGCGACGTACCCGGCGACCGACGCGCGGGTGAGCGGCAGCACGGCGCCGAGATGCGTACCGGCATCGTTGGGGCCGGTTTGTGCGACCGCGAATCGCAGTTTGTCGGTGCCGTCCTCGCCCTTCTCGACCAGGAACAAGCTACCGCCGTCGGCGCGCGTCAGTTCGCGCGCGTTGCGCACGATCAGCTCGTGCAGTTTGGAGATGTTGCGCTCGGCCGAGAGCGCGACGCCGATCGACAGCAAGCGGTCGGTCTCTAGGCTCATGGCCTCCGCCATGTCGCTCATCCGCTCGGCCTCGCGCCGGTCGCGGAGCATGCGGCGCGCGGCCACGATCGTGGCGATCACCGCGGCCGCGTCGAGCGGGCGCAGCAGCCAGCCCGCGATGTGGTCGCTCTCGGCCAGCCACATCATCGTTGCGTCGCCGGGTTCCGCCACGACGATCGTTGCGGCGTGTTCGTCGCGCTCGATCAGTTCGAGCGCGTGAACGATCTTCTTACGCGGGCCGAGGGCCGCCAGCCGTTCGGCTTCGACGAGGTAGGCAACGCTGATGTCGTCGGCCGTCGCCGCATACGGGAAGGTTCCCGCACAATGCGCGATTCCGGCGGTGTCGAGGGCGCGACCGAGCGATTCCGGCAGGCGGAAGTCCTGCGGATAGATGACACGGAACCATGAGTCGAGCTCAACCGTCACCTGGGATACGCTCAATCGCCCTCTCCGAAAGCAATCGCTAGGCGCTCCTCTTCGATGCCGTCGGGCGGGACCGCTCCCGATTGTCTCGAAAATCGGCCATTCGATGTTCGAAAACACAATTGTGGAGCGCGTGCGCCCGCTCGCCCAGGCCTTCAGTGATGGAGGTTTGACGCGGCTGCGGGTACGGGACGGCGACTTCGAGGTCGAGTTCCGGCGCGCTCCGGCGGCCGTCTCGGGCGCCGTCGCAGATGCACGCCCCGCCGGCGAGCCGGCGCCGGCGCGACCCGTCGATGCGATCCTCGCCGACGTGGTCGGGGTCATGCGCTTCTTGCGGCCGGCGGTCGGCGAGGGAATGACCCTCGACGGTGACCGCGAGCTCGCCTACGTGGAAACGCTCGGCATTCGCAACCCCGTGCGTTCGCGCGGTCCGGGGCGCGTCGCTATGATCTACGTCACCGACGGGCAGCCGGTCGAGTACGGCCAGCCGTTGTTCGCGATCGAACGGTAGCGCGTGTTCCGAAAAGTCTTAATCGCGAATCGGGGCGAGATCGCGCTGCGGATCAACCGCGCCTGTCACGAATTGGGCGTCGCTACGGTCGCTATATTTAGCGAAGCCGACCGCGGATCGCTGCACGTGCGGCATGCCGACGAGGCGTTCTGCGTTGGGGCCGGTCCGGTCGCTTCCTCGTACCTCAACATCGCCAACATCATCTCGACCGGTCTGATCTGCGGTGCCGACGCGATCCATCCGGGCTACGGGTTTCTGGCCGAGAACGCGCGCTTCGCGGAGATCGCGCGCGACCACGGGCTCACGTTCATCGGCCCCGAGCCGAGCGTGATCGCGGCGATGGGCGACAAAGCGACGGCGCGCCGCATCATGGACGAGTCGGGCGTTCCGACCACGCCGGGCAGCGGCATTCTCGCGAACCCGGCCGAGGCGGCGGCCTTCGCCGCGCAGATCGGCTACCCGGTGCTGCTCAAAGCAACGGCCGGCGGCGGCGGGAAAGGTATGCGCGCGGTCGAGTCCGAGGCCGAGTTGGCGGCGGCCTTCGCGACCGCCACGGCCGAAGCCGAGGCCTCGTTCAAAGACGGCCGGCTCTACGCCGAAAAATTGATTCGTTCGCCCCGTCACATCGAGGTCCAGGTGCTGGGCGACCAGTACGGCGACGTCGTGCATCTCGGCGAACGCGATTGTTCGGTGCAGAAGCCCTCGCATCAAAAGCTGATCGAAGAGACGCCGGCGGCAGCCCTGGACCCGGCCGTGCGCGACCGGTTGCACGACATCGCGGTGACCGCGGCCCGCGCGGTGAAGTACACGAACGCCGGCACGCTCGAGTTTCTCGTCGACGGCCCCAACGTCTACTTCATGGAGATGAACACGCGCATTCAGGTCGAGCATCCGGTGACCGAGATGGTGTACGGCGTCGATTTGGTCAAAGAGCAGATCCGCATCGCGGCCGGCGAGCGGCTGGGGTTCACCCAAAGCGATCTGCAGCCGCACGGCTGCGCGATCGAAGTGCGCGTCAACGCCGAGGATCCCGACAACAACTTCGCACCGGCCGCGGGCACCCTCGGTCGCGTTGAATTTCCGGGCGGCCCCGGCGTCCGCGTCGATACGCACGTGTATTCGGGCACCGTCGTGCCGCCGTTCTACGATTCGCTCTTGGCCAAGATCATCGTGACCGGCCGTACCCGCGAGTCGGCGATCATGCGGATGGAACGGGCGTTGGCCGAAACGCACATCGACGGCGTGAAGACGACGGTCGAGTTTTGCCGCGAGATCATGCGCGACGAGCGCTTCGCGCGCGCGGGCGTCGGCGTCGACTGGCTGCCGAATTACCTTGCGAACCGCGTCCCGACCCCGGCATGAGCACCTCGCGGCGTTTTGCACGAGAACTGGCTTTGCAGACGCTGTACGGTACGGAGATCGGCCATCGCACGCCCGAGGACATGCTTGGTGAGACGACCGCGCGCATCGACGGTGACGACGGCCGGGCGTTCGTGAAAGACCTCGTCTTCGGAACGCTCGAGTTCGCCGACGAGAGCGATGCCTTGATCGGGCCGTTGCTCGAAGGCTGGACCCTCGAACGTCTGCCGACGATCGACCGAATCGTGCTGCGCATGGGCATCTTCGAGTTGCGCCACCGCACCGACACGCCGACGCCGGTCGTGATCAACGAGGCGGTCGAACTGGCCAAGAAATTCTCGACCGAGGACTCGGGCCGTTTCGTCAACGGCGTGCTGTCGCGAGCGGCCCGTGGCGCGTAGCGCGGCGCGGCCTCGCACGCGCGGAAAGGTGCGCAAACCGCCGGCGGGACCGACCGGGGGCGGGCGCTTTTTCCGCGTCGTCGGGCTGATCGCGATGTTCGTCGCGTTGCTCGGCGCCGGAATCGTGGCGGGTCTGGTGGCGTCGTATTCGCGCAACTTACCGGACATCAACCGGATGGCCGACTATCAGCCCTCGCGCTCGACGCGCGTCTTCGCTCGCGACGGCTCGCAACTCGCCAACCTCTACACCGAGAACCGCATTTGGGTACCGATCTCGCAGATCCCGGTGCCGGTGCGCAACGCCTTCATCGCCACCGAAGATCAGCATTTCTACCAGCATCACGGGGTCGACTTCGGCGGCATCCTGCGTGCGGCGATCGCGGACTGGCGTCACGAGGAGTTCCAAGGCGCCTCGACGATCACGCAACAGCTCGCGCGACGGCTGTTTCTCTCCGATCAAGTCTCGCTGGCGCGTAAGGTGCAAGAGGCGCTGCTCGCGATCGAGATCGAGCGCTATTACACGAAGGACGAGATCCTCGAGCGGTACCTCAACATCATCTACTTCGGTTCCGGCGCATACGGGATCGAGGCGGCGGCGCATACCTACTTCGGCACCGACGTTTCGCGGCTGAGCATCGGACAGGCGGCGATGCTGGCCGGACTGCCGGCCGCGCCCTCGGACTACTCGCCGTTCGTCAACCTGCCGCGCGCGATCGAACGGCAGCATCACGTACTCGACCGCATGGTCGCCAGCGACTTCATCTCGCAAGACCAAGAAGACGCCGAGCTGGCCAAACCGCTCGGTTTGATTCACGAGCGCCCGACCGGTTTGCAATCGTACAAGTATCCCTACTTCACGACCTACGTGACGCATTTGCTCGAAGCGCAGTTCGGCACGCAAGCGACGTTCGAAGGTGGGCTGCAGGTCTACACGACGATGGATCCCGCGATGCAGACCGCGGCCCAAGAAGCGATCGATTGGGGGATCGGGCAAGGCAAAGCCGAGGGCATCGGCGCCGACGAAGGCGCGCTCGTCGCGATCCGGCCGTCGACCGGCGAGATCTTGGCGATGGTCGGCGGTGCGGGGCCGTTCTCGCTCCACAACCAGTTCAATCGCGCCTGGCAAGCGCGGCGCCAGCCGGGCTCGTCGTTCAAAGCGTACGTCTACACGGCGGCGATCGACAGCGGCATGCCGCCGACCGCGATCATCGACGATTCGCCGATCTCCTATCCGATGGGCGACGGCACGCGCTGGGCGCCGACCGACGACGACCATCGGTTTATGGGACCGATCACGCTGCGCTACGCGCTAGCGCAATCGCGCAACGTCGTCGCGGTCAAGCTGGCCGAACAACTCGGCATCGATCGGGTGATCGAGTATGCGAAGCGTATGGGCGTTAAGGCGCCGCTCGAAGCCAACCTGTCGCTGGCGCTGGGAACGAGCGGCGTCGCGCCGCTCGATCAAGCGGCCGGGTATGCGACCCTCGCCAACGCCGGCATCCACATCGATCCCACGCCGATTCGCGTCGTGCGCGATTCGTTCGGCACGCCGGTGCTCGACAATTCGTATCCGCAGCAGACCGAAGTCGTCAGCGCCGGCACGGCGTACGTCGTGACGTCGATGCTGCAGTCGGTGATCAACGAAGGCACGGGGTATCCGAACGCGCAGATCGGGCGGCCGGCAGCGGGCAAGACCGGGACGACGTCGGATTTTCGCGACGCGTGGTTCGTCGGGTTCACGCCGGATCTCGTCGCCGCCGTGTGGATCGGCAACGACGACTACCGCCGGATGAACGAGAGCTACGGCGGCAATATTCCGGCTCGCATTTGGGCGCGCTTCATGAAAGCCGCGCTGGCCAAAACGCCCAAGCACGATTTCGCCCTGCCGTCCGGCGAGGTGCGCCGGGTGACGCTGTGCGACACCGGCCGCTCCGAAGTGTTTCTGAGCGGGACCGAGCCGTCGCACACGTGCGGCAACGGCGAAACCCCACCGCCGTCGTGGGCCGCGAAGACGGCGAACGCAGCGGTGAAAAAAGCCGCCGCCGTGCCGAAGGCCCCGGTCGCGGCGCCGGCCACGCCGGGTGCGCCCGACAATTCAGTCGGCGACGGCGAGACGTTCGAATCGCTCGACAATAAGCCGCAGGCGCAACCGACGCCGTGAGTACGAGCGTCGACACGCCCGTCATCACGCCCGTCCGGCTCGCCCGCTACCTGGAGAAAAAATTCGGCGACGACCGCAAGTTGCGATACGTCGGCGTGGCGGGTGAAGTCTCGAACCTGCGCGTCCAAGCCAACGGGAATATGTACTTTTCGCTCAAGGATCGCGAAGCGGTGCTGAATTGCGTCGCGTTCGGCGAGCGCACGGCCACGTTTCCGGCCTTCGAGAACGGTGCCGACGTGGTGGCGTTCGGTGAAGTGAAGATCTACGCGAAAGCCGGCTCGAACTATCAACTCGTCGCGACGAAGCTCGAGCTCACCGGCGTCGGCGTGCTGCATGCCAAGTACGAGGAACTGAGCGCCAAACTGCAGCGCGAAGGGCTCTTCGCAGCCGAGCGCAAGAAGCCGGCGCCACGCTTTCCGTTTCGCGTCGCACTCGTCGGCTCGCCCAGCGGCGACGGTACGCGCGATTTCGTCACCCAGGCGCGGGCGCGCGCGCCGCACGTCGCATTGCGTCTCTTTCCCACCGCCGTGAACGGCGCCGGCGCGGCGCCCGAGATCGTGCACGCGATTCGGCAGGCGGATGCGGCGGGTTGCGACTTGGTCGTCGTCGTTCGCGGCGGCGGCTCGTTCGAAGATCTCTTCGGCTTTTCCGACGAACGGGTCGTGCGCGCGATCGCCGCCTGCAAGACGCCGACGGTTGCGGCGATCGGTCACGAGCGCGACGTGCCGCTGATCGAATTGGCGGCCGACGTGCGCGCATCGACGCCGTCGACGGCCGCCCAAACCGTACTGCCCAAACGTGAGGATCTGCAACGCACGGTCGCGGAACGCGCCGCCGCCGTGAGCCGCGCGTTCACCAACCGTCAGCAAAAGCAGCGCCAAACCGTCGACCTCCTGCGCAACGCGGTAACAGTCGGCGCGGAACGGCGCATCGCGCGCTCGCGAGCGTTGCTGCTGCCGCTCGAACGCCGTCTCGTCGCATCGTCGCCGCGCGCGCTGTTCGAACGCCGTCGCGCGGCGTTAGCGAAGTTGCGCGATGCGGTGATCCGCTCCGGCGCCGAGTTGACGCCCAAGCGGCAGGCGCGTCTCGCGCCGCTCGTGGCCCGGCTTCGCCCGGCCTTCGTGCGCGTGGTCGCGCGCAAGGCAGCCTTTTTGGATACCCTGAAGGCCCGGCTCGACGGCAACGATCCGGAAGCACTCCTGAAACGCGGCTATGCGATCGTTACTGCCGGTGGCCGGCTGGTACGCGATCCGGCCGACGCGCCGCCGGGGACCGCGATCGCGGCACAACTCGCTCGCGGAACCCTGCGAGCGCGCGTCGAACGCGATGGAGTGGATGGCGGAGAACAAATTAACCTCTTTTGAGAGCTCGCTCGACCGGCTGCGGGCGGTCGTCGACGAGTTGGAACGCGAAAGCGTCGATCTCGAACGTTCGGTCGAGCTTTTCAAGGAGGGCCGGACCTTGGTCGCCCGTTGTGAGGCTCTCCTGAAGAACGCCGAGGAAACGTTGCGTGCCGCCGACGGAACGGCCGCGTCGCCCGGAACGTCCGAACGAGCTGACCGCGTCGACGATGATGAACGCTCCGACGGCGAAGCCCCGTTCTAGCCGGCGCCTCGACGACGTCGTGGCGGCTCAAGCGGAACTGACGCGCTCGCAAGCGCGCGGCATGATCCTGGCCGGTCGCGTGCGGGTTGACGGCGAGCCGCGCACCAAACCGGGCCAAAACGTGCGCGCGGGAGCCGAAGTGATCGTCGATGTGCCGGCACGGTACGTCAGCCGCGGCGGAGAAAAATTATCGGGGGCGCTGGCGGCGTTCGCGTTCGATCCGGCCGGGCTCGACGTGCTCGACGTCGGCGCATCGACCGGCGGCTTCACCGACGTGCTGCTCGAACGCGGCGCGCGCTCGGTCGTCGCCGTCGACGTCGGCTACGGTCAGTTGGCCTGGAAGCTGCGGCAGGATGCGCGCGTGCGCGTGGTCGAGCGGACGAATTTCCGGTTGCTCGGCGACGACGCGTTTCCGGAAGGCTTCGACCTGATCGTCGTCGATGCGTCGTTCATCTCGTTGCGCACGATCGCGGCACGCGCGGTCGGCTATCTGCGGGCCGGCGGCACGATGATCGCGCTCGTCAAACCGCAGTTCGAAGCGGGCCGCGACCGGCTTGGCGGCGGCGGAGTCGTGCGCGATCCGGCAGTGCACGCCGCGGTGCTGCGCGAGGTGCGCACGGCGCTCGAAGCGCTGGGCATGCACGCGATCGACGCCTGCGTATCGCCGCTACGCGGTCCGGCCGGCAACGTCGAATTTTTCTACCGAATCGCGCGCGACGGCACGCCGGTCGACGATGCGCGCATCGAAACATTAGTAGCCGAGGCCAACGCGGCGTGAAGACGATCGCCCTTTCGGTCAGCGCCGACCGGCCGACGGCCCTCGAGTGCGCCGCCGCCATCGTGCGCATGGCGACGGATCTCGGGATCGCGGTGGTTATCGCTGACGACGCCCCGGGCCTGACGACGACGCCCGGTGCGAACCTCGACGCGGCCGAGTTGGTGGTCACCGTCGGCGGCGACGGAACGCTGTTGCGCGGCGTTCGCTTGGCGGTGCCGCTCGACGTGCCGCTGCTCGGCGTGAACACCGGCCGGCTGGGGTTTCTCACCGAGATCGAGACGACCGCCGGCGACATGGATCGCATGCGCCGCGTGCTGCTGGGCGACTTCGTCGTCGAAGAACGGCTGGCGTTGCAAGCGTCGGTCAACGGCAGCGGCGAACACTTCGCGCTCAACGACGTCGTCGTGCGGCGCGGCGCGGAGGCGCGCATGGCGCCGTTCGGGCTCTCGCTCGACGGGGAGACGATCGCCCACATCTCCTCCGACGGGATCGTCGTGGCGACGCCCACCGGTTCGACCGCGTACTTCCTCTCCGCCGGCGGTCCGATCATCGCGCCGACCGTCGACGCGCTGGGCGTCGCCGCGCTCTTGCCGCACACGCTGTTCGCGCGGCCGCTGATCGTTCCGACCTCGTCGACGATTCAAATTACCTGCGACTCCGAAATCGTTCACGCCAACCTCGAGACCGACGGTACGTTCGTCGGCGACCTCTCGTCCGGCGATCTGGTCACGGTCGTGCGCGCGCCGCGCTCGGTGAAGTTCGCCCGCATCGCCGAGCCGTCGTTCTTCACCCGGCTCGAAGACAAGCTGCAATGGGGCGTTCCGATCAAACGCGGGTGAATTCCGCGCTGCTGCGCCTGACGATCGAGAACGTCGGCTTGATCGCGCACGCGCAGGTCGAGTTCGGCGACATGTTTACGGCGTTCACCGGCGAGACGGGTTCCGGCAAGACGATGCTGCTGGGCGCATTGGACGCCGCGCTGGGTGGGCGCGTCGAACGCGAGCTCGTGCGCGGCGACCGCTTGCGCGTCGCATTGGAAATCGCCCCGGACCCGGAGTTGCGCGCGCTGCTGGCCACGATGGGGATCGAACTCGCCGCCGATGACGACGTGGTCGTCGTGCGCGAGGTGGCCGCCGCCACGGCTCGCTCGCAGGCGCGCATCAACGGCGTCGCGGTGAGCGCGAGCCAGTTGCGCGCCGTCGGCGCGCACGTCGTCGATGCGGTGGGACAAGGCGAGGCACACCGCCTGCTCGAGCCGGCCTTCGCGCGCGACCTGCTCGACCGCTTCGCGGGCGACGCGGCGCTGGCGGCGCGCGAAGGGTTGCGCGACCATTACGAATTGCGGCGCGTGCTGCGCGCGGAGCACGACGAATTGGCGTCCGGCGGCGAGCGCGCGCTGGCCGAACGGGAGTTCGCGCGCTTCGCGCTCGACGAGATCGAGACGGCGGCGCTCGAGGACGGTGAGGATGAGCGGGCGCGCGAGCGGCGCGACATCCTCAGCCACGCCGAACGCATCGCCGAGACGTTGACGAGCGCGCGCGCCGCGCTGGCCGACGAACGGGGTGCCGTCGATGCGCTGGGCGATGCGGCGCACGGACTGGCGGGCCTGGCGCGTTTCGGGGCCGCCTTCGCGGCGCTGGGCGAAAGCGCCGGCGCGCTGCAGGCCGATGCGGGAACGTTGGCCGCCGAGATCGCGCGCGCGTTGGACGACGTGGAGCTCGATCCGGCCGAACTCGAGACCGTGACCGCACGCCTCGACGCCATCGAAACGTTGAAGAAGAAGTACGGCCCGACGATCGCGGCAATTCTCGCCGCTCGCGACCGCTTCGCCGCAACGCTCGAACGCGACGCCGGTCGCGACGAACGGCTGACCGCGCTCGCCGCTGAGTTGGCCGAACTCGACGCAGCGATCGACGCCGACGTCGCCGCGCTGCGCGCCGCGCGCGCGGCGGCAATTCCCGCATGCGAAGCGCGCGTGGCCGAAGAGCTGCAGGCGTTGGCGATGCCGGCCGCGCGTTTCGCGGTTGCGCTGGAACCGCTCGACGAGATCGCAGCGCACGGCGGCGACCGCGTCGAGTTCCGCTTCTCCGCCAATCCCGGTGAGCCGGAACGTCCGCTGGCGCGCATCGCGTCGGGCGGCGAACGCTCGCGGGTGCTGCTGGCGCTCGTCGTGGCGCTCGCCGACCGGCGCGACGCGCACACGTTCGTGTTCGATGAGATCGACGCCGGCATCGGCGGTGCGACCGCGGTCGCGGTGGGCGCGCGGCTGCAGCGGCTCGCTGCCACGGCCCAAGTCGTGTGCGTCACGCACCTGGCGCAGATCGCATCGTGGGCCGAAACGCACTACGTGTTGCGCAAGTTCGAGAGCGACGGCGAAACGACGATCGAGGTAGCGTCGCTGGGTGCCGAAGACGATCGGTTGGCGGAGATCGCTCGCATGCTTTCGGGTGACACGAAGCGCATCTCGCTCGAGCATGCCGCCACCCTCGTCGCGTCGACACGGGGCGCTCGCTAGCCCGTTTGTTCGGCGGAGATTTAGGGCAGATGAGAAGTGAGGTAAGCTGCTTGAACGCCTCCGCGACCTGACGTACTATCCGGGCAATGGACCGCAACTGGTTCCGCTCTAGCCGAATCGCCGCCCTGGCCGCGGTGATCGTGCTGTGGTGCGCGAGCCCGGCGCGCTCCGACGAGCCGGCGGCCCCCGCGGCGGCACCGGCAGCCGGGCCGGCCATCGTGCTCGCCCGCCTCTCAAGCGACCCGCGCACGCCCGACGGCTATTCCGGCAAGCTCGAGCTCCACGTCAAAATGCACAGCTTTCCGTTCATCGGGGTGACGGTGCACGGCACGAGCAGTTATCGCAAGCCCGGCCTCTATCATTACCAGCTTCAGAATTTGCCGCGCCTCGCGGCGAAGTTCGATGATCTGCACTACGACCTCGGCGATCCGACGTCGTGGGGAACGCGCTACGACATCGTGATGGCGCCGCAGAGCACCGACGACGTTCCGGTGTTGCGGCTGACGCCGAAGAAGCCCGGCGGCCAAGTCGCCTACCTCGACATCGAAACGGACGCCAAACACGCGCGAATGCTGAAGGCGACCTGGACGCGGCACGACGGCGGCACGATCGTCCTCACGCAAACGTATGCGGCGCTCGGCGCGGCCGATGTCGTAACGCAGCAGCGCGCCACGGTCGACATCCCGCATTTCCGCGCCGACCTCACCGCGACGTATACCGATCTCACGCTCGACACGCCCACGTTTGCCGGCGTCAGCGAGCGTTAGCCGCGCTAGGAGCGATTAGCCCAGCTCCGACGAAGCCCAACGCATGGGCGATTATGTTCGAATTGGGTTGATCGGCGCCGGTGAGATGGGCAGCGCCGTCGGCGGGCGGCTCGCCGCGCGCGGTGTCGACGTGCGCACGACGCTGTCCGGCCGCAGCGCGGCGAGTGCCGAGCGCGTGCAACGGGCGGGCATCGGCACGGTCGATGACCTCGCGGCGGTGGCGCGCAGTTGTCAGCTCGTGCTCTCGATCGTGCCGCCGGACCGGGCCGTGGCCGTCGCCGAAGGCTTCGTCGCCGCCTACGTCGCGGGTGACGTACCGTCGGTGTACGTCGATTGCAACGCCGTCGCGCCGGAGACCGCGATCCGCGTCGGCGAGGTGATCGCAGCGGCCGGCATCGCGTTCGTCGACGCCGGCATCATCGGCGGACCGCCACGCGACGACTATGACGGGCCGACGTTTTATGCCAGCGGCCCCGACGTTGCGGCGTTCGAAGCGCTCGGCGCATACGGCCTGAACGTGCGCGTGCTCCCGGGACCGATCGGCCGCGCCTCGGCACTGAAAATGTGCTACGGCGGATTGACCAAAGGCATCACCGGCATCGGCTCGGCGATGTTTTCATGCGCCGAAGACGCCGGTTTGACGGAAGCCCTGGCGGCGGAGTTTTCCGCTAGCCAGCCCGCAATCCACGCCTGGCTGACGCGCCAAATCCCGACGATGTACCCGAAAGCCTACCGCTGGGACGGCGAGATGCGCGAGATTGCGGCGTTCGGCAAAGCCCAGCCCGGCGTCGCAAAAATGTACGACGGACTAGCGGACCGTTACGCCGCGATCGGCGTCGCCCAAGCAGCGAAAGGAAAGGCTTGATGGCACAGCCGCGCGTGGCATTCTTGGGCTTGGGCGCAATGGGGTGGCCGATGGCGGAGCACGTCCTCGCCGCTGGTTTTCCGCTGACGGTCTGGAACCGCACGGCCGCGAAGGCCGACGGCCTCGTCGCCGCCGGAGCGGTCTTCGCCGCGACGCCCTGCGACGCGGCGAAGTCTGCCGACGTCGTGCTGACGTGTTTGCCGACCCAAGACGAGGTGCGCGATATCTTGCAGCGCCCCGACGGCCTGCTGGCCGGCTTCGCGCGCGGCGCGGCCTTCGTCGACACGTCGACGATCGACCCGTCCGCCTCGCAACAACTGATCGCGGAGTGCGCCGCGCACGGCGTCGACATGATCGAAGCGCCCCTCTCAGGCGGCACGATCGGCGCAAAGGCCGGCACGCTCACGATGATGATCGGCGGCCCCGCAGCCGTACTCGAACGCGTGCGCCCGGTGCTGGAATCGATGGCGAAGAACATCTTCCACGTCGGCGGCCCCGGCATGGGCCAAACGCTCAAACTCTGCAACCAAATGATCGCCGGCGCGCAGACGATCGCATTGGCCGAAGCGTACGCGATCCTGCACGCCGCCGGCGTCGACCCGAAACTCGCAACCGACGTGTTCGCCGTCTCCACGGCAAACTGCGTCGCGATCCAGCAGCGCGTCCCGGTACCGGGCGTGCTGCCGAACAGCCCGGCCTCGAACGGCTGGCAACCAGGCTTCGCCACCGAATGGATGGCCAAGGATCTCTTCCTCGCGCAAGCCTTCGCGCGCTCGCTCGACGTACCCGTCGCGCAAACCGCCACCGACTTGCAGTGCTTCGAGCAATCGATGCAAGCCGGTTACGCGAAGCGCGACCAGTCAATCTTCGGCAAAGTCCTAACCGACGCGATCGACCGCCACCGCAAAGATAAAAGCTAGCGAGAGCAGCCGCCGCAACCTCCCGCGCGAGCGGAGTTGCCCCGGCAATCAGCAACGATCGTGGCGCGTTCCTCGACTACGCTCGGAATGACACAGAAATCACGCTCGTGATGACAACCAACAACCGTGCCTATCCAATAGCCGTGCCTGGATGGGTGGTGCGGCGGACGTTGTCGCGCGGGGTACTCTAAGGGCTTGCGAAGTC
>DASYOE010000333.1:0-4984 GCA_036008105.1 Candidatus Lustribacter sp. | reverse complement strand
CGCGCGACGATCGGCGGGAGCATGCGGTCGCGCGCCATGACGTAGAAAATGCGGCACTGTCCGAGCAGAGAGGTGAGCATGACGGTCGTCGTTCCGGCAAATGCACCGACGAAGACGACCGCGTTGAGCCACGGGGCGTTGCCGGCGTGTTTGACCGCATCGGACATCGCGGCGTTCGGATCGATCGTCTGCCACGGGACGATACCGACCGTCACGTACGCCGCGGCCATGAAGATCACGATGCCGATGATCAGCGAGCCGATCACCGCCCGCGGCACGTCGCGGATCGGGTCGTGCGCCTCTTCGGACGCGACGGTCACGGTGTCGAATCCGATGTAGGCGAAGAACACCAGCGCCGCGCCGGCGATCACGCCGCTCCCGCCGAGTGGAAACGCCGGCACGAAGCGCACCGGATGCACCGCGCCGAACAGCGCCACGACGAACACGATCAGCGCGATCACCTGAATGATGACGAACAGCGTGTTGGTGCTGGTCGACTCGCGGATGCCGATTGCGAGCAGCGCCGCGATCGCCAGCACGACCGCGATCGCCAGCACGTCGATCTGCGAGTGCGCCAAGTCGATGCCGCCGTGGGTGAAGACGACGTGCGCGACTTGCAGCGCTTTGGGAAGATTCACGTTGTAACTCGACAGGAAGCTCTGCACCGAACCCGACCACGTCGCGGCCAGCGGCGCCACGCTGATGCCGTACTCGAGGATGAGGTCCCAGCCGATGATCCAGGCGACGAACTCGCCCAACGTCGCGTACGCGTAGGTGTAGGCGCTGCCGGCAATCGGCACCATCGACGATAATTCGGCGTAGCACAGCGCGACGAATACGCAGGCGAAGCCCGTCAGCGCGAACGAGGCCAACACGCCGCCCGCGCCCGCGACGTTGGCGCCCGCGCCGATCGTGCTGAAGATGCCGCCCAGCATCGTGCCCAAACCCACGCCGATCAGGCCGTAGATCCCCAGCGCGCGGCGCAGCGGCACGCCCCCGCCGTCGGTCGGCGAGATGCGGTCGTGCGGCTGCGTCGCGAGGAGCCGCTGCCCGAGATTCACCGGGCCACGAGGTTGACGACGCGCGGGCGCAATTGCAGGTCGAGCAGCAGCCGCTCGTAATCCGCGGCCGTCACCTCGGCCCATGTTTTCCCGAGCAGCGCCAAGAGCGCCGCTTCGACGACGTTGGTGCCGAACGAGCGGCCGGCGAAATCCGGCGTGGTCGTCACCAGCAGCTCCACGCCGCGCGAGCGTAGCTCCTCGACGTCGTTCGCGGTGAGCGTATTGGTCAGCACCATCTTCCCGTCGAGCCGGTCCGGCATGTATTGGCGCATGAAATGGAAGTCGCCGGCGATGATGTCCGCGTCGTCGTAGTACTCGGGATATTTCGACTGGGGCTTGCGGTCTTGCTTCTTGCCGGTCGGATAGAAGAACTGGAACGGCAGTTTGCAGGCATCGGGCAGATACTTGCGCGCCATCTCCTCGAACTCATCGAGACCGCGCACCGGCCGGTCGAGGTCGAGCGCGAAGATGAAGTCGCCGAAGATCACGTCGGCGCCGGCCGCCACGAGCGCTTGCGCCATGCCGAAGCGGTCGAGCGCGCTGACCATCAGCACGCGCTTCCCGCGCAGCTCGAGCCCCAGCTCGCGCTGCAGGTACGCCACCGCTTCGCGCTCGAGCGTGTTCTTGAGGCCGCTGCCGTCGACGGCCGGCGTTTTCTTCACCGCGTTGAGCAGCCGCAACCCATCGCGCAACGCGAACCGCTGCGTCCCGGCATACAGGTAAACGTCGATCCCGCCGAGCCCGATCGCGTCGACCGTCCCGTCCAGCTCGCGCAACCGCTTCAGCGCCCGATCGATCGACCCGTCCATCCCTTCGCGCGAGATGTCGAACTGCTCGCCGAGCAGCTCTATCTGCGCCCGATGATCGCGCGACGCCGAGCCAAGACTAACGCTGACGACCTTCTTCATGGTGTTTTGTCATTCCGAGCGCAGTCGAGGAACGCGCCACCATCATGCCCGATCACCTGGGCAATTCCACCAAGGCGCGCGATCGAGGCGATCACTCGGCTTCGCTCGTGATCGTCAGTGCCCATCGGGCATGATGGTGGCGCGTTCCTCGACTGCGCTCGGAATGACACTTGGGGGGATGCCTTCATGGGAGCACTGCGGTTCGCCGAGCATTGGCGGCGGCGCGGCGGGCCGCGATGGCTTCGGGTGGGATCACTTTGTCGAATGCTCGCATGTCGGCGAGTTCGAAGCCGGCGCGTGCCGCGAGGGCGTCGATTTCGCGCACCTTCTCGAGGTCGACGCCGCGGCCGAGCGTGTAGGATTCGCAACGATTCTCCAGTGCCAGCACCATCGTTTCCGACATGCAGGCCAACGCCGTGCCCGGTGACAGCGCGAGATCGAAGTCGGTGCCCGGCTCGCGCACGCGTTCGGCGCGAAAGGTGCCCGGCACGCGCATGTTGCCGCCCTCGACCACCAGCACGTCGGGGCGTTCGAGCGCGACGCGGCGGCTTACGTCATGCGGGAGCGACACTTCGCACACGACCGCGCCCGGTCGCAAATTCTCCGGCTCGATCACATCCTGCGTCGACGACGTTGCGGTCAGGATCAGATCGGATTCGCGCAGCGCGGATGCGAGGTCGACCGTGTAGCGTAATTCGCACGGTACGCGCGGCTGGAGATCGGCAACGAGCGCACGTAGCCGCGTTTCGTTGCGCGCCACGCAAATCACCGTGCGCACGCGCTCCGCAATCAATTGCACGCAGGCCGCGCCGATCGAACCGGTCGCGCCCACGACGACGGCGGTCGATGATGCGGCGTCGATGCCCATCTCGCCGGCGCCGCGAAAGAGCCCGCGCACGGCCGCCGCGATCGTGAGCGAGTTGCCGGTGGTCACCGGAATCGGGGAACGTTCGGCGATCGTCACGCCGCCGTCGCCGACGACGCCCGTAAACGCGCCGAGGCCGGCGACTTTCGCACCGAGCGAGACGCCGACGTCAATGGCAGCCAAGATGCGCGCGTAGACGTCGTCGCGCGGAAAGGCGAGCATTTGCTCGGGCAACAGCGGCGCGGCGACGAACCAGCCTTCGGTCTCGCGGCCGTCCGGCGTGCGGATGCCGGTGAGGTGGGCGGCCGCGTAGGCCGGCATCCACTCCAGAATCTTCGCCACGATCGGTTTTCCCTTACCGGCGGCGCCGGGCTCGTAGCGGATCACGTCCTCGAACGAGAGCGGGTGAATGACGAAGCAGAACGGGATCATGTTCCGCTAATCTTAGCGAACGGCGCGCCGCACCCTAGATGCAGCGTTCCATCGATGTGAACGAGAGGTCGATGCAGCCCGGTTGGGGACCATGCAGTTGACGTGGTTCGCGGTCAACTTTCGAACGCGGCAGGGCGACGAACCCGTTGCGGATTTCATCGATAGCCTCCCGCCCTGGGCGCAGCAGGTCGTCGATCTTCAGATCGACCGTCTCAATGAGTTCGGTCCGATGATCCCATCCCCGCATACGCACCAGGTAAAGGGCAAACTGCGTGAGCTTCGCTGTTACTCCGGCAAGCTGAAAATTCGCGTTCTCTACCACGAGGCGGAGTCGCATCTCATTTTACTGCTGCATATTTTCGTGAAGAAAACGCCAAGGATTCCGCCGGCAGACATTGCCCTGGCAGAGTCTCGATGGGTCGCCTTCAAGGCTCGAATGGACGCGGAACCGCGCGTGCCGCCGAGGCCCATCGGGTCAGATGCATAAGCGCGCTACGCTTCGGCGAGGTCAAGCTCGACAAACAAAATGTCGAGACGCTTTCCGATCGCGTGGGCAACCCGCTCAAGCGTCTCGATACTCGGCACGTGATCCCCGCGTTCAAGCCGGGATACCACCGGAGCCGGCATACCAAGAAGAGCCGCAAGTTGGACCTGGGTCATGCCGTGCTGCATTCGATAGCGAATCAGTTCGCGGGCACACGCCTCGGCGGCCTCATCGCGAGCGCGACCTTCACGGTACTGGGCGTTCTGAGCGCGGCGGGCAGCACGACCGGCATGGCTCGCTCCGACCGGGGAGTGCTTAGCGCGGGGTCCGACTGTTTCTGCCATGACTTTATTAACTTAGCAAAATTGCTAAGTCCATGCTAGACACGGACAGACTTCTTTACAATTCCGGCCATACTCGCTTCGGCCTCGGCCTTGAGCGCGGCCAGCATCATCTCGGCGTTTTCGCGAACTTTCTTTTCGAGCGTCGGCCCGATCAACTCGGCCAGCGTCGGCACGCCGAAATCGTAGGTGACGTCGAGCGCGACCAGCGTGCCGCCCGCGTCGGGCTCGAACGTCCACCTACCCTCGAATGTATCGAGGTCGCCTTCGAGCAGCTTATAGTCGATGCGCAGCGCGGCGTCGTCGAAGCGATCTTCCTCGAGCCACTCGATCGGCGCGTCCTCGATCAGCGTCTTCCAACGCGAGAGCACGCGATCGGGGTGACGTTCCACGATCGTCACCGACTCGACGTCGGGCATGAACTGCGGAAAGCGCTCTTGATCCTTGGCGAGTTCGTAGATCAGCGCGGCGGGCGCATCGATCACGATCGACGTTGCTACGTAGGGCACGCAAGAACTCCGAGACGGTCGAGCGCTACCGCCACCGCTTCTTCGAACGCCCTCAACGCCGTTGCGATTTGCGTTGCGGTCACGATCAGCGGGGGCTCCAGGCGGATCACGCGTTGCTGGTTGAGCGTCCACGCGGCGGTCACGCCGCGCTTCAGCAATTCCGGGATGATGGTTCCCCCATACCCCTCGTTGCGCAGTTCGACACCAACCAGCAATCCCACGCCGCGGACGTCCGAAATTACATCCTGGTAACGCGCTGAGATCGCGCGCGCGCCGGCGAGCAGTTCCGCGCCGCGTTCGCGGGCGTTTGCAGCCAGATCGTCCTCGATCAGCACGTCGAGTGCGGCGAGCGCCGCGGCACACGCCAGCGGGTTCCCGCCGAAG
>DASYOE010000332.1:0-3270 GCA_036008105.1 Candidatus Lustribacter sp. | reverse complement strand
TCGCGCGGATGCGTTCGAGCGCGGCCGTATCGCCGCCGACCATGATCAGCAATTTGCCCTGCTGGATCGAGACTTGGCTGCCAAGCACCGGCGCATCGAGCAGCACGCCGCCGGCCGCTTTCGTTTTGGCCGCCAGCGCCTGCACGTGCGCGGTGCCGACCGTGCTCATCTCGACCAGCGTCTTGCCTTTGATCGCGGCGAGGATGCCGTCGGGGCCGTCGGTCACCGCCGTGAGCGCGTGATCGTTGGTGACCATCGTGAGCACGACATCGCTCGCGGCGGTGACGGCGCGCGGTGAATCGGCCCAGCGCATGCCTTTGGCAACCAGCGCGTCCGCTTTGCTTTTCGTGCGGTTCCAGCCGACGACGTCGATTTTCGCGAGCAGCAAACGCTCGACAAACCCGCTGCCCATCTCTCCGAGGCCAACCATTCCGACGGTCATGAACGATCCTTACTTAAACGAGCGTTTTGCGAACGGTGTCGACGATGCGCTCGACCGACGGCCGCGCGCCGTCTTCGAGCGCTTCGGCGGCCGGCAGCGGCACGTGAGGCGTGGTGATGCGTACGATCGGTGCATCGAGATCCCAGAACGCCTCCTCGGCCACGATCGAGGCGAGTTCGGCGCCCCAGCCGCACAACCGCGGGTTTTCCTCGACCGTGTACAAACGGCCGGTGGCAATCGTCTCGCGCAAGATCGTTTGCGTGTCGAGCGGCACCAGCGACCGTACGTCGACGACGGTGGCGCTGATCCCCTCGCGCGCGAGACGTTCGGCGGCTTCCAGCGCGCGCGGCACCATCGCCGCGAGCGCCAGGATCGTGCAGTCCTTGCCGGAGCGCAGCACCTTCGCCGTACCGAGCGTATCGACGAGCTCGCCGTCGGGCACCTCGCCCTTCACCGGATAGAGTTCTTTCGCTTCGAAAAACATCACCGGATCGGGATCGCGAATCGCGGCGGCCAGCAACCCTTTCACGTCGGCCGCCGACGACGGCGCGACGACTTTCAGCCCCGGTACCGCCATGGCCCAGTTCTCGACCGCTTGCGAGTGCTGCGCGCCGAAGCGCAATCCGCCGCCGTTGGCGGTGCGCACGACCAGCGGCAACGAGATCTGGCCGCCGCTCATGTAGCGCGCCTTCGCCATTTGGTTGGCCGGCATGTCCCAGCACACGGCGAGGAAATCGGAGAACATGATCTCGGCGATCGGCCGCAAACCGGTCATCGCCGCGCCCATGCACGTGCCGAGGATCGCCATCTCCGAGATCGGTGTGTCGCGCACGCGCGTCGGGCCGAACCGTTCGAGCAAACCGACGGTCGCCTTGAACACGCCGCCCGCGCCGCCGATGTCCTCGCCGAGAAACACGACGTTTTCATCGCGTTCCATCTCTTGCGCGATCGCCGCCGCGACCGCGTCGCGATAGGTCAGTTCCGCCATGTCGACGTCCCGTCGGCCCAGGTGTCTTGCTCGATCTCAGCGAGGCTCGGCAATGGACCGCTCTTCGCCTCTTCCGTCGCGCGATCGATCTCGGCCATCGCCGCGCTTTCAATATCGGCCAGCGTTCGCTCCGCGACGCCGTCGGCGAGCAGGCGCGCGCGGTACATCGGCACGGGGTCGCGCTGGAGCCACTCGGCCACTTCCTCGTCGGGCCGGTACTTCGCGGGATCGGCACGCGAATGGCCGCCATGGCGGTAGGTCAGCGCTTCGATGAGCGAGGGGCCATCGCCGCGCCGCGCGCGTTCGTACGCCGTTTCAGCAACGAGGTAGCACGCGTCGGCATCGTTCCCGTCGACCACGATCGGTTCGAGGCCGTACGCGCTAGCGCGATCGGCCGCCGGCCGCCGCACCGACGTGACCGATGCGATCGGCGTGTACTCCATGTACATGTTGTTCTCGCACACGAAGACGACCGGCAGCTTCCACACCGCCGCGAAATTCAGCGCTTCATGAAAGGCGCCGATGTTGGTCGTGCCGTCGCCGAAGAAACACACCGATACCTGTTGCGTTTTCTTGTACTGCGAGGTCCAGCCGGCGCCCAGCGCGATGCACATCTGCGCGCCGATGATCGCGTACGAGCCCATCGCGTGCTTGTCGGCCTCGCCGAGATGCATCGAGCCGCCCTTGCCCTTGAGCACGCCGTTCGCGCGCCCCAGCAATTCCGCCATACAGCCCGTCATCCCGACACCACGCGCGATCGTATGATCGTGACCGCGGTACGTGCAGAACGTCCAGTCGTCGGGCCGCATCGCGGTGGCGAAACCGGCCGCCACGGCTTCCTGACCCAGCGCGAGGTGGCTCGTGCCCTTGACGAGATTCTGTAGGAACAGATCGTAGGCGCGTTTTTCGAAGACGCGCAGACGGTATTGCAGCTCGTATAGCGCGATGCGCGTTTCGCGCGCGATCGGCGGTTTAGCCATCACATCGGTCACCGGGGTTGCCCTCCGTAATCGTAGGCGTTGGCGATGAAGAGTTCTTGAGCCGGAAAACGGGTGATGATCTTCGGGCCGGCCGACGTCACGACGATCTCTTCCTCGATGCGCGCGGCGGAGAAGCCGTCCTTCGCCGGACAGTACGTCTCCAGTGCGAAGACCATGCCTTCCTTGATCTCGCTGGGATGGTCGATCGAGTTCAAGCGCGAGATCACCGGCCGCTCGTGCAAGTGCAGTCCGAGGCCGTGGCCGAACTGCAGGCCGAACGCTTCCATCTCGCTCGAGAAGCCGAACTCTTCGGCCTTCGGCCACGCGCGCGCGACATCGTTCGTCATCACGCCGGGGCGGATCAAGTCGATCGAACGGTCGATCCACTCGCGGCACTGTTTGTAGGCGTCCTTTTGGGCCGGCGTCGCGAAGCCGACGCTGAAGGTGCGGTAGTAGCACGTCCGGTAGCCGTTGAACGCGGACATGATGTCGAAGAACGCCTGATCGCCCGGGCGGATGATGCGATCGCTGAAGTTATGCGGATGCGGGTTGCAGCGTTCACCCGAGACCGCGTTGATCGACTCCACGTCGTCGGAACCGAGTTCGTAGAGCCGCTTGGTCGCGAGCGCCACGATCTCGTTTTCTTTGATGCCGGGCTTGAGCGCCTCGACGATGTCCTGGTAGGTTCCGTCGACCATCGCCGCCGACGTCGAGAGCAGCATGATCTCATCGTACGACTTGATCTCGCGCGCATCGAGCATCACTTGCTGTCCGTCTTGGACCGTGATACCGAGCCGCTGCAGTTCGAAGAGCAACGGGGGCTCAACGTAGTCGAGGCCGAGCGGCATCTTCTCGACGCC
>DASYOE010000331.1:0-4841 GCA_036008105.1 Candidatus Lustribacter sp. | reverse complement strand
GCGTTGGTGTGTCCGAGCGCCGCGACGCTGAACGCGCCGGTGAGGTCGATATAGTCATTGCCGTCGGCATCGGTGACGATCGCGCCGTGGGCGGACGCCCAGGCGATCGGAAAGTCGTCCGCGATGTAAGTGATCCCGGGTGCTTCGTATTGCGCGATCAGCGCGTTGAGCTCGCGCGAACGCGGACCGGGAATGCTCACGCGCGGTCGATCCAACGGATGAAGTCCGCAATGCGCGCGCGGCCGCCGTGATGTCCGGCCAGCGGCGGGTTTTGCATCTCGCCGAACGCCGTCACGCGCACCGCGCCAAGCCGTTGCGCCAACGCAATCGCGTCCGCGTCGACGGTCGCAACGCCCAGTGCCTGCAACGGCAGCTCGTGTCCGCTCACGAACGCTGACGCGCCGGCGGGGCCGTCGACGAACACGAGCGGAATCACACCAGCGCCGAACGGCGGCAGGTCGCCGGCCGGCGGATCGACGACGATCGTCCACGCGCCGTCCGGCGCGCGCAACACGCGGCCGCTGCCGTTGGCCGCGCGAAAGGCGGCGGCGGCCGCGTACGCACCGGCCTGGGCCGCGCGCGCCGGGGAGCGCGTTCCGGCCGGAAACTCGATCGCGTTGGCCGTGCACGCGCGCACGAGCGCATCGATGAACCGTTCCTGTGCTGCGCCCGTTGCCCGTTCGACGAACAGCAAATGCAGCGAGAGGCAGCCGTCGCCGTCGTAAAGCAACGCGTCGCGCGCGATGCCGCGCGCGAGCGCCCCGATGTCACCGGACAGCGCCGCGGCGCTCATGTAGCCGGCGCTCGTGCGGTGGCCGAACGGGACGAACGTTGCATCGCTCGCGCAGCGCGCCCGAATCGCGCGCAACGCATCGCCGTTGCCGAACGCGACGACGACGCCGGCTGCGCCGAGCGCTTCGGCCTCGACGGCGTCGTCGCCGCCGGTCCACGCGCGCGCGTCGGTAGCCGCCGCCAGTTCGGGACGTTCTTCACCGAGCGTCTCGGCGAAGGCCGCCACGAGCGCGTCGGCGCGGTCCTTCACCGTGACCGCGCACTTGGCGGCGAGCGCGAAGATCAGCGGCGCGATCGCCACGCCGATCGTCGTATCGCTCGAGACGATCGTGACCGCGCCGGCACCGCGCGCCCAGGCCGGCGGCCGGCCGCTCCGTTCGACGAAGCCGTCCAGACACGCGAGCGAACCGAGTTCGTCGACGATCGCAGCGCTCACCGCGTCGACGGTGATCCCGGCGAAGAGCCGGTCGAGCGCGTAGTCGATCACCGGCATGGTGTATCCGAGGCGCGCGCCGATCGCCGCGGCGGCGCGTACGCGCGGCGGAAAATCGGCGTCGGTCCAGCGCGCGGCGGCATCGGCGAGCGCGCGCACGATCGCGCGCGCCGGCAGCGCCCGCAGGCCGGTGTTATCGGCGCAGGAGATCTTCCGCATCCAACGAGCAGCCGCGCAGTGCGGCGCCTTCTTCGCGCCCGAGTAACAGCAAACCGTCGGGCGTAAGGACGCCCAAATCCTCGGTTTCGACCGCGAGCGCCGAGGAACGGTTCGCGCAGTCGACGTGGCGGATCGCCCCGACGATGCCGTCGGGCAATGGCTGCCCCATCACGTCGACGACGAACGGCCGCAGCCACGGCACCGGCAGCTTGATGCGGCGCGCGGACCAGCGCGATGCGGGCGAATCGTAGTACTGGCTCGAGAGTTCGGTCATCCCGTACTCGGCGACGATGGCGGACTCGTCGAGCGCAAACGCGGCGGCGGTGCGCGCGTAGAGCTCCGCGCGTCCGACGACGCGCGTGCGGCCCTTAAAGCCGCCCGTCTCCATCACGCGCGAGCCCGGCGGAAGCGGGAGGGGACCTCCGGCGGCATCGAATTCGTCGAGCAGCGCGACCAGCGCGAATGCGGTCGTCGCAACGCATACGGCGACGCCGTCGGCGTGCGCGCGCGCGACGTCGGCGCGCAACCGGGGAACGTCGATCGCGTCGTCGCGCAGATACCAGCCGCTCTGCCCATCGCCGCGCTCCCGCTCAACCGTGGCCATCATGTACCCGAGCGACGAGTGCGGTCGCAGGCGCGGCTCGGGAACCAGCAGCGCGTAGCGCAGCGCGGCGCCGTCCGCGAGCATCGCGCGATCGAAGCCGGCCAGCAGGGCCGCTTCGTACAATGCGGGCGACTCGAGGTAGTGCCGTCCCGCGCGGCTCTGCGTCGTTCCGCTCGTTTCGAACCACAGCGCCGCGCGCTCCGGCGCTACCGTGCACAGGACGGCGTCTTTGAAGGCGGCGGCGGGCACGGCCGGAATCGCGGCCGCCGTACGCGGCAGGGTTGCTTCCGTGATGCCCAGGCTGCGCGCGTACGCGCCGTAGGCGGCATTCCAACGGAACTGATGCGCGAACACGGCGCAGGCCAGCGCATCGAAGGCAACCGCGTCGAGCGAATACGCCGCGATCGCGGCCCGGATGCGCGCGTCGAGCGCATCGGCCTCCGCGCGGTACTCGTCGGTCACCGCAGCAGGCGGGCGATCTCGATCTTGATGCAGCGATCGACCACGACGTCGAGCCCGGCGGCGTCGGCCGCGGCGATCGCGTCGTCGTTCACGACGCCGAGTTGAAACCAGATCGCTTTCGCACCGGCCGCGATTGCTTCTTGCGTTACCGCCGGCGCGTCGGCCGGATTGCGGAACACGTCGACGATATCGGGCGCGCCGTTCGCTTTCGTATACGCGTCGAGCGTCGCGTAGGCCGGCGCGCCGTCGATGTCGGTCAGGGTGGGATTGATCGGCGCCGGCGCAAATCGCCCGCCGTTCACGAGCGCATCGAAAACGCCGCGACTCGGCCGCTCCGGATTCGCCGACGCGCCGACGACGGCGATCGTCGTCGAACGCTCGAGCAGCGCTTTGATTTCCGCATCGCCGCCGAGAATCATCAGCCTTTCAGTTTCTTCCGGTGCTCGGCGGTGAACGCCGTCCCCGGATCCTTATCGCTGGTGCGCAAGATGCCGACCATGTCGCCGAAATCTTCGACGTAGCCGCTGAACGATGCGGAAGCACCGTCGGCCATGGTGGCCGTCAGCGAGATCAGGCGGCCGTCGAACGTTCCGGTCAGCGGGTATTTGGGTGCTTTCTTGCCGCCGGTTTGCCAGTAACCGATGATGTTCGGTCCGGTCGCGTTCAGGCTCAAGTGGGTGTAGATTGCAAGCCGCTTGCCGAGCGGTTGCGCTTCGACTTCCCAAATGCCGTCGACGGTCGTGAACTGCGGCGGCTCGGGAGTATCGGTCGCCGACGGTCGCGGGCTCGGCGACCCGCTCGCCCCGGGACCGGGAGCGCGCTTGCCGCGTGTCGGCCCGGCCGGCTGCGGCGTCGGGGTCGAGTAGTTACCGTTTTGCACGCCGCCGGGCGGAACGATTTGCGGCAGCCCGGCGGTCGCCGTGACGAGGCCGAGCAAAAGCACGATGCCCATGCCGAGGCGGAGACGACTGAAGTTCACCTGGTCTTTTTCTCCCGAACGTTGGGCGCTCCGGCCGGCGGCCGGGGCGAACCGCAGAAGGTTATGCCACCCGGACCGGACCCCCTTGCCACCGATGATATAATCGGAGAACTGTGAAATCGAAGATCCATCCCAAATGGTTTACGGACGCCAAGGTAACGTGCGCCTGCGGCGCCACGTTCACTACCGGCTCCACGTTACCGCAAATCGCCGTTGAAGTGTGCTCGAACTGCCATCCGCTCTACACGGGGCAGCAGAAGTTCCTCGACACGGCGGGTCGCGTCGACAAATTCAACCAGCGCGTTGCTCAGGCGCAAGTCAAGCAAGCCGCTGCCAAGGCCCGCAAGGACAAGAAAGCCGCCGACGAGGCGACCGCCGCCACCGTCTAGCGAGGCCGGCATTACCCAGGAGCGAGCCGCACTGCGGCTCGCTTTTTATATGCCCGCGGCGAAGACAAGAAACGGCTGATTTTTATGCAGTACACGGACCGGCTCGAAACGCTCTCCCAACGCTTCGATGAGATCGAGGCGGCGCTGGCCAATCCGGGCGAATCGTTCGATCAGGCGCGGTTCACCGCGCTCATGAAAGAGCGCTCGCAGATCGAGGAGACGGTCGCGGCGTACCGGGCGGTGCGCGACCTGCTGCGCGATATCGCGGCGAACGAGGCGCTCGCGGCCGACGGTGCCGATCCTGAGCTCGCCGCGATGGCGCGTGAGGAGCTGGAGAGCCTGCGCGCCCGGCGCAAACCGCTCGAAGAACGGCTCCAAGAGCTGATGCTGCCGCGCGATCCGAACGACACGAAAGACATCTTCATCGAGGTGCGGGCCGGTGCCGGCGGCGACGAGGCCGGCATTTTCGCCGGCGATTTGCTGCGCATGTACACGCGCTTCGCCGAGAACCGCAAGATGCGCGTCGAACTGCTCTCGGAAAACGAGAACGAGGCCGGCGGCTACAAGGAAGCGGTCATCGCGGTCAAAGGCGGCGAGCCGTACCGGTTCTTCAAGTACGAGAGCGGCGTTCATCGCGTCCAGCGCGTTCCGGTCACCGAATCGGCCGGACGCGTGCACACCTCGACCGCGACCGTCGCGGTGCTGCCCGAAGTCGATGCCGACGATGCCGACGTGCAGATCAATCCCAAAGACTTGCAAGTCGACACCTTCAAGTCGTCCGGCGCGGGCGGTCAGCACGTCAACAAGACCGAGTCGGCGATTCGCATCACGCACGTGCCCTCGGGGATCATCGTGTCGTGTTCGGAGGAACGCTCGCAGCTGCAGAACCGCGCGCGTGCGATGGATATGCTGCGCGCGCAACTCGCCGACCGCAAACGGCGCGAAGCGGAAGAAGCCGTCGGG
>DASYOE010000330.1:0-7821 GCA_036008105.1 Candidatus Lustribacter sp. | reverse complement strand
TCGCGGCCGCGCGCGAGCGTATCGAGGATCAGCAGCACCGCGGCCGCGCCGTTGTTCACGACCAGCGCGGCCGGTGCACCGGTCAACTCGCGCAGTAAACCGCCGAGCCGGTCGTAACGCGAACCGCGCTCGCCCGAGTCCAAGTCGAACTCGAGATTCGAGTAACCGCCCGACGCCGCGCCGATGGCATCCAGTGCTTCGGTCGCCAACGGTGCGCGCCCGAGATTCGTGTGCAACAGAACGCCCGTCCCGTTGAGCACGCCGGTGAGCATGCGCGCCGCCGCGCGTGTCAGACGCGCTGCCGCGTCCGCGACGACCGCGTCGCGATCGCCGTCGCCCGCACGCAGGGCGGCCCGATGATCGTCGACGGCGGCCACGACGTGGGCTTTAACTTCCTCCGCGCCGAGAACGGCAACGAACCGCGCGATGCGCGGTTCGTCAAGAACGCGGTGGACGGCCGGCGGCCGTGCCTGGCGCTTAGGCGGTAACGAGATGCTTCGAAATCATCGACGTGATCGCAGACTTCGGAACGAAGCCGACGATGCGGTCGACGACCTCGCCGCCCTTGAAGAGGATCAGCGTCGGGATGCCCGAGATGCCGTACTGCGCGGCCACATTCGGGTTCTCGTCGGTATTCAGCTTAACGAAGCGCGCCTGGCCGGCGAGCGATCCGGCGACTTCCTCGATGACCGGGGCCAGCATCTTGCACGGCCCGCACCACGGTGCCCAGAAATCAACGAGAACCGGCTGGTCACTCGCCAGGACGTCGGTCTGGAACGTGCTTTGGGTAGTCTCGGGAATTGCGCTCATAGTAAGCTCTTAGACCCCTTCGGACGGGGCACGGTTTCGGCGCCTGGGCGGGGCAAGCAACCGCAGGGACCCACGATGCCGGTCTGGTACCGGAAATCATGCTACGAATCGCTGTGAACGGGACGCAACATGAGGTGGACGTCCCGCCGACGACACCGCTCCTGTGGGTCATCCGCGACGAACTCGGGATGACCGGAACGAAGTTCGGGTGCGGCGTCGCGCAGTGCGGGGCGTGCACGGTGCACGTCAACGGCGAGCCCGTGCGTTCGTGTTCGCTCGCCGTGTCGGACGCGGTGGGCAAACAGGTGCACACCATCGAGAGCCTGTCGACCGACAACTCTCACCCCGTGCAGAAGGCGTGGATCGCCGAGCAAGTTCCGCAATGCGGCTACTGTCAGTCCGGGCAGATCATGGCCGCCGTCGCGTTGTTGCGAAAGAATCCGCACCCCAGCGACGCGGCGATCGACGAAGCGATGACGAACATCTGCCGCTGCGGGACCTACGACCGCATCCGCGCCGCGATTCACCGCGCGGGTGGCCAGGCATGACGCGCCGGTCCGACTTCATCCGCCTGACGGCGGCGCTCGGAGCGGGGCTCGGCTTCGAGCTCGCATTGCCGGCCGGCGCCCAAACCGCGGCGCCGTTCGCGCCCAACGCATTTGTGCGCATCGCGCCCGACGAGACGGTCACGGTTGTCGTCAATATGTCCGAAATGGGACAAGGCGTGGCAACCGGTTTGCCCACGATCTTGGCCGACGAGCTCGACGCCGCGCTCGATCGCATCCGCTACACCTTCGCGCCGGCCGAGCCGGCGTACAACAACCCTATTTTCGGCGAGCAGGCAACCGGTGGGAGCACCGCCGTTCAGGGCATGTGGATGCCGCTGCGCCAGGCCGGCGCAACGGCCCGGGCCATGCTCGTGGCTGCAGCCGCGAAGCAGTGGGGGGTCGCTCCGGCGGAGTGCACGACGCGCGCTGGTGTCGTTTACCACGCGCCGTCAAGTCGGAGCGCAACGTACGGCAGCCTGAGCGCCGCAGCCGCGGCGATGCCGGTCCCGGCAAACGTCGCGCTCAAGACGCCCGCCCAGTTCACGCTCATCGGGAAAGTACACCCGCGCCCCGACATTCCGCTGAAGGTCAACGGCAAGGCGCAGTACGGGATCGACGTACGGCTGCCGGGCATGCGCTATGCCGCAATTGCGCGGTCGCCGGTATTCGGCGGCCGGGTCGTACGGTTCGATGCGAGTAAGGCCAAAGCGATTCCCGGCGTGACCGGCGTCGTGCAAATCTCCAACGGCGTCGCCGTCATCGGGAAAAATACGTGGGCGGCGTTTCAAGGGAAACTCGCGCTGGCGATCGTGTGGGACAAGGGACCCAACGCGAAGGTCAGCTCGGCGTCGCTCTTCAGCGACGCCGAACACCTCGCGAAGACGGGCACCGGCGCGCGCATCGCGATCTCGCGCGGCAAACCCGCCGCTGCACGCGGCACCGTCGTCGAGGCGACGTATCGCGCCCCGTTTCTCGCCCATGCGACGATGGAACCGATGAACACGACCGCCGATGTGCGGGCTGAGGGTTGCGAAGTGTGGACGCCGTGCCAGGTCCAGACGCGAGCCCTGGCCGCAGCGGTACGGGTGACGGGCCTGCAACCCGCGCAGTGCACGATTCACACGACGTTTCTCGGCGGCGGCTTCGGCCGGCGGCTCGAGATGGACTACGTTCAGGAAGCGGTCGAGGTTTCCAAAGCGATCAAGGCACCGGTCAAGGTGACGTGGACGCGCGAAGACGACATCCAAGCGGATTTCTATCGACCGTTGAGCGTCAACGTCGTGCGCGGCGTCCTCGCGCACGGCCAACTGACCGCGCTCACGCACCGCGTCGTACAGAAGTCGTGGTTGCATCGTTGGGCACCCGCATTCGAAAAGAACGGGGTCGACAGCTTCGCGCTCACCGAGGCCACCGATGCCCCCTACGCGGTGCCGAACTTCGAGGTGTCCTACATCGATCACGAGCACGGCATCCCGATCGGATCGTGGCGCGCGCCGAATGCCAACTGGAACGGATTCGTCACCGAATCGTTCATCGACGAGCTGGCCCATGCGGCGCACGAAGACCCGCTCGCATTCCGCCTAGCACTCTTGACGAAGAATCCTCGCGCGGCAAATGTCCTGCGGCTCGCGGCCGCGCGCGCCGGCTGGGGCCGCAAGCATGCGGGCGTCGCTCAGGGCCTCGCGGTGACGTTCTGGAACGGCAGCTACGTGGCCAGCGTCGCAGATGTCTCGCTTTCGCAGGGGCAACCGAAAGTGCACCGTGTCGTTACCGCTCTCGACTGCGGGCAGGTTGTCAACCCGGACATCGTCGTGCAGCAAGCGCAAGGTGCCACGAACTTCGGCCTCTCCGCAGCGTTGACCGGGAAGATCACGATCCAGAACGGCAGCGTGCAGCAGAACAACTTCTACGACTACACGGTTCTGCGGATGGCCGATGCGCCGGCGATCGAAGTGCACGTGGTTCAAAGCAACGCGACTCCAACGGGCGTCGGGGAAATTTGCACCCCTCCAATCGCTCCGGCGGTCGGAAATGCGCTATTTGTCCTGACCGGCCGGCGCATTCGCAGCTTGCCGTTCAGCGATTTCTTCACCTAGGGCCATCCGCCGAGGGGGGTCCCCGGCGTCCCGAGAACGCGGTACCGGTGGAGGCTCTCCCAGGTGCGTAGGTTTCTCTCCGCTGCCGATCAGTGGGGTCCCTGTGTCATTGCCCTCGCGCTCATCCTCGCGACGTGGAGCATCGCAAGGAACGAGATCTCCATACTGGACAATCGCGCGCGCTCGGAGGCACTCTCGCGTGTGACGCAGGTCGCGTCGTCGTACCAGAGCGACGTGTCGGCGACGGTGAGCCTGATCGACAACATGCTGCACTTCGTCGCCGACTACGACGTTGAAAACGGGATGGCGCGCACGCAGAGCATGGTCGAACGGGCGCGACTCTACAGCGGCGTGCTGGGGAACGTCTCGATCGTCGACGTGAACGGCCACGGCATGACCTTCGGGCCGTTCGGCCACCGTACGGCTTCGATCGGTTATCGCCCCTTCGTCCACGACGCGCTCCGTTCGAGCACGCTCACGATCGGCGTGCCGATCGTCGGCAGAACCCGCAAGCAGCTCGACATCCCGTTCGCGCGGGCCGTGCGCCGCCGCGACGGAACGGTGATCGGCACCGTCAGTGCGGTGATCCCCCTCGCACGGTTCTCGTTCGGCATCGACGAGAACGACGTCGGTCCGAAAGGGTACGTCGAGATCGTCGGCTCGCGGGATCGGCTGGTGCGGGTGCGCGTCACTGCCGCCGGCGTGTCGCCGCCGGCCCGCCGGGACGTACCCGATACGTCGGCGCTTTGGAAGGGTCTCACTACCGCACCGCACGGGACGTACTCGCATGTCAGCTCGATTGACGGCATCGCCCGGCTCTACAGCTATCAGACGGTTCCGGGATACCCGATCGTGGTCACCGCCGGCCTCGCACTACCGGACGTTTTGGCGATCTCGCAAGGGCTCCGGTTCACCGCGCTGCTCCGCGCCGGCGGCGCGTCGTTCATCATTCTGCTCGTGTTGTTCGCGTGGCTGGCGCAGGTCCGCGTGAGCAAAGAGCTGCGCCTCCACCGCGAACTCGAAGCCGAGGCCAAGGAAGAAGCGCAGAGCGCGAACGCGGCCAAGAGTGAATTCTTGGCCAATATGAGCCACGAGATTCGCACGCCGATGAACGGCGTCATCGGGCTCACGCATCTCGCTCTGATGACCGAACTGACGCCCAAGCAGCGCGACTACCTCAATAAAATCGAGTATTCGGCCAAGTCGCTCCTCAACATCATCAACGACATCCTCGACTTCTCCAAGATCGAAGCGGGCAAACTCGAACTTGAAGACGTCGCGTTCGATCTGGGCTCGGTGCTCGACAATATTCGTAGTGTGTCCGATATCCGCGCCGGCGAAAAAGGTCTGGCGTTCGAGATCGACGTTGCAGCGGACGTACCGCGGGACCTCATAGGCGACCCGGTGCGCTTCGGGCAGATTCTGCTCAACCTCACGACCAACGCGATCAAGTTCACCGAAAAGGGCGAAGTCGTCATCACGATCGGCGTGAAGCGGCAGAGCAGGGGTGATGTCGAGCTGATCACCTCGGTCCGCGACACCGGCATCGGGATGAGCGACGAAGAGCAAGCGCACCTGTTCGAGTCGTTTTCGCAAGTCGACGCGTCGATCACGCGCCGCTTCGGCGGCACCGGGCTGGGCCTCGCGATCAGCAAGGCCCTCACGCACCGCATGGGCGGCACGATTTCGGTCGAAAGCAAACGCGGGAGCGGCAGCACGTTCACCTTCACGGCCGTGATGGGCCGGCCCGATCGCCGGACCGCGCCGCGGCCCGTCGAGTCGTTGCGCGACCGGCGCGTACTGGTGGTCGACGACGATCCGATCGCACGCGATTCGCTCTCGACGATGCTGCGCTCGTGGTCCCTCACCGTCACCGAGGCGCGTTCGGGAACGGCGGCGCTAGCCGCGATTCGCGAGGCTAAGCGCGCCGGCGAACCGTTCGACATCGTGCTGATGGACTGGAAGATGCCCGGTCAAAACGGCGTCGAGGTCGCGCATGCGGTTCGCAGCGACGCCGGTAACGGCAAACCGCCGATCATCATCATGGTGAGCGCGTTCGGCCGCACCGACGTGTACGAATCGGCGAAGCGGGCCGGCATCGAAGGCTTTTTGGTCAAGCCCGTCGACCCGTCGCTACTGCTCGAAACGATGCAGTCGCTCATCACCTCAAACACCTCCGGGACGCGCGAAACCGTCCCGGCCGAAGCACCCACGAGCCAATTAGCCGGCAGCCACGTGCTGGTAGCCGAAGACAACGAAATCAATCAGCAGATCGTCGAGCATCTGCTGGCGCGCCTCGGCATCACGGTCGAATTCGCCGCCAACGGTCGCGAGGCGGTGGATGCCGTGCTGAAAGACTACAAGCGCTTCGACGCGGTGATCATGGACGTACAGATGCCGGTGATGGACGGGCTCGAAGCGACGCGGCTCATCCGCCGCGAGGTCGACGCAACCCAACTGCCGATCATCGCGATGACCGCGCACGCGATGGAACAAGAGCGGCAGCTCTGCCTCGAAGCCGGGATGAACGACCATTTGACAAAACCGGTCGACCCCAAGGCCGTCACGCAGACCTTGGGGCGCTGGATCAAGACGGTTCGGCTGCCTCGCCCGTAACGTCGCTGACGCGTTTGGAGAGCTGACCGAGGTTCGCGATCGCGATGACCTCGTCGCCCTCGGCCAACCGCTGCAAGCGGACGCCCTTCGTCGAGCGGCCGGCACGGCGAATCTGGCTGACCGGAATGCGGATCACCTGATTGGCCGACGTCATCATCATCAGTTCGTCTTGCTCGTTCACCAAGATCTGATCGACGACGTGGCCGATCTCTTTCTCCTTGGCGAATGCCTTGACGCCCTTGCCGCCGCGCGACGTGTGCCGGTACTGATCGATGTCGGTCCGCTTTCCGAACGCTTGCGAGGTGACGATGAGCACCTCGCGGCGGTCGTCGTCGACGACATCCATCGCGACCACCGCATCGCCCGGCGCGAGCGACATCGCGCGCACGCCGCGGGCCGGGCGGCCCATCGGACGGACGTCGCGCTCGTTGAAGTGCACCGCCATGCCGTCGTGGCTGGCCAGGATAAGATCGTGGTCCCCGCTCGAGAGCGCGACCGCGAGCAATTCGTCATCGTCGTCGAGGTTGATCGCGATCAAGCCGTTGCGGCGCACGTTGGCGAACTCGTCGAGCTTGGTCTTCTTGATCACGCCTTTTTTCGTGACCATCACCAGATACTCGTCGGTCTCGAAGTTGCGAACCGGGAAGTTCGCGGTGACGTTTTCGCCGGGCGGGAGCGTGAGCAGATTGACGAGCGCCGTCCCGCGCGCTTGCCGGGTGGAATCCGGAATCTCGTACGCCCGCAGCCGGAACGCCCGGCCTTTGTTCGTGAAGAACAACACGTGCTGGTGCGTCGTCGCCACGAAGAAGTTCTGGACGACGTCTTCTTTTTTGAGGTTGGAGATCCCGAGCACGCCGCGTCCGCCGCGGTTCTGCGCGCGGAACGTGTCGACCGACACGCGCTTGATGTAGCCGCCGACCGTGACGGTGATCGCCACTTCGGTATCTTCGATGATGTCTTCGATCGAGAGCTCGCCCTCGAGCGCTTCCACCGGCGTCTTGCGCGGATCGGCCATCCGTTTCTTCAGATCTTCGGTCTCGGTGCGGACCACGCCGAGCAGGCGCCGCTCGCTGGCCAGAATGTCCTGTAGCTCGGCGATCGTCTTGAGCAGCTGCGCGTACTCGTCTTCGATCTTCTGCCGTTCGAGGCCGACCAGCGTGCGCAGACGCATGTCGACGATCGCCGCGGCTTGGATGTCGGAGAGGGCGAAGCGCTGGCTCAGGCTCGCGCGCGCTTGCTCGACCGTGTCGCTATCGCGGACGATCTTGATGACCTCGTCGATGTTGTCGAGCGCGATCCGGAAGCCTTCGAGCAAGTGCGCGCGCTCTTCGGCCTTGCGCAGATCGTAGCGCGTGCGCCGCGTCACCACCACCTTGCGGTGGGCGATGAAGTGGTTGAGCATCTCGCGCAGCGAGAGCACTTGCGGTTCGAGCGGGTTCCCGTCGGTCGCGAGCGAGCCGTCGCGGTTGAGCACCGGCACGAGCGCCAGCATGTTGAACGCGAACGACGACTGCAACGGCGTCTGCTTGTAGAGTTGGTTCAGCACGACGTTCGGCACGGCCGTACGCTGCAGATCGACGACGATCTTCATGCCGTGCCGGTTGGAGAGATCGTTGAGGTCGGAGATCCCGGTGATGCGCTTCTCTTGATAGGCATCTTTGATCGATTGCATCACGCGTTCGATCGTGATCTGATAGGGCAACTCCGAAATCTCGATGCGGAGCTTGCCCTTCTCTTCGACGATCTCGGCG
>DASYOE010000329.1:0-15306 GCA_036008105.1 Candidatus Lustribacter sp. | reverse complement strand
CGACGAACACCAAATCGCTGATGTCGAGGAGCGTCGACGGGTTATCGAGCAGCTGCCCCGCGTTGGGCGGGATGGAAGTTCCCTCCGACGTGACGATGCGGCGTGGCCCGAACGCGCCCAGATGCAGCCACAACGATGCCGAACCCGGGCCGCCGTTGTAGAGAAACGTCACCGGGCGCTTCGGATCGCCGGTGGTGTACGCGACGTAGAAGACGTTGGCGGCCGGTTCGTTGCGATCGTTGCGCAGCGTGAGGGTGCCGGCCGTCGCGGTATACGCGAGCGCGACGCCGCCGGCCAGGTGAACGACGTGATGCGTGACGACGGTGCGCGCGGGTGTTACCGCCGGTGCGTCGTCGGCGCGCACGCCGCCCGACGCGGATAGCGCGAACGCCAGCACCAGCGCCGCCGCGCCGGCGGCACGAGTCAATGCGTTGTCGGAACGGTGACGGTGTTACCGCCGGCGGCACTGATCGTCACGACGCCGGGATGCGCGCCGGGTTCGGGCGGAACGAGTTGGAACTCGTAGGTCTTTACGCCGGTCGGCGGGGAGCGAAATGAGACTTGCTGCGGCGAGCACAGCCCGTCGGCACAGAACGATGCGACCCAATCGTGGGCGAGACCGGCAGCTTTGAGCGTGACCGAAGCGTCACCCGCGGCCGCCACGATCAAGCGGTACTTGAGCGTCGAGGCGACGCTGCCGGGAAGATCCGGGCCCGTCCACGGCGCGACCGAAAGCACGGTCTTTCCGCTACCGCCCGCAAGCGCGACCGCGATCAGCCCTTCTTGCGTGCGCTCTTTGACGTTGCGCTTGAGGTTCGCGTATTCGCCCGCCGCGGCCAGGCGGTCGCCGTACGCGTTCGCTTGCGCGAAGGTGCGGCGCGTATTGGCGACGTCGCCCAGCGCAACGTAGACGTTCGCCAGATCGAGCGACGTGTCGGCGACGTCGGCGATATTATCCTGGGTCGGCGTTTTCGCGGCTGCGGCACGCAGCAGCTCGAGCGACCGCACGTAGGCCGGTACCGCGGCGCTGAATTGCCGCGTTCGCTGATAGGCGAGCCCGAGATCGGACCAGCCGTCGCCGTCGGACGGTTTGAGGACCGTGTATCGCTGCGCTTGCGCGATCATCGCCGGGTAATCGTGCAGCCGGTAGTACGCGCGCGAAAGCGCGGCCACGAGCGACGGGTTGTTGGGAACGAGCGCGAGCGCCGCGCGGTTGGTTTCGGCCGCGTCGGCCCAGCGATTGAGATCGCCTTGACCGTGCGCGATCAGCGCCAGGCCCGACGCTCGCTGCGCCGGCGTCGTCGCCGCGTCGCGCACGGCGGTGCCGGCGGCGATACGCAGCAGACCTTCCTCACGCTGCGTGCGTTCGTCGTCGACCGCGCGCTGAGACTTGTCCTCGGTCGCGTCGGCGCGCGCGATCGCGCGCTGCATTTGAATCAGGGCGGCGTTGCGCTGCGCGGCCGTGCCGTGGAACGCATAGTGCGCGGGATCGAGCAGCGCATCGATCGCCGACTGTTGCGGTGAGGAGAAGAGCGCGTTGCGGCCGGCGCGCGCGGCGGCGATATAGGCGGCGAGTTGCGACGGTTCCATTTCGCCGACCCACCGCGCGCGCACGATGCCGTGGGCGTCGAGCACGATCGTCGTCGGAATATACGCGATGCCGAATCCGTTGTAGACGTCGGGTCCGGCCAGTGCGGTCGGATACGGCACGCCCTTGGCGGAGAGGAACGTCTTCACGATCGGCGCGGTTTCGGTCGTGTCGATGCCGAGAAACGCGACGTCCGGCGCGTGCAGTTTGCGGTACGCGGCGTTCATGTTCGGCGTCTCGGCGCGGCACGGCGGACACCACGTGGCCCAGAAATTCAGCACCGTGACCTTGCCGGTCGCGGCGGCCGCCGTCAGCGGCGTTCCGGCCAGTGTCGTTCCGTGAATCGGCGGTGCGGCGGAACCGACCGGAGCCGAGCCGGCATTCGGAGCGGCTCCAAGTGAGGCCAAGACCGCGAAAAGAGCGAGAACGCGCATCCTTATGGCTTCGCCGTCGCCCGCACGGCTCCCAACCTGCCCGGCTCGGCGGTACTAGAGGCCCTGCGCCATGATCTCCGACGCCGGGAAGGGCGCCTTCAGCGTGCCGTACTTCGCTGCGGCGTTGATCAGCGGCTGGATCCGGGCCGGATCGAGTTTGTCGTGATAGTGGACGCGGTGCGTCAGATCGGCCGTCGAGATGCCGGAATACTTGGCCAAGATCAGCGCGGTTGCGCTCTGGTTCGCGTTCGCCCACCGGGCCGTTTGCTCGATCACCGTGGCGAAGCGGCGCACCAGATCGAAGTGCGCTTTGACGAAGTCGGCCGTCGCGAAGTAGCCGCCTTCGGAGAAATCTTTCGCGATTGCATCGTAGCAGTGCGAGAGCAGCCGGCCATCGCTCGCCAGCGTACGGTCGAGAGCGGGCTCTTCCATCGAAGCCGCATCGACGCGTCCGGAAACCAGCGCGGTATCCATCGCGCTGTACGGCATCTCGACGAACTTGATCGTCGTGAGGTCGGCGCCGTTTTGATCGAGCCACGCGCGCCAAGCGATCTCGCCTAAACTGCCGAGCGTGGCGACCGCGATCGTCTTCCCGTTGAGGTCCTTCGCCGTGCGTACCGGCGAGGTGCGCGTGACGACGCAACCGGCCGTCGGCGATGCGGTCGTATACGCGCCGGCCGGCGCCACGTAGACGAAGTTCAGCCCGCGGTCGTGCGCTTGCGCGATCGAGAGCGCGTTCCCCGAACCCATGTCGAGCGTTCCGGACGCGACCGCGGCGGCGATCGCCGGCCCGTTTGCCGCCGCGACGAGTTCGACGTCGAGCCCGGCCTTCTTGAAGAACCCCTCGTCGGTGGCGTAATACACCAAGGCGCCGACTTCGACCGGAGCGGTGCCGACGCGCAGATGATCGTTTTGCTGCGCACCGCCCGAAAGCGGCACGAGCGCCGCGGCGAGCGCGCAGGCGACGAAAAGGCGAAGGGCTGCCGGACGCATCATCTGAGGGGATTTCGCGCCTCCGGCGAACCCCACATGCATGCTGACCGAGCTCGAGAACACGCAGTTGACGCTTGTCGGTCCGGGGACGCCGATGGGCGATCTCCAACGCCGCTACTGGCACCCGATCGCAGCCGTCGAAGAACTGAACGAGCGCTATACCAAGCGCGTCCGGCTGTTGGGCGAAGACCTCGTGCTCTTCCGCGATCGCAGCGGCACGCTCGGGCTCGTCGCGGAGTTCTGCCCGCACCGGCGCGCGTCGCTCTTCTATGGTATCCCGCAAGCCGAGGGCATCCGCTGCCCCTACCACGGCTGGAAGTTCGATCGCACCGGTGCGTGCACCGATCAGCCGAACGAGCCGGAAGGCAGCACGTTCAAGGATCGCGTCAGCACCGGCGGCTACGCGGTGGAAGCGCTCGGCGGGATGATCTTCGCGTATCTCGGACCGCAGCCGGCGCCGCTCTTGCCGCGTTGGCCGGGCTTCGTCGTCGAGGGCGCAATCCGTCAGATCGGTTGTGCGCAGGTCCCCTGCAACTGGCTCCAGATCATGGAGAACTCGCTCGACCCCGTGCACACGGAGTGGCTGCACGGCAAACTGCAAGAGTTCGTTGAAGAGCAGAGCGGCTTCGCCGGCACCAAGTATCAGATCTCGCGCAAACATCTCAAGATCGCGTTCGAAGAGTTTCCGTACGGCGTCTACAAGCGCCGCCTGCTCGAAGGTGCGTCGGAAGATTCGGACGACTGGAAAGTCGGCCATCCGGTGCTCTTTCCGAACATCCTCGCGGTCGGCAGCGGCGGCGGCAACGTGTGGAAGTTCCACGCCTATCAAATGCGCGTGCCGATCGACGACGAAAATTCGATGCACTACTGGTATATCGCGTACGAGCCGCCGTCGGACGTCGACGTGCCGCGCGCGCTGCTCGACCGCGTTCCGCTCTACGACTTTCCGTATCGCGACGAGAACGGTGACTTCCGGCTCGACGTCGTCGACGCCCAAGACATCATGGCGTGGGTTACGCAAGGCCGCATCGCGCAGCGGCAGCTCGAGAAACTCGGCACGACCGACAGCGGCGTGATCCTGTTCCGCAAAATGTTGCAGCGTGAAATGGCGAAGGTCGCCCGCGGTGAAGATCCGATGGGCGTCATCCGCGATCGGGCCGAGAACGACGCGCTGACGATTCCGCTCGAACGCGACAAAGCGCACTTCACCGACGGTATCGAAAGCCAGATCCGGCGCACGCAGACGCGCTTCTCGCCGATCGCGCCGGATCTCATCCGGGTGTTTGCCGCGTACGCGAAGCAGCGGCAGGCTGCAACCGAACCGGTCCTTGCCTAGCGCCCCTCTCATGACCGGACGTGTGGCGATCGTCACCGGTGCCAGCAGCGGCATCGGTGAGGGGATCGCCTGCGCGTTCGGCGCGGAGGGTGGCAGCGTCGTGCTCGGCGGCCGGCGCGTGAGCGAACTCGAGCGCGTCGCGTCCATCATCACGAAGGCCGGCGGCAGCGCGATCGCCGTGCCGGGCGACGTGCGGCTTGAGGCCGACGTGCTGGCGTTGTTTGCCGCGGCGCGGCGCACGTACGGGCGGCTCGACATCCTCGTCAACAACGCCGGGGTTACCGCGCACAAACCGATCGACGAGATGTCGCTCGAGTATTGGAACGACATCCTGGCGGTGAACCTCACCGCCGCGTTTCTCGCCACGCGCGAAGCGGTGAAGATGATGAAGGCGCAAAACCCGCCCGGCGGCCGCATCATCACCGTCGGCAGCATCTCGCAGAAGACGCCGCGCGCCGATTCGCTCGCGTACACGGCCACGAAGCACGCGCTACACGGCCTCACCCATCAGGTGACGATGGACGGTCGCGCGTACGGCGTCGTAGCGTCGATCATCCACCCGGGCTCGACCTTCAGCGGTTTCACGCGGCAGACCGTGGGCGTGCGCAGCGCCGGCCCGGGGCCGACGCCGCAGCAATACGTGATGGAAGCGGCCGAGGTCGCGCGCATCGCGGTGCTCATGGCCACGCTGCCGCCGGAAGTGAATCTCTTCGAGGCCACGATTCTGCCCAACATGATGAAGTCGTTCATCGACCGCGGCTGAAGGCGGCCGAGCGTGAACGAGACGATCGAGCGTTTGCAGGCACTCGACGGTAAGGAAGTGGGCGTCGCGCTCGTCCTGTCCAAGCTCCTGGGCGGATTGCCCGTGCAGCGGACCGGCATCTTCCGGATGTTCGACCGTCAGAACGACGGGGACACGCCGGTGACGCGCATCCTCGACGCGGCGGGCGTTCCGCTGGTCACGTTTCGCGGCGCGGACATGCTGACCATCATCGGTCCGATCTTACGCGTTGCATTGCGCGCGACGTTTCACGTCGACGTGCAAGAGGGTCCGTTCCCGCCGGTCGCGCGGCCGGCCCAACTGCGCTTGAACTACCACCTCACGACGCGCGAGGTCGTGCCGGAACTCGAAGCCGCGTTCCGCCGCTCGCTGATCATGCGGCCGAATGCGGTCGAGGAAGGCCCGCTGATCGACAACTCCGTGCGCTTTGCCGTCGGTCATGCGAGCGCGACATTGCGCCCCGACGGTATCGACGCCGTGCGCTTGACCTGCATCGGCACGTCGGTGCGCGATGGGCGGCAACTGGCCGACCTCTTCGAACCGGCTACGGGCGCGCGCTACGCGTTCGAACCCGACGATGTCGTGCGGCTCGGCGCCGACATTCGCGCTTTCCTGAGCAGTCGCCGCGAGGGCTTTGTCTCGTATTCGGGCGTTGTGTAGCGCGCTTTAGGACGCGTGGTCGACGTTGATCCCGATGCCGCTCGATTGTTCGGCCGGCGCGATGTAGACGTGACCGGCCGGTGCCAGCGGGAGAAAATGCGCGGCCGGTGCGACGGCAAACGCGTGCGCGGCGGGAGCCGTGTAGACCGGACCGTCGGAAACGTGAGCGATGACTCCTGACCCACCGGGCACCACCGCCGTCGGTACGTTCATGGGCTCAGCATAGCACGACGGCTGTGTGACCACACCCACAGGAGATTCGCGAACATCAAGCAGCCGATGAACGCGAAGACGGCCGGAACCCCGAAGGCGGCCGCAATGGCCGAGCCGAGCATCGGGCCGACGAAGCGTCCGAGAAATTGCGCGGTCGACGTGAAACCGTAGATCTGACCGCGCGTTTCGGGCGTTGCGATCCGGCCGATGATCGCGTTTGCCGTCGGCAGAATGCCGCCCAAGAAGACGCCGACGCCGAAGCGCAGCGCAACGAAGGCCCAAATGTTCGCGACGAACGCCTGCGGCAGCGTGAAACAGGCAGCGCCGGTCAACGAGATCAGCAAAACGCGCTGGTAACCGATCTCGTCGCTGCGCCGGCCAAGGAAGGGAGCGCTCAGCAGGCCGGCCACACCGGTGATCGCGATGGCCGCGCCGGTGATGGTCGTGGCCCAGGGAACGTCGCCGAGGATCTGGCGTACGAAAATCGGCAGCACCGGCTGCAGGCCGATCGAGCAGATTTGCGCCAGCATGATCACGACGAACATCGGCGCGAAGTCGCGATGCTGCGCGACCGAGCGCAGCCGCTCGAAGATCGTCGACGTGGCCCGGTCGACGGCCGTTCGCGTGCCGCGGTCTTCGTGCGTGAACGCAACGCACACCGGCACGAACACCATCGTGAACACGCCGGCGTAAAACATGACCCCGCGGTAGTTATGGAAATGATCGGCGAGGAGGCCGCCGATGAGCGGACCGATCAGCGCGCCCGCGACCTGCCCCGTGGATAGCCAGCCCAGCGCGTAACCGAGCCGGCCTTCGGGGACTTGCGTCGCGACGAGCGCCATCGCCGAGGTTGAAAAACCCGCGAAGGCGCCGGCGATCGCGCGCAGCGCGAGCATCTGCCACGCCGCCGTGCAGAAACTCATCAGCGTCATCGTGATCGCCGAAGCCAACGCCGAACGCCAGACCATCTTCTTGCGCCCGATGCGGTCGCCGACGCCGCCCCAGACCGGCGAGAATACCGCCGACGTCAGCGCGCTGGCGGAGAGGATGGCGCCGGCCCAAAACTCGACGCTGCTCAGCGGATGGACGCCGTTTTGCTCCAAGAACTGCGGGAAAAACGGCGCCGGCATCGTGTTTTGCGCCGACATCGTTGCCTGGACGCACACCATCAGGGCGAGCGTCCGCTTCCACGGAGTTCCTATGATGCGTCTATTGCAGGCGCGCCAGCATCGCGAGCGCGCGCTCATCGGCGAGACGGGCGACGCCTTCGTCGTAGGCCACCGATTCGGATTGCATGAAGCCGTGTTTTGCGCCGGGGTAGCGGTAGATTTCGACCGCCCGCTGACCGCGATGCGCCGTTTCGATCGCGTCGATTTCGGAGTTCGGAACGAAGCGATCGTCGCCGCCGAAATGCAAGCTCATCGGCACGTGCACGTTGGGAGCCTGATCGAGATGCTTGCCGATGCCGACGCCGTGAAACGACACCGCGGCCGCGGCGCCGAGCTGTAGCGTTGCGAGGTACGCGAATTCGCCGCCGAAGCAGTAGCCGACGACGGCAACGGCACCGGTGCAATCCGGACGCGCGCGCAAGGCGTCCATGACCGTGCGCACGTCGGCCAAGCCGGCAGCGACGTCGAAGCCTTCGAGCCGGCCGCGCGCGGCGGCGCGGTCTTCCTCTGATTGACCGAGCGGTCCCGCAAGCGTGCGCGAGAACATGTCGGGTGCGGCCACCACGAAGCCGCCGGCGGCATAGTGCCGCATCGTCGCGCGCAGATCGCCGGTAACTCCGTAGGCCGACGAGACGAACACGATGCCCGGGCCGGGCTTGCCCGGCGACGCTTCGGTGAGGCTAAAGGTGCCGCCGTCGAAGCGTGGTAACGAGTGCGAGGTTTCGGTGACGCTCATTTCGTAGTCTAGTTAGAGTACGAAACGCTTCCCTTCTCAATTGGAGCTTCATTGGCGTACTTACAACCGCACGGCCAGCCGTCGGTGGATCCTGGTCGAGCGGGGCTCGAAGCTGCTTGGGCGAGGGAATTCTTGCTGCACGAAGACATTTTCGATCACGCGCACTTCGATCCGGAAGCTGCCGCCGCACTCGATCGTTACATCGAGTCGCAAGAACATCTCGAACTAAAAACGGTCGGAATCGATATCGGCAGCTCGACGTCGCATCTGCTGTTCGCGAAGATCATCCTCGAACGCGAAGCGCAGGATCTGTCCAGCCGCTACGTGATCGTGCGCCGCGACATCGTTTGGCGTTCGCCGATCATGCTGACACCGTTCACGGCCGCCGGTTCGATCGACGCCGAGAAGCTCGGCGCGTTCATCGAAAAATGTTACGCCGACGCCGGCACGACGCCCGATGCGATCGACAGCGGCGCCGTCATCCTCACCGGCGAGGCGATCAAGAAGAGCAACGCCGAGGCGATCGACGAGCTGTTCGCCGAGCACGCGGGCAAGTTCGTTTGCGCGACCGCCGGTCACCAACTCGAGGCGGTGCTGACCGCGCACGGTTCCGGTGCGGCCCGCTACTCGCAAGATCCCGACACCTGCGTCTTGCACGTCGACATCGGCGGCGGAACGACGAAACTCGCGCTGATCTACGGCGGCACCGTGCTCGACGTGTCCGCGTTTGCGGTCGGCGGGCGCCTCATCGCCACCGATGAAAAAGGCAACTGGACGCGCATCGACGATGCCGCGTACCTCTTGGCCAAAGAGCTTGGCGTGCCGGCGACGCCCGAATCGTTCGCCGACCCCGAAACGCGCCGGCGTATCGCGAGCCGGCTCGCCGACGTCGCGATCGACTACATCACCGGCGCGCCGCTCGACGCGCTCGCGAAAGCGCTGCAACTGACGCCGGAGCTCAAGCGCAGCCAAGCGCCGGCCGCGATAACCGTTTCCGGCGGCGTGGCGGAGTACGTCTTCAAGCGTCAGGTCAAGGAATTCGGCGATGTGGCGATGTTGCTGGCGGCCGAGTTGCGCGAGCGCTTTCGCGCCCGCTTGACGATCCCGGTCGTCGACCCCGGCGCCGGAATCCGCGCGACCGTGCTGGGTGCCTCGCAGTTCACGGTGCAGGTCAGCGGTAAGACGATCTATGTTTCGGACCTCGGCGTGCTGCCGCTGCGCAACGTGCCGGTCGTGCGGTTGGAGATCCCGGCCGTCATCGATCCGGCCGAACTCGAGGCGACGTTGCGGCGCGGCATCGAGCGGCTGGAACGCGAACCCGATGCGATCATTGCGGTCGCGTTCAGCTGGACGCGCGCGCCGGAGTACCGCGAACTGCTGGGCGTCGCGCGCGCGATCGAACGGGCCGTCTCACACCCCAAGGCGCGCACCGCGCCGCTGGTCGTGCTCATCGATGGGGACGTCGGCAAGACGTTCGGTCACTTGCTGCGGGACGAACTCGAGATGGCGTGCGAACTGATCTCGATCGACAGCGTCGACCTGCGCGATTTCGACTTCGTGGACGTCGGCGAAATGGTAACCCCGCCGGGCGTCATTCCGCTCGTAATCAAGTCGCTGATATTCCGCTAGCCTAGGGGCCTCCTCATCGCGGGGAGAGAATCTTAAGGACCATGACGCGACAGCGCACGGGAGCGTTGCTGATTCCCGAGGAGCATCTGGAGAAGCATCGCCGGCGTTTTGCGCGCTTCAAGCCGCTCAACGCGCAGGTGCTGTTCACGATTCGCGCGCTCGCCCAGCGGATCAACGACGACACGACCGAACGCCTCGCCGAACTCGGGCTGACGGCGCGGCAGTACAATTATCTGGCGGTCATCTACGTCGAGGAGAGCGTGACGCCGAACGAGATCGGCACGCTGATCCACACCGCAAACCCGACCGTGACCTCGATGCTCAACGCGCTGGAGCGCGACGGGCTGGTCGTTCGCGACGCGCATCCGGAGGACGGACGCAGTTCGGTCGTCACGTTGACGGCGCGCGGGAAGGCGCTCTACGAGAAGGCGTTTCAACTGCACCACGACCCGCTCGAAGAAACGATGGCCGCGCTGACCACCGACGAGCGCAAGAAGCTCGTCGAGGTGCTCGTACGCTTGGGCGATTCGTTCGCCGACACGGGAAACCGGAAGAAAAAACGCAAGTTACGCTGATGCTTGCGCAGCAGACGTATTCAAACACCTTCGTCCCCGACCTCGGGCTCGGCTATCACGTTACGTTCAGCGTCGTCGTCATCGTTCACTTGCTGCTCGCAATCACGCTGTTGGGCGCGCTCACGCACCAGACGCTGTCGCTGCTGTGGCCGTTTCGATCCGTCGTCTCAGCCGGCGGCGGGTCGCCGGCGCCGCCATCAATAGGGCAGGCCTATCGCGGCGTTCGCGTCACGCTCTACACAAACGCGATTATCGTGCTCTACGTGCTCACTGCGTTCGTCGGGGCGCTCATGTACGGACCGTACCGCCTCAGCATCCTGCCATTTTTTTACGGGCATGGATTGAAGCTCTTCGGCGGTATCTTCGAACTGAAAGAGCATTTCGTGGTGATCGGGCTCGCGCTGCTGCCGGTTTACTGGATGTTGTGGAAAAAGGTGCCGCTGAACGAACAGGTTTCGTGGCGAGCCGCCGTCACCACGATCCTGGCGGCCTTCGTCTGGTATAGCTTCCTCGTGGGGCACGTGCTCAACAACCTAAAAGGATTCGGAACATGAAAATTGATCTGCGTCTGATTCCGGTCTTTTCGATTGCGTTCATGCTCGGCTACCAGATCGACGACTGGCTCAACCTGCCGCTCATCAAGTACTACCCGAACATCGGCGCCTGGTCGTGGGGTTGGGTTCGCGTACCGTCCGGGCACAACACCATCGGCTTCTATGGATGGCTCGCGTGGGGCCTGATCGCGGCCGTGATCGCGACCGCGCTCTACGCGCTCATCCCCCGCAGCGCCACCGAGAAGGTCTCCTGGAGTTGGTCGTGGGTCGTCCCGATCGGCACCGCGGTCTTCGCGCTGTACATCGTCATCACGGGGTGGTGGCTCCACTACGGCGGATAATAAGGAGTTCGTGACCATGCGCATGAGAGTTCTCGCCACGTTCGCCATCGCGTTTGCGGTCGGCGTCGTGCTCGCCGTCGCCGGCGCGCTGCGCGCCGCCCAACCGGCGCCGGTCGCGCTGACCGGGCGCGTGAGTTCGGCCGCCGAGGGCAACATGGAAGGCGTCGTCGTCATCGCGCGTCGTCCCGGTTCGCCGATCAGCGTCGCGGTCATCACCGACGGCCAAGGGCGCTATCGCTTTCCGGCCTCGCACGTCGCTCCGGGCACGTACGACCTGCAGATTCGGGCTGCCGGGTACGACCTGACGGCGCCGGCAACGGTGACGGTGAGCGCCGCATCGACCGCGACCGCCGATCTGCGCTTGCGCACGACCAGCGATCTCGAAGATCAGATGTCCAACGGCGACTGGTTCAACAGCGTCCCGGGAACCGCGGCGCAGAAGACGGGCCTGCTCGACTGCACCGGCTGTCACACGCTGCAGCGCGTCGTCGATTCGTATCACACCGCCGACGATTTTCGCACCAACGTCTTACCGCGGATGGGGAACTACTCGTTCTCGACGTTTTGGCTCAAGCCGCAGCCGTTCCGCACCGCGCGCGAAGCGCGTATCAACACGAGCTCCGAGCTCGCGACGTACCTCGCGAGCATCAATCAGAGCGCCGGCCCGCGAACCTGGCCGCTCAAACCGCTGCCGCGGCTCAAAGGCGCATCGACGCACGTCATCGTCACGCAGTACGACTTGCCCGACCGGCTGGCCCAGCCGCACGACGTCGTCGGCACGTCCGACGGCATGATGTGGTATTCGGATTTCGGCCAACAGTTTCTCGGACGCTTGAATCCCAAAACCGGCGCGGTGACGGAATTTCCGATCGGGGAGTTCAAGCCCGCGTATCTCGACGGTTCGCTCGACATCGAAGTGGATCCGAACGGCGATCTGTGGCTCGCCAACCTGTATCAAGGCGGGGTCGACCGCTTCGATCCCAAGACGCAGACGTTCAAACAATGGGCCGTTCCGCCGGCCGCGCATCCGGACTTCACCCAGGCGTCGATGGTCGCTCCGAACCACATGAACGCCGACGGCAAGATCTGGACGAACAATCAGGACGACCATTCGTTCCGGCGGCTCGATCCGCAAACCGGAACCTGGGAGACGTTCGGTCCGTACTACTATCCCGGCTCGACGACGCACACGTTCAACGCGTACGGGCTCGTCACGGACACGACGAACGGCATCTGGGGGTTTGATTTCGGGGGCACCGCGATCGGGCATCTCGACCCGAAAACCGGCACGTTCAAAATCATTCCGACACCGACGGACGTTTCACACCCGCGGCGCGGCCGCCTCGACGATCGCACCGGCATGTTGTGGTTCGCCGAGTACGCCGTCAACCGGATCGGGAGCTACGACACCAAGGCCGACAACGGCACGATCAAAGAGTACGTGCTGCCGACGCCGTACGATTCACCCTACGACGTCGTCGCCGACAAGAACGGCGACGTCTGGACGGGCTCGATGAGCACCGACCGCATCACGCGCCTCGACCCCGCGACCGGCCGCATCCTCGACTACCAGTTGCCGTTCACGACCAACACGCGCCGCCTCTGGATCGACAACACGAAGAATCCGGTCGCGGTGTGGACCGGCTCGAATCACGAAGCCGCAATCGTGAAGCTGGAAGTGCTGCCCTAATATTATAAAACGTATTCCACCAAGGCCATGAAACCGAAGTCTTGATGGTCTTGCATGTGACAGTGAAAGAGCGACGGGCCCGGGTTGTCGGCGACGAACTCGATCTCGCCGCTCTTGCGTCCGGGTAGCGCGACGACGTCTTTGAACACGCCCGAGGTGGGCGTTCCGAGCCAGTTGGTAACTTCGAAGCGGTGGCGGTGCAGGTGGATCGTGTGCATGTCACCGGTCGGGTTGTTGAGCACGACGCGGTAGCGTTTGCCGCGCGCGACGCGTAACGAATCGGTCTCGGGCCACGACTTGCCGTTGATCGTCCAGCGGTTATAGCCGCCGCGGCCACCGGGGATCTTGTCGAAGTTCAACGCGAAGATGCCGTCCGGCGTGCGCGCGACCGGCGCGGTGCCGAAACTGGTGTAGTCCCACGTTGCCGAGGGCGGAGCTTGCCACACCGCCTCCCCGCTCGCGCCCGCGTATTCCACGACGGTGCCCATGCCCATCATCCGCATGGCGTTCTGGGTCGCTCCGAACACCCACACGCCGGGCTGATTCATCTCGACGACGGCATCGACGCGTTCGCCCGGCGCAATGTAGAGCACATCGACGGTTTGCGGCTTCGGAACCGGGTTACCGTCGAGTGCGATGACGGTGAAGCGGTGGCCGGGTAACGCCAGCGACGCGTCCATCGTCGCGTTCGCGTTGAGCACGCGAAAGAGCACGCGCTGTCCTTGGCGCACGGCGATCGGCGGTCCCGAACCGAGTGCGTGTCCGTTGATCGATGCCGACGCGTAGGCCACTTCGAGGCCGTTGTCGGCCGGCGGGCCTTTGCGCAGGTCTTGCAAGATGACCCAGCTCGGCTGCCACTGGTGCAGCACGATCAACTCTTCACGATCGTAGCGGGCGGGATCGGCCTTGGGTTCGATGAGGAAGAAGCCGTACTGACCGCTGTACAAACTGCGCGTGAGATCCGTGCGCGCGATCGCGTGCGAATGGTACCAGCGCGTGCCGCCCGGCTGCGCGACGAACGAAAACGTATGGCGTCCCGCGGAGCTCACCATCGGGCTGCCCTCTTCCATCGCGCCGTCGACGTTTGAGGGAACGGTCAATCCGTGCCAGTGGACGATATCGTCGATGCCGCACAGCTCGTTGACGACCTCGATCGTCACGCGCTGGCCCTCGCGTACGCGAATGACCGGCCCCGGAATGGTGCCGTTGTACCCGATCGCCTGCACGACGTTTCCCGGTGCAAGCTCCGTCTTGACGACGCCGATCGACAGCTGATAGTCCGGCCGGCGTTGCGCGAGTGCGGGCTCGGCGCCGGCGGCTGCGAGCGGCAGCGTGAGGGCGGCAGCGCCGGTGAGAAATCGCCGCCGGTTGAGATCGGAGCCCGTCATTGGTCGCGTGCCACGAACGCTTCTAGATCGACGACGCCGTTGTACGCCGCCGCCGTGATGAAACCGGTTTCCGCAGCGGCGAAGCGGCCGTCGTTGCGCAGCGCGCCGAGCGCGCGTTCGACCGCGCCCGCGGCCGCGAACAGCGCCGCCGACGGGTACATCACCGCGGCTGCGCCGGTCGCCGCGACCGCTGCCAGCGCGGGTTGCGCGCGCGCCGACGCATGCGAGAGGTTGGCCAGCTGCGGTCCCGGCACCGACGCGCACACGCGCGTCAGGTCGGCGAGTTCGTCGGCACCCTGCACGAACGTCATGTCGGCGCCGGCCGCGTGGTACGCGCGAGCGCGTTCGATCGCCGCGTCGGGACCGAGCACGCTCCACGCATCGGTACGTGCGCAGATGACGAACGACTCATCCTCGCGCGCGGCGCGGGCAGCACGAATCTTGGCGACCATCTCGTCGACGGGCACGACGCCTTTGCCGGCGACGTAGCCGCAACGCTTGGGCATCGTTTGATCCTCCATGAACAAGCCGGCGATACCGGCGCGCGAAAACGCGCGAACGGTGCGGCGCACGCTGTTCGGTCCGCCGAAACCGGTGTCGGCATCGACGAACAGCGGCACGTCGATCGCGGCGGCGATGCGGCCGTAGTGTCCGGCGTAATCGTTGAGCGTCATCTGGCCGGCGTCGGGTTCGCCCAGCAGCGTTCCGGCCGCCGCGAAGCCACCCGCCATCACGGCCGGAAAGCCGGCGCGCGCGATCAGGCGCGCCGACAGCGCGTCGTATGCGCCCGGCATCACCAGCAACTCCGGCGCGGCGATCAGTTCGCGCAAGCGCGCACCGCGGGTCAAGACGGTTGCCGTTCGGGGATCTGCAGATGCGGTGCGGACGCGCGCATGCGTTGCTCCCACGCTTCGATCTGCGGCAGAAAGCGCAGCGTGAGCCCGATGTCGTCCAAGCCCTCGAGCAGCGCTTCGCGCTCGTAGGCGTCGATTTCGAACGCAAACGTCACGCCGCCCGGAGCGGTGAGGCGTTGGTCGCGTAGATCGGCGCCGAACGTGCCGGCGCCGCCGTTCGCGAGGACGAGCTGCTCGAATGCCGCCGCGTCGCCCGCGGCGAGCGTGACCGGCAACAACCCGTTGCGCAGGCAATTCAAACGAAACGATTCGGCGAAGCTGCGCGCGACCACGCAACGGATGCCGAACGCGGCCAGCGCCCAGAC
>DASYOE010000328.1:0-6169 GCA_036008105.1 Candidatus Lustribacter sp. | reverse complement strand
GAAAAAACGCCATCCCGATGGCGAGCAAGACGACGACCTGCACGCTGACGCGGAGGGCATGACGGGGCTGCGACAGCACGACTGCGTTCTTCGGCTTTAAAGGCGCTCCGGCCTAGCCTGCGCGCCCCCCACGCTTTGCGTCGGGCCCCCAGTCCGAGCTCGCAACAACATGATCGTGATATGACGATCACGCGGTGCTCGCTCCATCGCCGCCGTTATCTTAGAATGCGCAGGCGGTCGAGCGGCCAGAAGATCAGGAATGCATGGCCCGTGAACGAGGCCTTCTGTCCTTTGAGCGGACCGGCCAAGAACGTGCCGTCATCCTGTGCGAAGCCCCAGATGTGCGAGTCCTCGGAGTTGTTGCGGTTGTCGCCCATCATGAAGTAGCACCCGGCGGGGATGCGATCCGGCGCCGTCCAGTCGGCCTTCGGCGGGATGTTTGCCAGCGTCGGATCGAGCGGTGAGCCGTCGACGTAGACGTTGTAGTTACGGATCTGCAGCTCGTAGTTGGGCTTTTGCGCTTCGTAGGGTTCGTCGAGCGCAACGCCGTTGCGGTAGACGATCCCGTTGTGAATGCGCAAGGTGTCCCCGGGCGCCCCGATCAGCCGTTTGATGAAGTCGTTCGGCGACGAGATCGGAGGCGGGAAGACGACGACGTCCTCGCGGGCCGGCTTGGAGAAGCGATACTCGAACTCGTTGACCAGCAGGACGTCGTGGATCTGCAGGGTCGGGATCATCGAGCCGGACGGAATGAAGAAGGTCCGGATCACGAACGTGATCAGGAACAGCGCCACCAATCCCGCGACGATGAAAGCATCGAGGTATTCGCGTATGACGGTGCGTGCCGTCGGGCTCGTATCGTCGCCGACGACGACCGGGGCCGGCTTGATGCTGATCGCAACCCGGACGATTGCGAAAATGCAGATCAGCCCTAGAAGTTCGAGAGGGGTCACCGCTCGCTTACTTCGCGACCTTCTTTTCTTTGATACGAGCGGCTTTGCCGATTTTATCGCTCAAGTAGTAGAGGCGGCTGCGGCGCACGATGCCGCGCTTGGAAACTTCGATCCGGTCGACGCGCGGGCTGTGCAGCAGAAACGATTTCTCGACGCCGACGCCGTGGGCGATGCGGCGCACGGTGACCGACTCGGCCGAACCGCCGCCCTTACGGACCGTCACGGTCCCTTCGAACATCTGAATGCGCTCTTTGCCGCCTTCGACAACCTTCGAGTAAACTTTCACCGTATCGCCCGGCCGGAAATCGGGGACGCTCGGCTTTTCCTGTTCCTTTTGGATCAGGTCGATGACGTTCATGACTGCTCTCTACTAAGCACGCGCACGGGGCCGCACAGGGGCGGCGACAACCCGCCGAGTGTACCACGAAACCGGTACTCGTTCAAGCGTGAAAGGTTGCCGGACGAAGGCGAGTTCGTTATGCAAAGTAAACGAGCGCTTCCAAGGATCACCTCAGGCTGGGCGGCTATGATAGCCCGGCCGTCGTAGATACGGAAAAAGACAATTCGTCGTGTGGAGGTGCTCGGGTGGGGCCCCCCGGCATTCTCGTTCAGGTCCATATCCCGAAGTGTGCGGGAACTGCGGTACGCATTTGGTTGAGAGATGCGGCTATTGCCGGTGCCATTACGGGCTACCGGTCGCTGTATCCGGACTACGTCTTCGAGCCGCTCGAGGTCTGGCCGAGCGCCGACGATCCGCGGCTGGCCGCGGTGAGCACCCACAACATCCGGCGCTTTGCACCCACGATCGCCGGCCGCCCGCTGCACTATTTCACGCTGTTGCGCGAACCGCGCGCGCAAGCACTCTCGGTATTGCGGTACGTGCAGCAGGAGCGCAAGGCATTCGGCGTTCCGGCGGACGTCGGCGCCGGATCGAAAGACATCGCACGTTGGCTGCTCGACGGTGTCAACGGCGAACCGTTCGAGAACGCGCAAACCAATCACATCGCGCTCTACACGTGGTGCGATGCAACGCGCGGGCGTTGCGTTCCCGAACTCTACGCCGGCTGGAGCGCTGCCGATAAAGCGGCGTACCGGCGCGAACGGCTCGACCTTGCCAAGTCGCTGCTGCGCTCGTTTCTCGCCGTCGGGATCGTCGAGCGGTTGCCGGAGTCGCTGGCGGTCGTGCGCCGGAGCAGCATGGAGGTCGGCATCAACTTGCTGCCGGCGGAGCGCATTACGGTCGCCAACGTCACGCAGATTCCGCCCGGCGACGACGTCACCTGGATCGACGAGGATCCGCTCGGGCAGCGGTTGCTCGAGTCACTCGAGGTCGACCGCGAATTGCATGCGTTTGCGGAACGCCTGCTCGACGAAGCCGTCGAAACGCTCAATTCGCAGTCGGGATAGGCACCGCTCGCAGCGGATCGCCGCCCGTCGCGCCGGTCGTGTCGAAGCGCTGATCGGGTGGAATCTTCGCGCCGAGTTTCCCGTCGCTCAGTTCGATCGCGGCCGGATTCGCGCACGGGCGCGCGACGACGTCGACGTCGGCACCGGCGGCGGTCGTTCCGATGATGATCGCTTGATCGCCGGTTGCGAGCGCGTAGCTTTTGCTTCCGACGGTAACGGTCACGTCGCCGGGACCGCAGTCGGCGCAATAGAAATCCGTGCCGCTGGGGCCGGTGACGAGATACCCTTCGGTGCCGCGTACGGCGATTTGCGAGGTCGGCGTTTGAAAGCGATAGTTGGCGCGCCCGCCCGCCGGATGCTTGATCGTAAAGTGCAGCACGCCGAGTTCGAGCACCACGACGTTCGGATTACCGGTGTCGGCCGCGTTGAACGCCGCCAGACGAACGCGCGTCGTCGCGCCGATGTCGATCGAACTCGAATCGGGTAGGATCAGCTGCGCGCGCGATTGCGCGAGCGTGACCGCGATGGCGCTATCGGCCAGATCGATGCGGCCGAACACCGGATGGTACGCCGCGTCCGAGCCCGCCTGATATTGCACGGTTCCCGCCACGTGCGTGAGTTGCTTGTCGCCGTCGTTGGCGCGCAGCGGCGTGCATACTGCGAGCGCAAAGATGATGAATGCGATGGTCCGGCGCACCGTCAACTCCGTCTCGCTGCCGCGCGCTCGCGCGAACGTTGACGCCGCCACTCCGCGATCTTGGCGTGATCGCCCGAGAGCAGCACGTCGGGAACGGCCACCCCGCGAAAGACCGGCGGCCGCGTGAACGCCGGATGGTCGAGGTCGTCGGCGCCGGCGGCAAACGATTCGGCGGCGCGCGATTCGGCCGCGATCACGCCGTCGATCAAACGCACGGTCGCATCGCAGAAAGCCATCGCGACGATCTCGCCGCCGGTCAACACGAACGGCCCGAGCGAGACTTCCTCGATCGGATAGAGCGCGGCGAGCCGTTCGTCGACGCCTTCGTAGTGACCGCAGATCAAAATGAGGCGGTCGAGCTGGGCGAACGCGGCGGCATCGGCCTGTCCGAACGGGCGGCCGGCGGCGGCCGTCAAGATAATCCGGCGCCGCTCCAGCGGCGGCGCGGCGGCCAGGATGGCATCGAGCGTTCGGGCCAGCGGTTCGATGCGCAGCACCATGCCGGGACCGCCGCCGTAGGGCCGCTCGTCGGCTCGCGCACCGGGCTCGAGGCCGTCGAGCAAATCGTGCACCCGCACGTCGACCAATCCGCGTTCCATAGCGCGGCCGACGATCGACAACCCGATGACGGGGGCGAACATCTCCGGGAAGAGCGAGATGACGTCGACGTGCAACATGGCGAGGTGTCATTCTTCGCGCGGTTGTTTCGAATCGCCCCGGTGGGGCAGCTGGGACCGCTGGAACGCGGCACCCGCGCGCTCGCCACCGGTGCCCTCGACGAGGCCGAACGCTGCTTCGACGAGGCGCTTGCGGCCGCCGGCGACGATCGCGCCCGGGCGCTCGCGCACAACAAGCGTGCCCTGGTCGCCCTGGCGCGCGGCGACCGGCCGGCCGCAAAGGCGCGGCTGGACGAGGCGCTCAAAACCAGCGCGACGTGCGTGCCGGCGATGGTCAACGCCGGCAACCTGCTGCTCGAAGACGGCGACATCGACGGCGCCATCGCGCGCTTCGAGGCGGCGATCGTCCTCGACCCGGACTACCCCGAAGCCCATCACAACCTGGGCGTCGCCTACCGCCGGGCGGGGCGCAGAAGTGACGCCGTACGCGAATTACGCCGGGCGACGGGGTTGGAGCGGCGGCGCAAGAATGACCGCTCCTGATGGATCAGGATCAGGTTCTCCTTACGGAAGAACTGCTCGCGGTGTGCCGGGCGGCGGTGACGTACGCGGTCGAGTACGGAGCGTCGTTCGTGGCGCCGCCGCACGTGTTGCTGGCGCTGCTCGACGACGCGAAGGTCGGCGGCGCGCTGGCTGAGGTCCTCGAGCGCGGGCGGATCGTCGCCGCGGCGCGTCAGCCATCGCCCGGCGGCGTGCACGAAGTCGGCGAAGGCGTGCTGCCGCGCGGCGAAAAGCCGCCGTTCACGCGGTACGACACGGTCGTTTTTCATTCCAGCGACGGGCAGTATCAGCGCTGGTTCAACCGCGATTCGTTCAAGCTGTTCAACGAATCGGCGCGGCGCGCCAACGGCGGGCGTTTCCTGCCGCGCCACCTAGCCCTCGGGTTCGTCGTGTCCGGGCAGGACGACCGCGACGTGCGCGCGCTGCTCGGCAAAGACCCCGAAGTATTTAAAGAAGTCGTTTACGCCTTTAAATAACGCCTTTTAGACCGTATTGTTCGGCGTCGCGACGGCGTCGACGTTGCGGATTTCTTCGAGGTATTCGAACAACTGCGGCAGCGTGATTTTCTCGAGCTCGCAGCGCGCCTGGATGGCATCGCCGTCTTCGCCCTCGTCGCGCAGATAGCAGCGCGATTCGACGCCCGCGCTTTCGCTGAGGAACGACACCGCAAAGCCCTTCCCCAGCGTGTCGTCGTAGATGCGCATCGCGGCCGGGTTGAGGATTTCGATCGAGTGCGCGGTGTTGTTGGCGTCGAAGATCGTGATGGTGAGGTAGTCGCGGTTGGCGATTTCGATCGAACCGACGACGAACGCGTTCTTGGCCGAAAAGAACTCGTGACCGCGCTTGTTTCGCGAACTCACCTCGTAAAAAACGCGGTGAGCGACGAAGCGGTTGAGTATCTTGCGAAGCGTGGCAATCGATGCCAACGTCTCCGTGCGGTTGCCGCGGGTGTAGATGATCTTCAAGAAGGGGCGCCGCCGGCTCTGAAAATTTTTCCCGCCGTGGGGGGCGGGGCATGTGCCGTTACCCGGAGCCGGGAAGAAACCCTTCGGATGCTCTCAATTCCCGATATGGCCCTCCTCGGGGCCGCCGCCCTCATGTTTTTCGGACCCGAACAACTGCCCAAAGTCGCGCGGAAGGTCGGGACGCTGGTGCGCGACGTGCAGAACACGTCGCAGTCCTTCATCCGCGAGATGGAGCGCGCCGCCGACGACCACAGCTACGGGGGTGGCGATATTTCGCGCGCCCACCTGATCGAGGACCCGCTGGCGCCGCCCCCGTCGATCCCCTACGAACCGCCCGCTTACGACGCGAACTCCTACGGGACGCACCCCTACGAGGCGCCGGCCTACGAGCCGCCGCCGGCGCCGGCCTCGCCGCACCACGATGTCATGCCGGCGCGCGTTCCGAGCGCGACGGCCGACCACGACCTGCCGCCTTAAAGGTTGAAGTTTTGGCGGATCTCGTTGATCCGCGATTCCAACAGGCCGCGCACCTGGCGGTGCAGGCGGTCTTTCTGTTCTTCGGGCAGGCGCTGATACACGAGGTATCCGGCAGCCGAGAGGATGCCACCGAGAACACCGACCATCACGGTACGTCCCGCGTCGCCGGCATCGGGTGCGTTATGGCCCGGTTCGTTGTTGCCGGGGGGTTTACTCGAGTCCGTCATGGTCTCGCCTCCGTTCGACGTGAGGCTACCCAAAAACTTTGCCTAGGTTACGGTTCTTTTGCGCGCCTGGCGCGCACGTGCTTTGGGAATTGCTGCGCGATCCGGGCGATCGAGAGCTCCGCGGTTGCGACGATCGCGCGCACGTCCTCGCGCTCGCGCGCCGCTTCGGGCCAGCGCATCGCGAGGAGGCCGCCCGTACGCTCGCCCTCGACGTCGACGTGCGCGTGTTCGGCCAAGCCCAGCCACGCGGCCTGAAGGATGGCCG
>DASYOE010000327.1:0-13970 GCA_036008105.1 Candidatus Lustribacter sp. | reverse complement strand
CTCGAAGCGTTCGGTATCGGCGGCGTGGGCTGGATTGCCGCTCTCGTGCTGGCGGATCTCGCGTTCGTGGGTGCCGGTTACGCCAGTCATCACGACATTCTCGCCCGCAAGGCGCTCGCGCTTGCCGCCGGCCTGACGTTTCCGGCGCTCGGAATGCTCGCCGCCGGCTGGGCTTTTCGCGGTGAACCCGCGCCGTGGGTGCGCACGGCCAACGCGTACGCGCGCGGATTGCTCGCGCTGGCGTGCGCGATCGCGGTCACGCTGTGCGGCGCGCTCGCAATCGTCGGTTTGCTGAGCACGCTCTTGACGATGACCGAAATCGATCGTTTCCTGGGCGTGAAATACGTGCTCGTTCTGCCGCCGCTGATCGCGCTCGGTCTCTATTTCTTCACCGGCCGTTTCGGCGCGAAGCTCGACCTGCGCACCGCCGGCGAAGAACCGGTGCGTGTGATCCAACTGCTGGCCGGTATCGTTCTCGCGGCCGGCGCGTTCATCGTGCTCGAACGGAGCGGCAACCAGAGCGACATCGCGCCGTCGTCGTTCGAACTGGCGTTGCGCTCGCACCTCACGACGATCTTGCAGGTTCGGCCGCGTTTCAAGGAGTTCGTCGTCGCCTGGCCGGCGCTGATGCTCGTGCCGGCGCTCATCCCGGTGGATCTGCGCCGGTGGGGCTGGCTCTTCGTGCTGGCCGCGGGAATGGGGCTCGGCGATCTGATCGACACGTTCTCCCACCTGCACACGCCGCTCATCGTGAGCCTCGAGCGCGTGATCAACGGCGCCGTGCTCGGCGCGGTCATCGGTGCGCTCGCCATCGCCGTGTACCGCCGGTTGCGGCGCTGAGTGCGCGAGCCGCGGGTGCTGATCTCGGGCTACTACGGCTTCGGCAACTTGGGCGACGAGGCGCTGCTCGACGTGATGGTAGCGCGCTTACGCGCCGCGTATCCCGGCGGAACGATCGACGTGCTTAGCGCGGACCCGGCCGGTACCGCCGCGCGGCTGAACGTCGAAACCACGCCGCGCATGGACCTCGGCGCGGTGCGCCGCGCCATCGACCGCGCCGACGTCGTGCTCTCCGGCGGCGGCGGCTTGCTGCAAAACGCGACCAGTTTGCGGAGCCTGCTCTACTACGCGGGCATCGTGCGCACTGCCACGCGGGCGCGCAAGCGCACGATGATCTTCGCGCAATCGGTCGGGCCGCTCGACGTGTTCGGGCGGGCCGTGGTGCGGGCGTGCTGCGGGGGCGTCGCGGCGGCGACCGTGCGCGACGACCGTTCGCGCCGGCTGCTGTCGTCGTTGCTGCCGAACGTGCGCGTCGAACAGACCGCCGACCCGGTCTTCCTCTTCGAGCCGCAGGGCGAGCCGCTGGACCTGGCCGCCGAAGGCCTCGCCGGCCCCGGACCGCTGGTCGTGGTTTCCGTGCGCCGCTGGCAGCACAACGAGGCGACGACCGGTTTGATGGCGGCCGCGGTCGACCGCTTAGCGAACGAGCACGGCGCCCAGGTTGCGTTCTTGCCGCTGGGTGGGCCGCCCGATGCCGACGTGTCGACGGCGGTGATCCGGCGCGCCAAGTCGGCGCCGCTGCTGCTGCCGGCGATGACGCTCGGCCAAGCGGCGCAGGTCATCGGCCGGGCCTCGCTCGTGATCGGCATGCGGCTCCACGCCCTGATCATCGCTGGGCGCCTGGGCGTGCCGTTTAGCGCGGTGCCGTACGACCCCAAAGTCAGTGCGCTGCTGGAAGACCTGCGTTATCCGCTGCCGCCGCTGTTCACGCCGGGCGAACGGGTGCAGGCCAAGGACGTCCAGGCTCGCGTCGACGACGCGTGGTCCCGGCGCGACGAATTGGTCGCGCACCTGCGCTCGGTTGCGCCGGAAATCGAGCAACGCGCGCTGCGCAATTTCGACGTTTTGGACGAAGTCGTTACGCACGACACACCATAAGTTGCAGGCGCACGTGCGCTACACGCGCGAACGTGGTGCGGACGATGTTCCGAGCGTTTCCGATCGGCCGTCTATTTGGGATTCGTCTCGACGTTCACCCGTCGTGGTTCCCGATCTATGCGCTTGTCGCGGTAACGATCGCCAACGCCGGGCCGATTGCCGTCATCGGCTGGGCCGCCGCATACGGTATCGGTGCCGCCGCCGCGCTGGTGCTTTTCGCCAGCGTCGTGATCCACGAATTGGCGCATGCGCTGACCGCTCGCCGTTTCGGCGTGCAGACGAGCTCGATCGCGTTGTTTCTCTTCGGCGGCGTCGCCACGCTCGAGGAGGAGCCGCCTAGCCCGCTGGCCGACGCGCTGGTCGCGCTGGCCGGTCCGGCGACGAGCGCCGTGATCGCGCTCGCCGCGTGGGGTGCGATGCACGCCGTCGACGGGGTCGTCCCGGTGCGCTACGCCGACGCCGTGGCCTCGATGCTCGCCTACGTGACCTTCGCCAACGCGGTTTTGGCCACGTTCAACTTGATTCCGGGCTATCCGATGGACGGCGGCCGGGTGCTGCGGGCGCTGCTGTGGCGTTTGCGCGGCGACCGCGACGGAGCCACCGCCACCGCCGCATTGGTCGGCATCGGCTTCGGGCTATGTTTCGCGGCCGGGGGTCTCGTGGCCGTGGCCGTCACGCGGACGTGGCAGTTTGCCTGGTATGTCGTCGTAGCGGGCTTCCTGATCCGCACGAGTTGGGGACAGTACCGCGCCCTGCGCCGGGCGCCGGTCGTTACTTTGCGGCCGTCGCTGCAGCCTTCTGAAGTTTCTTCGGTAGGAGTTCGAACAGCAGATCGATGGTCTGTATGATCTCCGAGAAGTAGCGGCGCGGATTTTCTTCGATCCGGTCGAGATCTTTCGCGTGCACGTTCAGCACCGCTTGCTCGATCGTCTCGAGTTGCTGCGTCGCGCGTAAGCTCGCGTCGGTCACGGACCGGCTCGCGCCGTCGGTCTCATTGCAGCGGTCGATCTCTTTGCGAAACTCCGCGTATTTTTCCATCCGCTTGTCGAAGTCGGCCCGCAGCTCGGGAATCTTGGCGCGGAACTCGGTGACTTCGATACGGTACGCGTCGACCAGGCGCTTATCGCGCGCCGCGATAACTTTGGCAACTTCGGCCTGATTGTTTTTGGCCCGCGCCAGCGCTTTGGCTTCGTCATCGGTGTAGCCGCCGCCGGTGACCCGGTCGCGAATCTCTTTGTCGGCTTTCTCCATCTCGACCCGGAACGGCGTCGGCGGAAGCACGAACTCGATGTTGGCCCGATCGATCTCGATCCGGCGCCGCAACGCGGTCTCCCCTTCGCGAATTTCGCTCAGGCAATTCTTGAGGCGATCGACCCAGCCCGATTCAACCTTATCGTCGTCGAAGCGAATCGTCAGCCCGCAGCCCAGCGATGCGAGCACTTTGAAGCCCCAGTGGGCCGACGTGCCGTACAGCGGCTGCATGCGCACTTTCGAGCCCAACGGGGGCTCTTCGAGGTCGTCGACGAGGCCGACGAGTTGCTCGCCGTCGTCGACGCACACCATCGTGCGGTGCGGCGAGAAGTGCTGCGCGAGAACGCAGAAGCCTTCGATCTTGACGTCAGGCACGGGAATCGGAACGACCACGTCCTGATAGCCGCGCGCCCAGGCAACTTGCCACAGACGCTCGCGAATATCGCCGGCGGTTTCACCGGCGGCGAGGAGTCCGTCGATCATGAGATCGACGCCGTTCGTTTGGAACCGCGGGTTCGCCATCTTGGCGATTTTCCTCGTAGTCGGGCGACAGGTGGAGAGTGTGATTTGCGCCTGCTCCAGCCTAGTGCCTGCTCCGGAAGCCCGAACAAGGTCATTCCTCCTCGGGTGCCTTACTAATGGCCCGGCCAATGAGCACGATCACGCGCGACCCGGCTGCTTGGACCCGCACCTCGCTCGAGAGCGAGCGAGGCCGGTATTACGTTCGACTCGCGTCCGAAGAGCGCGGTGCGATTGTCGCCGCCGTCCGCCGGCTGCGCGACAGCGGCCGTCTCGGCGAGTCACCGGACACGTTCAGTAAAGAAGATTTTGCGTTCGGCGCGTTGTCCGCGAAGCTCGACGGGGCGTACGCCGACGTCCGTGCCGGCCGCGGCTTCACGATCCTGCGCGGCCTCCCGCTCGACGACGAGCTGACGGTCGACGAGTTCCGCGCGGCGGTGTGGGGTATCGGTTTGCATTTCGGCGGACGGATGCTCTCGCAGAACGCGCTCGGCGAGCGAATCACCGACGTCATCGATGCCACGGCCAACGATCCGACGCCGCGCATGTATCGCAGCAACGTCGAGCTGCGCCTGCACACCGATATCACCGACATGCTCGCGCTCGCCTGTTGGCAGACGGCGTTGAGCGGCGGCCGCTCGACGATCGGCAGCGGGATCGCTATCCACGACGAGATCGCGCGCCGCGATCCCGCTGCGCTGGCGCGGCTCTATCGTGGCTATCACTACCACCGTTTGGGTGAAGAAGCCGAAGGGGCCGGCATCGTGACGCCCTATCGCGTGCCGGTCTTCGCGCGCGTCGACGGCGCGGTCAGCGTGCACTACCAGCGCACCGGCATCGCCGCCGGCCACCGGGCCCTCGGCCTGCCGCTCGCGGACGAAGATATCGCGGCGCTCGATCTGTTCGATGACGTGGGGCGCACGCCGGAGTTTCGGCTCGAATTCGATCTCGAGCGCGGCGACATGCTCGTGATCAACAACTACACCGTGATGCACGCGCGCGACGGCTTCACCAACTATCCCGAGCCCGAGCGCATCCGGCGCTTGATTCGCTTGTGGCCGGCCGGCGAAAATTTCCGCCCGGTGCCGAAGGAATTCGAACACTTCGACGGCCCCGGCGTGCCCGCGCAGCCCGGTAAAAGCTGCACCTTCGATTTCAAAGACCTCGCGGCCAGCGACCCCCGGGCAGTGGGTTCCGTTCGCTAAAACCGCGAACCTGATCCCTTCCATGCCCGAGACCCAGACGCCGCGGCGCGACTATCGCGCGACCCTCAACCTGCCGCGAACCGACTTTCCGATGCGCGCCGAGCTGCCCAAGCGGGAGCCGGACCGGGTTCGCTGGTGGGCCGAGCACGACACCTATCGCAAACGGCTGGCGAAGAACGCCGGCAACCCGCCGTTCATCCTGCACGACGGGCCGCCGTACGCCAACGGCGATCTGCACATGGGGCACTTCCTCAACCGCGTGCTCAAGGACGCGTTCGTCAAGATCAACTTGCTGGACGGCAAGTACGCGGATTTCGTGCCCGGTTGGGACATGCACGGGTTGCCGATCGAGATGGAAACGCTCCGGCACCTCAAGCTCGATTTCCATCACGTCGATCCGCTCGAACTGCGCGAGAAATGCCGCGAGCGCGCGCTGCACTGGCTCGACCGCCAGCGTGAGGCGATCCTGCGCATGGGCTGCGGCTTCGGTCACTACGACGATCCGTACATGACGATCGCACCGCGCTTCGAGGGCGCGATCGTCGACGTGCTGGCCGAGTTGGCCGAAGCCAAACAACTCTACAAAGGTTTGCGAGCGACGCTGTGGTGCGTCCACGACGAGACCGCGCTGGCGGAAGCGGAGATCGAATACAAGGATCACGTTTCACCGTCGATCTACGTGCGTTTTCCCGCCGACGCCGCGCAGCGCGCGGACATCACGAAGCGGTTTGGCATCGCCGATGACGGCACGCCGCTCTCGATCGTGATCTGGACGACCACACCCTGGACGCTGCCGGCCAACGTTGCGGTCGCGATCAAACCCGACGCCGAGTACGCGATCTATCGCGTCGGCGGCGAGGATGTGCTGGCGGCCGAGGCGCTGGCGCCCGCGTTGATCGAACGCATCAGCGGTGCGCGTGACGGCGGCGTGCTGCGCGGCATGGTGCTGGGCGATGCGCTCGCGGGCGCGAGCGTGCGGCATCCGTTTCTCGACCGCGACTCGGTCGTCGTCCGCGCCGATTACGTCGAACTCGAAACCGGCACCGGCGCGGTGCACACGGCGCCCGGTCACGGGAGCGACGACTTCGAAACGGGACTGAAGTACGGTCTGCCCGTGCTGAGCCCGGTCGATGGTGCGGGCCGTTTTACCGTGGACGCCGGCCCCTACGCGGGCCAGAACATCTTCGAAGCGCAGACGCGTATCGTCGACGATCTGCGCGCGGCGGGACTGCTGGTTTCGGCCGAATCGTACGAACATTCGTACCCGCACTGCTGGCGCTGCAAGAACCCCGTCATCTATCGCGCGACCGCGCAGTGGTTCATCTCGATGGACGCGAACGGCTTGCGCCGCCGCATCGTCGGCGAGCTGCCCGAAGTGACGTGGACGCCCGCCTGGGGCGAAGAACGCATGACGCAGATGATCGAGCACCATCCGGAGTGGTGCCTCTCGCGACAGCGCACGTGGGGCACGCCGATTCCGGCGGTCGTGTGCGCGCAGTGCAACGAATCGACCCTCGATCCGCGCGTCGCGCGTACCGTCGCCGACCGCTTTCGTGCCGAAGGCGCGCGCGTCTGGTGGACCGATCCCGTCGAGGCATTTCTCCCGGCGGGATTCGCCTGTCCGAAGTGCGGGGGCACGGCGTTCTCCAAAGAGATGAACATCGTCGACATCTGGTTCGAGTCGGGCGTGACGCATCGCGCGGTGCTCGAGGACCGGGGCATGCCGTGGCCGGCCGACGTGTATCTCGAAGGCAGCGATCAGTATCGCGGCTGGTTCCGTTCGAGCCTCGTGACCGCCGTTGCGACCAAAGGGCATCCGCCGTACAAACAAGTCGTCGGCGTCGGCTGGGTGGTCGATCAGGACGGACGCGCGATGCACAAGTCGGCCGGCAACTACATCGGTGCGGTCGAGGGCATCGAGAAATACGGCGCCGATGTGCTGCGCCTGTGGGTCGCGTCGGTGGAGTTCACCTCCGACGTGCGCTTGGGCGCGAAGCTACTCGAGAACGTCGCCAACGTCTATCGCAACCTGCGCAACCGTTTCCGCTGGTACTTGGGGTCGGTCGACGATCTCACGCCGGATGCGGTCGTGCCGCGCAGCGCGATGGAGCCGCTCGACCGGCTGGTGCTGGCGAAGCTCGATGCGGTCGCGCGCGACATCGTCATCGCGTATCGCGAGTTCCGTTTGCACGACGCGTACCTCGCGCTGCAGCGCTTCGACGGAGAAGACCTCTCGGCGTTCTACGTCGACGTGCTCAAGGACCGCCTCTACACCAGCGCGCCGGATTCGGCTCGCCGCCGCAGCGCGCAGTCGGCCGTCTTGGAGATCTTTCGCACCGTGGCCGTGCTGACCGCGCCGATCCTCTCGTTTACGGCTGAGGAGGCCTGGCAAGCCTTGCCGGCGGCGCTTCGCGGCGGCGCCGAAAGCATCTTCGATCTCGCCTTTCCGAAGCTCGGCGCCGACGACGTACCGGCGCTCGAACTCTGGGACACGCTGCGCGGGCTACGCGCGAAGGTGGCGGCCTCCGAAGGCGAGCGCGACTTTCAGCTCGACGCCGACGTGTCGGTGCCGGCCGCGCAGCTCGACGCGTTCCGCGCGCTCGAAGACGGTTTGCGCGAGGCGCTCGTCGTGTCGTCACTGCGCGGTCTCACTGCGTCGTCGGATGGCAGCGCCGGCGTGAAGACGATGCCCGCCGCCGGCGAAAAGTGCGAACGTTGCTGGAAGTATCTCCCGCTCGGCAGCGACGCCGAAAACCCGACGCTCTGCGCACCCTGCGCTGAAATCGTCCACGTCTTGTCAGCTTAGGTGAGGGACCCCCCGCGTCGCGAGTAACTCGACCGCGGTGTCGACAAAGGTGCGAACGATCGGCGTGTGCCGGTCCGTTCGCCAGCTCAGCGTTTCATCGACCGCGAGGTCGATCGCCAGTTCGCGGAAGACGATGCCGGGAACGTGCAGCGCCGACCACGGGAACGGAATGAGCCCCACACCAAAGCCGGCGGCAGCGAGACCGAGAATGGTCCCCATGTCGAACACCTCGTGAATCACGTCGGGCCGGAAGCCGTTCGACAGACACACTTCCAAGGTGATGTTATGGAACATCGGTGCCTCGGCGCGGGCGATCGTGATCAGCGCGTCACCCGCCAGCCGCGCGACCTCGATCACCCGTTCCCCAGCTAAGCGGTGGTCGCTGGGGAGAACCACGAGCAAACCGTCGGACGTTATGACGCGCGAGGTAATCTCCGGGTCGGGTATCGGGATCGTCCAGGCGAGATCGATCGTTCCCGCGTGCAACGCCGGAAAATGTTCGTTGTACGGAAGCGCATGCGGCACCACGACGACGTTCGGATAGCGCCGGCGATATTCGCGCAACACGTCGGGCAGCACGCTCATCATCGCGCCGGCGATGAACGCCAGGCGTAACTCGCCGCGCGTGCCTTCCGCATTCTCGCGTACGTGCCGCACGCTGGCATCCGCGGCTTCGAGCGTGCGCCGGGCATCGGCGAGGAACGTCCGTCCGGCATCGGTCAGCTCCACGCGACGATTGGTGCGTTCGAAGAGCTTCACGCCCAGTTCGTCCTCGAGTTGAAGAATCTGCCGGCTCAGCGAGGGTTGGGCCGTTGCCAACGCGTCGGCGGCGCGGCCGAAGTGCAAATGCTCGGCGACGGCCACGAAATAGCGCAGATGGCGCAGCTCCATGCGCCGATCTACGCCCATGGGATGCATGAGACCTTTTAGGTCTTATTATGAGATAAACAAGATATTGGACGAATCATTCACCAGGGATTAATCTTAGGGCACGGGGGTAGGCCCCCTCACCATCCCGAGTCGCTCGGGAAGAAACGGATCCCCATCATCATGAACGCCCTCCTCGCCCGCACCCTCATTCTCACGACCGCCGTCCTCGCAACCTCGGCCGGCGCCAACGCCGACCCCGTCCAGGTCGGACTCTCGCTTCCGCCGGCGGCCGGCCCGATTCAAGTGAACCGCGTGACCATGCCGCACAATACCATCAACGAGTTCAACATGCTCCCGCAGAACATCGCGATCTCGTTCACCAACGAAAGCACCAAGCCGGCCACCGATGTCGTGTTCGGCATGCTCGACCGTCAGAACAGCACGATTCACGAGTACGACGAGCGCGGCACGTTCGCGCCGGGTGTCGAAATCGTAAGACAGGTTCCCTGGGACCGCATCATGGATCATCAGCTGGGCGCTGAAGTCCTCGAAGTGACCTTCGCCGACGGATCGGTCTGGGAAAAGCCCGCGCCGGCCGCGCCGGTGAGCCGCCGCCAAGCGACCTACTAGGCCTCGGCCGAGCGCGCTCCGAGTCAGGCCGGCAGACCGGCCTGACTCCTGAGCCCCGGAGGGTGCGAGCCCACCGAGAGGAAGTCCGGCGTCATGAGCGTTTCTGCACTCGGCTACATCGGCGTCGGGGTCCGCGATCTCAAGACATGGGAAACGTTTGCGACCTCGATCCTCGGACTGCAAATCGGCTCGCGCGATGCGGACGGCACGCTGCACCTGCGCATGGACGAGCGGCACCATCGCATCATCGTGCACCCCGACGGCGACGACGATCTCGCCTATCTCGGCTTTGAAGTGGAAGACGAGCGCGCGCTGGCGAGCATGGCGGATGCGCTGCGCGCCGCCGGGATCAGGTATACGGCCGGCGATGCGGCAGCTTGCCGCGCACGCGCCGTCACCGGGCTGATCGTGTGCGAGGACCCGGCCGGCATCCGCACGGAGATCTCGTACGGTCCGCTCGCGCAGCGCCAACTGGCGTTCAATTCGCCGCGTGGCGTCGCCGGCTTTCGCACCGGCGACCAAGGTTTTGGCCACGTCGTGATCTTCGTGCCCGACGCCGGCGCGGCGATGCGGTTCTATCGCGATGTGCTCGGCATGCGGGTCAGCGATTTCATCGAGTGGACGGTTCCCGGGCGCGGCGATATGCGGGCGACGTTCATGCACTGCAACCCGCGCCACCACAGCCTCGCCTTCGCGCAGATGCCGGCGGCGACGAAACGGCTCGAGCACTTCATGATCGAGGTCAACGTCCTCGACGATGTCGGGCGTACGTATTCGCTGTGCGAACGTGAGGACGTGCCGATGGCGCAAACCCTGGGCCGGCATGTGAACGACGAAATGCTCTCGTTCTACGTTTTTTCGCCGTCCGGTTTTCGAATCGAATACGGGTACGGGGGACGCACTGTCGACGATGCGGACTGGCAGGTCCAGACATACGATTCAACCAGCATCTGGGGCCACCGGCGCCTCGCCCTGGCCGCGACCGCTCAAGCTTCTCCGCACGGCGTCGCGCGTTGAACTCGCTGTGGCTCGATCTGCTGGGCGCCGAAGTGCGCTACCGCGGCCGCGAGTTCAGAACGCGCACGATCGAAGCCGGCTCGCATCACCCCAAGAAACTGATCCTCATTCACGGTGTCGGCGGACACGCTGAAGCATACGCGCGCAACGTCGTACGGCTGGGTGAATCCTTCCATACGATCGCGATCGACTTGGTCTGGCACGGGCTCTCGTCGAAGCCGCCGTTCACGCCGGAAATGGTGCCGGTTTTTTCGCGCCAAGTGCTCGATGTCTTCGACGATCTGGGCGTCGAGCGCGGCTTCATCGAAGGTGAATCGCTGGGTGGCTGGGTGGCGTGCTGGACCGCCTTGCACCATCCCGAACGCGTCGAGCGCGTCATCCTCAACACGACCGCCGGCATCTACTGGAATCGCGACAAGGTAAAGATCGACGAGGTCGGCGGCAAGAACGCGTTGCGCGAGCGCTCGCTCGCCGCGATCCGCAATCCCACGGCGGAAACGGTCCGCAAACGGCTCGAATGGCTGATGGCCTCGCCCGATCGGGTGACCGACGAGCTCGTCGCGCTGCGCACCGCGATCTACAGCCGGCCCGATACGAACGCATCGTTGACGAAGGTTTTCGAGGCCAGTTTCGGCGGCCGCCACGCGCCCAACGTCATCGAAGAGGACGAGCTCGCGTACATGAAGGTTCCCGCGCTCGCGCTATGGTCGGATAAGAATCCCGGCAACGGCCCCGACGTCGGTGAGCGCCTCGCGTCGCTGATTCCCGGTTCGCGTCACTATTGCATCATGGACGCCGCGCACTGGCCGCAATGGGAAAAGCCTGAGGAACACGATAGCGTCGTCACCGAGTTTCTAGCCAAAGAAATGAGCCTGAGATGACCAACGCGTCCCCGACCACCGCCCGGCCGATGAAGTACGTGCGGCCCGAACTCGACAAGGGCAAGAAGATCGTGAAACTTTGCCGGACCGATCGCATGATCGGCCTAGTGCAAGTGCTGACCCACGGCGGCGAGACGAACCTGCACTCGCACGGACATGCCGACGGCATGTGGTTCGTCTTGAGCGGCCGCGTGCGGTTTTACGGCCCGGAGAATGCCGTGATCGGCGAGTACGGCCGCTACGAAGGCGTGCTGATCCCGCGCGACTGCCCCTACTGGTTCGAAGCGGTCGGCGATGAGGTCGCGGAGTTGCTTCAGGTCGAGGCCTTCGACAAATCGATCCCCGACGATAAGACGCTGTTCGCCGACCGCACGGACTACGAGGTTCGCAAGCGAAGCGGGTCGCTGATAATCGATGCGGCGAGCTAGCCGGGCGGCGCTCGGCGCCGTTCTGGCTGCGCTCGTGTGCCTGCTCGGAGGGGGAGCGGGCGCGCAAGACCTGATCAAGATTCACATCATCTCGGTGCCGATCGACGTCGCCGCCGAGCCGTACTACGCCGTCGAAATGGGCTTCTTCAAGAAGGCCGGCATCGACGCCGAGGTCTCGTCGCTCGCGAACGGCCCGGCCATCATCGCCGCGCTCGTTGCCGGCACCGTCGAGTTCGGGTCGGGCGGAACGGTGTCGGTCGCCACCGCGCACGAGAAGGGCATTCCACTGGTCGTCGTCGCGCCGGCCGGCTTCTACTCGGACAAAGCCCCGACCGAGCAACTCGTGGTGGCGAAGGCGTCGACCATCGCGCAACCCAAAGACCTCAACGGGAAGACGATCGCGATCAGCGGCTTGAAAACGATCGCGGAGGCGAGCCTCCACGCCTGGGCCGACAAGAACGGCGTCGATTTCAGCAACTTGAAGTTGATCGAGATGCCACCGTCCGCGATGGACGATGCGCTCGCGTCGGGACGGATCGATGCGGCCGACTTGAGCGAGCCGGTGTTGAGCGCCGCGCTGGCCGCGCACTCGCGAGCGTTCGCGTCGATCTTCGCCGCCATCGCGCCGCAGTGGATGGAGGGCTCGTTCTTTTGCACCGTCGACTACGCGAAAGCGCACCCCGACATCGTCCGCAAATTCAACGCCGTCATCGCGCAAACCGCCGCGTGGGCCAACACGCACCACGACGAGACCGCCAAGATTCTCGAGAAGTACACCAAGATCGCGCCGAATCCGGCGATGAACCGCGTCGTCTACCAAGAGCGCTTACGGCTCGCCGACCTGCAACTGCTCATCGACGCCGGCGCCAAATACGGCTTGCTCAAAGCGCCCTTCCCCGCAGCAGAAATCGTTGTTCCCGGACTAGGCACGTAAGCGCTAAAGCGGATACTCGTAGCGGATGAAGCCGCGGTTTTTGGCGACGCGATCGTAGAGTAGGCGGGCGGTGGCGTTTGTTTCTTGGGTGCTCCAGTAAAGGCGGCAGCAGTTGCGCTCGCGGGCGACGGCGGCCACGGCTTCGATCAACGCTCGCGCGTAGCCGCGTCCGCGCAAGGCGGCATCGACGAAGAGATCTTGCAGGTAGCACGCGTCGGTGGTTGCCCAGGCGTGCGCGTGAAACAGGTAGTGCGTGATCCCGACGAGCCGGCCGTCCGCATCGCGCACTCCGAGGGCGTGGATCGCGCCTTTCGGATCCATGATCCGCGCCCAGGTCGCTTCGTAGATCGCGTCCGGGAGCGTGGTTTCGTAGAACGTGAGGTAGCCGCGCCAGAGTTCCGTCCAGCGCTCACGGTCGCCCGGCTCCAGTACGGTAGCCGGAAAGTTCTGCGAAGGCATCGTAGGTAGCGTTCGTGAGCGGGCATCAATACACTGCGACGGTTCGCTGGGAGCGCGGCGACGCCGCGTTCACCGATCGGCGCTACAGCCGCGCGCACGTGTGGGCGTTCGACGGCGGGATCGAGGTGCGGGCGTCGGCGTCGCCCCTGGTCGTGCGCGCACCGTTTTCCGATCCGCACGCCGTCGATCCCGAAGAAGCGTTCGTCGCGTCGGTGTCGAGCTGCCACATGCTCTTTTTCCTGGACTACGCCGCGCAAGCGAAGTTCGTGGTCGATGGGTACGAAGACACGGCGACCGGAACGATGGGCAAGAACGACGCCGGTCAGGACTTCGTCCAAACGATCGTGCTCGCGCCGCAGGTGCGATTCGCCGGCTCGAGCCTGCCGTCGAAAGGAGAGCTCGCGGGTTTACACGAGCGCGCGCATCACGACTGCTTCATCGCGAATTCGGTGAAGACGGAAATCGTCGTGAAGCTGTGAAGCGCCGCGCGTTCGCTGCCGGCGCCGCCGCTGTGTCACTCGCGCCCCAGCTATCGTTCGCCCAGGCCCCGGCGCCGATTCGCGTGACCGTCGTGCCGAACGACGACGTGTCGCCGCTGCTCTACGCGCAGCAGAGCGGGCTTTTCCGGCGGGCCGGTCTCGATGTGACCGTCGAGAAAGCGTCGACCGGCAACGCGATCGCCGCCGCGCTGGTCAGCGGCTCGTACGATATCGGGCTGGTCAGCTTGATGGCCTTGATCACCGGACACGCGCGCGGCGTGCCGTTCGTGATGATCGCGCCGTCGCTACTCTACCTCAGCGACGACCCGGCCTCGTTGCTGCTGGTCGAGAAAGACTCGACGGTGCGCTCGGTGCGCGATCTCGCCGGCAGGGTGCTGTCGGTCGCGGCGATCGGGGGCGTCGATTGGGTGGCGCTCCACGCCTATGCCGCGCAGGCCGGCGTCGACGCCGAAACGTTCAAATACGTGGAGCTTCCGATGACCGCCATTCCGGCCGCGCTCGATCAGCGGCGCATCGATGCCGGCACGCTGGC
>DASYOE010000326.1:0-8825 GCA_036008105.1 Candidatus Lustribacter sp. | reverse complement strand
CGTTGGCGGAGCGACTGCGTTTGCCGGCGGCACTCGTGCTTGCGGCCGCGCTCATCGTACTCGCAACGTGGTCGTTCGAAACGCGTCGCATCGCACTCCTCGACGGGGACCTGCACCGGCTCCAACAGCAGGTGCGCGCCCTGTCGTTTGACGACGCGCGCGCCGAGCGACTGATCGCCGAGGTCGGGCGCTTACGCACCGGCGCCGAACGCGTCGCAGCTGCGCGCCACGACGTCCTCGTGACAACGAATACGATCGCGCAGATCGGCAACGCCCTCCCGCCGCAAACGTGGCTTACCGCGGTCGGGGCAACGCCGGCCGGGGACTGGACGATCGGCGGACGCTCGACGCGCGTCGACGAGATCGGAACGATGTTGCGCCGTGTTCAGGCGCTCGACGCCGCTGCGTCGGCGACGCTGGTCTCGGTCGCAGCGACCGGCCGCAGCGGACGTATTCTGGATTTCGTCATCGGCTGGAATCGGCGGACGTGAGCGTCGACCTGACCCGAGCGAGCGCGTTCGCAGCGCTCCTCATCGTTCTGGCCGGCTTCTTGCTGATCGTTCGCCCGCTCGAGGCGGCGGTCGCCGAACGGTATGCCGGCCTCGATGCCGCGCGTGCATCGCTCGAGCGGAGCGTCGTCCTGAGCCGCCGCATCCCGGCGCTGGAACGGGAACGCGCCGGCCTGCGCGAGCAACTCCGCCGTCTGCACCTCGGGGACCGCCGCGCGGCAATGCTCGAACGCTTCCTGCACGCGATGGGCGGCATAGCGCGCACGGACGGCGTCGCGGTCGTGCGCATCGCGGCCACCCTTCCATCGCCGTTCGCGGCCGCTCCCCGTCCGGCGCCGACGCCGCTGCTCGAGGAAGTCCCGCTCGAGCTGACCGTACGCGGGCGCTACGGTGACGTGATTCGTGCCGCCCGCGACCTCGGTTCCGGCGAACTTGCGGCGCACGTTACCATCGGCTCGCTCGGAGGATCCGAACGGCGTCCCGGCCGCTCCCCGTCGCTCAACGCCACGTTGCACGTTATCCTGCTGCGAGCGGCCGGATGAACCGGCTCGCGCTCGCGTCCGGTTCCATCGCATGTTTCGCGAGCGCGATCCTGCTGTGGCCGTCCGGCGTTCGTTCGCAGCTCGACGTTCAACCGCTCGAGCGTCCGGTCGCCACAACGCCACGTCCGGAACAACCGCTCGTGGCGATCGCACCGCAGGGTGACGCGTTTGCGCCGCGCGCCGTCGTCGATGACGATCCGCCGCCGGTGCGGCCGGCGGCACCGCCACTACCGCAGTTGCACACCGTCCGGCCGAACCTGCTGCACGAGCGCACCGTTGCGCTGACGCGCGTGACGGCGATCGCGACCGGAGCGAATCCCACCGCCGTCGTCGAGACGGGCGGTGCGACGCGCATCGTCAACGTCGGCGATTCGCTCGATGGTTCGACCGTTGCCGCCATCGACGACGACGCGATCCGGCTCGCTGACGGCCGGCGTCTGTCGCTCGAGCCGCCGGACGCGACACGTTGATGCGCCGTGGTCTCGCGGCGCTGCTCGTCGCCGCGCTCACCCTGCTGCCCGCGGCGGCCGCCGCGCCGATCTCCATCGACGCGCGCAACACCGACCTCGCCGACGTCATCGCGCTGATCGCCCGGCAGTCGGGGCTCAATATCGTCGCCGACGCATCGGTGAAGCCGCGCCGGATCACGTTCCGGCTGCACGACGTCGACGCCGGCACCGCGCTCGCGACGCTCGCGCAAGCGTACGATCTGCAAACGCATCGCGACGGGAACATCATCTTTGTGAGCTACGGTGCGGCGACCGATACAACGGCGGTTTCATTGTTGAATACCAAACCCTCGGAGGCGGTGAAAGAACTCAAGGGCGCACTGCCGGCTGCAAGTTTGGTCGCCGACGACCGGTCGAACACCGTCGTCGTCAGCGGCACCTCCGACGTGCAAACGGCGGCGCGTTCGCTCTTGACCGGTATCGACGGCCCGGGACGGCAGGTGATGTTCGAGGTGCGCGTCACCGACGTCAAACCGGTCGACGACTCATCGAACGTGGGCCTTCAGTTCGGCGGCGCCAGCTTCGGTACCGGGGCGCTCGGTCAGTTCCCCTTCGCGCTCGCCAAAGGGACGGTCGAGATCAACGCGCAGATCAACGCACTCGTCCAAAGCGGACACGCCCAGATCCTCGCGACGCCGCGCATCGCCACGCTGAACAATCGCGAAGCCACGCTGCTGGTCGGCGAGACGTACCCGATCGTCACCGTGAATCAGCAAACCGGATTTCCCACGGTAACCAACGTGAACGTGGGCGTCCAACTACGGCTGACCCCGACGATCGGCGCCGACGGCGCCATCACGGCCGAACTGCATCCCGAATATTCGGAGATCATCGGCTTCAACGCGAGCTTCCCGATCATCGCCAACCGCAAGGTTGATGCCACGCTACGCGTGCACGACGGACAGACGATCGTGCTGGGCGGGCTGTTCGAGGACACCTCGTCGGAGACCATCACCAAGCTGCCGTTTTTGGGCGACATCCCGATCCTCGGTCAATTCTTCCGGAACAAAGCAACCGCGCGGCAGCGCGATGAGGTCGTCTTCCTGATCACGCCGCACCTGCTCGAACCCTCGTCCGCTCCACCCGACGAATGAGGCCGGCCCTTCGAGCGGGAACGTCCTCGGTATGGCCGACAATGCGCCCAGCCCGAATCCCGACCTCGATCGTCTGACCGGCACGCTGACCCGGGAGGCCCTCGACCGTGCGTGCGAGGCCGCCGTGGCGGCCGCGGCCGACGGCGAAATGATCGCGTTCGGCTACATCGGGATGGACGGTTTCTTGCTTCTGCGCGAAGCCTACGGCGCGGTCGTTACCGATCATCTGCTGCGCGAGACCGCCGACCGCATCGAGGAGTGTTTGCGGCCGCAAGATGTGGTCGGTCGCGTCGAGCGCGACGAGTTCATGATCGTCTTCCGCGGCCTCACGAGTAAATTCGAAACGCTCGCGCTAGCATCGAAGCTGCGCACCAGCATCGCCGAACCGATGCCGGCCGGGAAATCCGAAGAACGCCTGGCGCCGAGTTGCGGCATCGCCCAGTATCCGGCCAACGGCAAGACCGTCGACGAACTGCGCGCCGCGGCGAAAAAGTCGATGCTCACCCTGCAAATCGCGCTGCGTTCGGCCAGCGTCGCCGCCGCTCAAGAAAACGTCAACCGCGCGCGCCGCAATGTCGAGGCCGCCAACCTCGCGCTCGAAGAGGCCGAGGCCGCATACGAAGAGACCGTCGCCGTCGCCGCGGCCGCCGAAGAGGCTGCGACGGGCGACGGAACGGCGGCCTTCAAGTGAACGCGCGGCTGACGCGTCGCGCGCTGCTCGGGGCCGGGGCGGCCGCCCTCGCCCTGCCGCACGCGCTCGGTGCGCAAACGATGACGACGCTCGCGGTCGCGGGCGTGCCCGAAGATTCGATCACGCCGGTGCTGTACGGCGTGCAAAGCGGGCTCTTCAAGCGCAACGGTCTGGACGTTCAAGTCTCGCCCGAACGCAGCGGGCCCGCGATCACGGCCGGCGTCGCCGGCGGCGCGTATCAAATCGGAAAATCGAGCATCGCACCGTTGATCGAAGCGCACGCCAAGGGGCTGAAGATTGCGCTCGTGGCGCCGGCCGGGGTGTTCAACAGCGCGGCGCCGATCGACGCGATGTTCGTCAAGGCGGATTCGCCGGTGAAGACCGCCGCCGACCTCAACGGGAAGACCTACGGGGTCTACGGCATCGGCGACATCTTCACGATCTCCGCCCGCGCCTGGATGGCGAAGAATGGCGGCGACCCGAACTCGCTCAAGTTCGTCGAACTGCCGATTAGCGCGATGGTCGAGGCGATCGCCACCGGCCGCGTCGATGCCGGGTCGATGAACGAGCCGGCGCTTCAGAACGCGCTCACCTCACCGCGGCTGCGCAAGCTCACCGATGTCTTTGCGGCGATCGCCCCGCGCTTTCTCTACACCGCCTGGTTCGCGTCGATCGACTACGCCACGGCACACCGTTCCGCCATCGACGCGTTCGCGCGCTCGATGCGCGAGGCGGCTACGTACGTCAACACGCATCACGACGAGACGGTCGACTTGATCTCGACCTTCACCTCAGTCGACGCCGCGACGATTCGCAAGATGACGCGCGTCGAACAGGGCGTCACCCTCGATCCGAAGCTGATTCAGCCGGTGATCGACCAGATGGCGGCCGCGAAGTCGATCGCCGCGCCCTTCGACGCGCGCGACCTCTTCTTACACTAGGCGGACGTTAGCGCGTCGTTCAGCGGCAGGGTACGCAGGCGTCGACCGTTGAGGGCGAAGATCGCGTTTGCGAGTGCCGGCGCAACGCCCGGCGTACCGATTTCCCCGGCGCCGGCCGGCTTCTCCGTGCTGCGGACGATATCGACGACGAACTGCGGCGAGTCGGTCATATGCAGCACGGTGAAGTCGTTGAAGTTCTTCTGCACCGCGCCGCCGTCGGCGAACGTGATCTTGCCGCCGAGCGCGGCCGAGAGCGCGTAGATCTGGGCGCTGGGAATCTGCTGCTCGAGGCCGTCGAGGTTGATCGGCTGACCGACGTCGACCGAGGCGGTCAGCTTGTGCACCTTGAGCTTGCCGCCCGGTAACGAAACCTCGGCGACGTTCGCGATCCAGCCGTCACCCCACGCCGCCATTGCCAGACCGCGGGCGTGTCCGGCCTGCAGCGGCGTATTCCAACCGGCCAGCTTCGCGGCGCGTTCGAGCACGTTGCGCGGCCGCGAACCGGGCGCGAGGTGGGCGAGCCGGAACGCGAGCGGATCCGCACCGGCCGCATGCGCCAACTCGTCCATGAACGACTCCATGGCGAACGTGTTGGCGTTCGCGTACGGCGCGCGCCAGTGCCCGACCGGAATCGCGACGTCGAGCAAATGCCAGTCGACGAGATGATTCGGCACGGCGTAGGCGACGTTGGTAAAGCCGTTGCCGGCCGCGGTGTCGACTCCGTCCTTGACCAAGGCGGGGCTCGTGCGCATGTTGATCGACGAGCTCACGACGGTTTGTTTGAGCGTCGCCAGCTTACCGTCGGCGCCGAGCGCCGCGACGCACGACGTCACGGTGCCGCCGCGATAGGGGTCGTTGCGAATGTCGTCTTCGCGCGTCCACACCATTTTGATCGGGATGCCGGCCGCCTTCGACGTGTAGACCGCATCCTCGATGAAGTCGGTCTCGCCGCGCCGGCCGAAGCCGCCGCCGACGAACGTGGTGACGACGCTGACCGCCTCGAGCGGCAGTCCGGCGATCTTCGCGGCGGCTTTCTGCGCCCCGGTTTGCCCTTGGGTCGGCGTCCAAAGCGTCACGCTGTCGGCGCGCACGTCGGCCGTCGTGTTCATCGGCTCCATCGGCGCGTGCGCCAGGTACGGCGTTTCGTAGCTCGCGGTCACGACTGTCCCGCTGAGCGGCAACGTCGCATCGCCGGTCTTCTTGAGCACGCCGCCCGGCGTCTTCGAGAGCGACCGCATCTTCGCGTACATCGATTCGGTCGTGAGGCCGGCATTCGGACCCGGGGCCCACGTGACGCGCAACGCCTTGCGGCCCTGAAACGCGGCCCACGTGTTGTCCGCGATCACGGCGACGCCGGACGGCACCTGCACGACCTGACGAACGCCCGGAACCTTCAACGCCGCGGACGCGTCGAACGACGCGACCTTGCCGCCAATCTGCAGCGGCTTTTCGATCGACGCGTACTTCATGCCGGGCACCTTGACGTCCATACCGTAGACGGCGGTGCCGTTGGTCTTGGGCTTGACGTCGAGCCGCGCTTGATGCGTGCCGATGATCTTGAATTTGTCGGGCGTCTTGAGCGGAACGTTGGCCGGGACCGGCAACAATGCGGCCGCGGTCAGCAACTCGACGTACTTCGCCTTTTGACCGGCCGGACCGGACACCACGCCGTTCGATGTGGTGCAGGCGGCCGGATCGACATTCCAGGCGATCGCGGCGGCGTTGACCAGCATTGCCCGCGCGGTCGCGCCCGCTTGACGCATCACCGGTGACATGGTCGGCGTGCTGCGGCTGCCGCCGGTGCCCATGCCGTTGATCGACGGGTTGTAGTAGCGCGGCGCGGCCGGCGCCATGCGGAAGCGCACGCTCGACATCGGGATGTCGAGCTCGTCGGCAACGCACATCGACAGCGCGGTCGTGATGCCTTGACCGAGTTCGCTCTGGTTGACGACGACCATCGTCGTGCCGTCGGCGTTCATCTCGACGAACGCCACCGGCACGAACGCCGGACCGCTCGCTGACGGAACGGCGGCAGCGGCCGGCGCGGCCTCGAGCCGGATCGCGAAGCCCGCGCTTCCGACGGCAACGATGCGGAGGAAGTCGGTACGATCCATAACGTTACGCAAGGGCGTCGCTGATCGGCAGTTTCCGGATGCGTTTGCCGCTCAACGTGAAGATCGCGTTGGTTACCGCCGCCATGACGGGCGGCACGGCCGTTTCGCCGTTGCCGACCGACGGCTCGTGGCTGTCGACGATATCGGTTATCATTTCCGGTGTATCGAGCATCTTTAGCACGTGGTACTCGTTGAAGTTGGTCTGGTTGGGAACGCCGTTCGTGAACGTGATCTTGCCCATTAACGCGGCGCCGAGCCCGAAGATCGTGGCGCTCGACACCTGCTGTTCGATGCCGTCAAGGTTGATCGGCTGGCCGATGTCGACCGAATTCCAGACGCGGTGCACTTTCAGCTTGCCGTTGGGCATCGAGATCTCGGCCACGGTCGCGATCCAGCCCCCGGCGCTCGTGCACACCGCAACGCCGCGCGCGCGCCCGGCCGCCGGCGGCGTGTTCCATTTGGCTAGCTCCGTCACGCGGCGCAACACGTTCGCCGCCTTGCTGCTCGGATCGAGGTTCGCAAAACGGAACGCGACCGGATCCTGACCGGCCGAGTGCGCGAGTTCGTCGATGAACGATTCGGTCGCAAACACGTTGATGTTCGCGTACGGTGCGCGCCAGAATCCGACCGGCAGCGCCTTGAACGGCAGCTCTTGCCACGTCATGAGCTGGTTGGCAACCGTGTACGGATGGTTCGCCATCCCTTGACCCGAGAGCGGATCGAGCCCGGTCTTCGTGATGAGGAACGGAAGCTCGATGCGCACTTGCGACGAGCTGGCCATCGTATGCTGCAACGCCGTGATCTTGCCGTCGGCTGAGATCGCGCCGGCCAGCGCGTTCACCGAACCACCGCGGAAGCGGTCGTTGGTGATGTCGTCTTCACGTGCCCAGGTGACCTTGATCGGCATGCCCGCCGCTTTCGATACCGCAACGGCATCGCCGACGAAATCGGGCCAGCCGCGCCGGCCGAAGCCGCCGCCGAGAAACACGGTGTGAACGTCGATGTTCTCGATCGGAATGCCGGTGATCGTCGAAGCGAGTTTCTGCGCCGACGTTTGGGCTTGGCAGCCGGTCCAGATCGTGACGTGATTGGCTTGCACGTCGGCCGTTGCGTTGAGCGGCTCCATCGTGGCGTGCGCGAGATAGGGCGATTCGTAGACCGCCTCGAGCGTCTTGCCGGCGGCCAGCGCCGTCGAGACGTTGCCTTGTTGGCGCTGTACGGCCGCGCTCGGCTTCTTGACCAACTCGCGCGCGGTGGCGTAGATCTTCGCCGTATCGAGTTTGGCGTTGGGTCCGTCAACCCACGTAATCTTGAGCGCTTTGCGGCCTTGGAACGCCGCCCACGTATTGTCGGCGACCACCGCCACGCCTTGCGGCACTTGCACGACCTTGCGCACGCCGGGAACCTTCATCGCCTCGGTCGCGTCGAACGAACCGACCGTTGCCCCGATCTGCTGCCCCTTCGCAATCGCCGCGTACTTCATGCCCGGCACGACCACGTCGATGCCGTAGGTCGCGCGACCGGTCGATTTCGGACCAACGTCGAGGCGCGCCTGACGACGGCCCATGATCTTGAACTGATCGAACGTCTTCAGCGGGACGTCGGCCGGCACGGGCAGTGTTGCCGCCACGGCCAAGAAATCCGTGTACGGAGCGCGTTGCGTGTTCGGACCGGTCACGAACCCGTTCGACGTGACGCACGTCGCCGGATCGACTTTCCACGCCTTGGCTGCGGCGGCGACGATCATCGCCCGCGCCGTGGCGCCGGCCTTGCGCATGACCGGACCCATCGTCGGGGTCGTGCGGCTCCCGTCGGTTTCGAGGCCGTGCAGAATCGGGTTGTAATACGGTAGGCTCGCGGGCGAGAATTCGAACGACACGCTCGACATCGGGATATCGAGTTCATCGGCGAGCATCATCGGCAGCGACGTCGCGACGCCTTGCCCCATCTCGCTCGAATTGAGCACGACGGTGGTCTTGCCGTCGGGATGCATCTTGAGCCACACGACCGGCGAAAAATCGGCGCCCGGCGCGGCGTCACCGGCGGCCGGCACAAACTCGAGACCGAGCGCGAGTCCCACGCCGCCGAGCGCGACGATGCGGAGAAAGTCTTTGCGCTCGAGCGCGACGGTCACGCTACACCGGCTGCGGCGGCTTTAATCGCCGATTTGATACGCGGGTAGCAACCGCAGCGGCAGATATTGGTCATCGCCACGTCGATGTCGGCATCGGTGACGTGCGGTTTGCGTTCGATCAATGCCGCCGCCGCCATGATCTGGCCGGATTGGCAGTAACCGCACTGCGGCACGTTCTCGGCCACCCACGCGACTTGAATCGGATGCGGCTTGTCCAGGGGTGCGAGCCCCTCGATCGTCGTGATCTTTTTGCCGACGGCGTTTTTCACCGGCAGCACGCACGAGCGCACC
>DASYOE010000325.1:0-7953 GCA_036008105.1 Candidatus Lustribacter sp. | reverse complement strand
CAATCGCGGTGGTGCTGGCGATCGCGGCGCTGCTCGCGATCGGCATTCGCGAGTCGACGAGCACCAACACGCTGTTCGTCATCATTCAGGTGATCGCGCTGATCGTGTTCGTCGTGGCGCTGTTCGGCGCGGTGCATTCGGTGCGTTTCGTGCCGGCCTTTCCGCTCGGCGGCAGCGGCGTGATCGCCGGCGCCGCGCTGGTGTTCTTCGCCTACATCGGGTTCGACACGGTGACGGTCGCTTCGGAAGAAGCGCACGACCCGATCCGCGACGTGCCGCGGGCGGTGATCGGTTCGCTGATCATCGGCATCGTGATCTTTATGGCCGCTGCGTACGTGACGGTTGGTATCGTCCCGTGGCAGACGATCGATCCGAACGCCGCGATGTCCGACGCGGTCAAGCATGCCGGCAACGCCGGCTGGCTCAATGCGGTCGTCTTCGTCGGCGCGTTCGCCGGGACGACGACCGTCATGATCACCTCGCTCTTGGGACAGTGCCGCATTTTCTACGTCATGGCGCGCGACCGCATGCTGCCGCCGGTCGTCGCGCGCGTCGACGCGCGCACCAACACGCCGGTGATCACCACGCTCACGACCGGCGTGCTGGTCGCGATCCTGGCCGGCGTGTTGCCCATCGCCGATCTGCTGGCGCTGGTCAACGTCGGCACGCTGTCGGCTTTTGCGATCGTGTGTGCGGGCGTGTTCGTGCTACGGCTGCGCAAACCCGATGCGGTGCGGCCGTTCCGCGCGCCCTTCGGCCTCGTCACCGCCGCGCTCGGCGTCGTGCTGTGCCTGCTCGTGATGACGGGCTTGGGCACGCTGACGTGGATCCGCTTCGTCGTCTGGTTCGCGATCGGCGTCGCCATCTACGCCGCCTACGGCTTCCGTCACTCGCGTCTGCGCGAACGCGTCTAGCATGCGTCGCGTACTCGGGTTCGGCGATCTGCTGCTTATCGCCGCGGCGGCGATCGGCCCGGCCTTTTCGCTCGCGACGACGTTCGGCCCGATGGTCGCGGCGGGCGGCAGCGCGACGCCGTTTGCATTGTTCGTCGTCACCGCGATTATGGTGTGCGTCGCGATCGCCTACCGGCGGTTGGGCGCGCGGTATCCCAACGCCGGCTCGGCCTACACCTGGGTGCGCATCGCGTTCGGACCGCGCGCCGGCGCGTACGCGGCCTGGGTGCTGATCGTCGCCAATCTGTTCGCGATCGTCGCGACCGCGCTGCCGGCCGGGATCTACACGCTCTCGCTGCTTGCGCTGTTCGTGCCCGGCGTGTCGAATTCGCCGCTGGCGGACGGGCTCGTCGGCGCGGTGTGGGTGCTCGGCGCGGGATTATTGCTCTACCGCGGGTTGCGGCCGACGTCGCGTTTGGCCAACGCGCTCGCGGTGGCCGAACTGCTGCTGCTCGCGGCGGCCGCCGCATTCGCGGCCCTGCATCCGCCCGCGGTTCACGCCGCGGCAAGTGCGCCGCCGCCGGGCGTTCCGGCGCTGATCGGCGCGGTGGCGATCGGCATCTGGATGATCGACGGGTGGGAAGTCTCGGCGTCGACGGCCGAGGAGGCATTCGAGGCGGACAGCGCCCCCGGCGCGGGCGGGCTCGCCGGCCTCTTGCTCACGGCCGTGGTGCTGTGGGTCTGCATGACCGCGTTTCTGCGCGTCGGCACGCTCGACGGTTTTGCCGCGCACGAGGGCGACGCGATGGCCTACGTCGGCGATGCGCTCGGCGGCGGCTGGCGCATCGCGATCACCGTCACCGTGCTCGTGTCGCTGGCCGCGGCGCTGCAAACGACGCTGATCTATCTCACCCGCAGTTTCTTCGCGATGGGCCGCGACGGCGTGCTGCCGCAACGCTTCGGCGCGCTCGACGCGCGCGAACAGCCGGCGTTCGCGGTCGTCGTGCTGACCGCCGCCGGGGTCGCGGGAATGCTTGCGAGCGCGTTCTTTCCGAGCGTCCGGGCGGCGTTCGATTTCATCCTCAGCGGCACGACCTTCTATCTCGGCGTCTTGTTCTTGTTGAGCGCGGCGGCCGCGGTGCGGATCTTCGCGCGCGAGCGGACCGCCTGGCTCGACGGCGTTGCCTTGCCCGCGGTGGCGACCGTTGCGCTGCTCGGCGTCCTCGCCGTTTCGGTCGCGCAAGCCGACCGGCCGACCCAACTGTTTTTGCTCGCCACCGCCCTCGCCGGGGTGCTCTTCGCCCGCTGGAGAGGCCCCTCGACAAGCTCGGGATGACATAGGAAGGTCCTCCGCCCCTCAGCTTTGAATGGCCGCGGTCGATATTTCCTTATGAGCCGTAGCTATTTGCGATGCTCGGGCGCCTCTGGTTCCAGGAGTCGGTTTTGAACGACAAAGAGATCATTTTGACCCGCGACGGCCTCAAGAAACTCGAGGACGAACTCGACGAACTCAAGACCGTCCACCGCCGCGAAGTCAACGAACGCATCCGCCAGGCCAAAGAGTTCGGGGACATCTCCGAAAACGCCGAGTACGAGGATGCGAAACAAGAGCAAGCCTTCGTCGAAGGCCGCGTGCTCAAGCTCGAGTCGATGATCCGCAACGCGCGCATCATCGATCAGAGCGACTTCGTGGCCGACGCCGTCCACCTCGGCGCGACGGTGAAAGTGAAAGAGCTCGTCTCGGGACGCTCGCACGAGTTCACGATCGTCGGTTCGGCCGAGGCGGATCCCAAGAACGCCCGCCTCTCGAACGAGTCGCCGGTCGGCGCCGCGCTGATGGGCCACAAGAACGGCGAGACCGTCGACGTCACGACGCCCCGCGGTGCGATGAAATACAAGATCGAAGCGATCAACAAAGCAACGAAGAAAGTGGCGAAAAAAGCATCCTAGACGATCCGAACGATGTAGGGAAACGCGAAGCGGAACTGATTGCGGCCAGGCGTGCGAACCTGGCCGCGCTTCGTTCTCGCGGCATCGATCCGTTCGAGGCGACGCGCTACGACGTCACCGCGCACGCCGGCACGCTGGCCGAGCGGTATGCGGGGTTGGGTCCGGAGGAGCACGCCGAGGGCGAGGAGTGGCAACTCGCGGGACGCGTGATGTCGCTGCGCGGACCGTTTGCGGACATCTCCGACCGCACCGGACGCTTTCAACTCTACTTTGCGAAGAAAGAGCTCGGCGACACGTTCACGCTCTTGAAGTCGCTCGACCGCGGCGACTTCTTAGGAGCGCGCGGTTTCGTGTTCCGCACGAAGATGGGCGATCTCGCCCTGCACGTGCGCGCGTTCGACGTGTTGAGCAAAGGCCTCGCCCCGCTGCCCGACAAGTGGCACGGCCTGGTCGACATCGAGAAGCGCTATCGGCAGCGCTACGTCGACTTGATCGTCAACCCGCACGTGCGCGACGTCTTCATGCAGCGCAGCCGCATCATCGCGGCGATGCGCCGCTTCATCGATGCGCAGGGTTTCTACGAGTGCGAGACGCCGACGCTATTGAACGTCGCCGGCGGCGCCGCGGCGCGCCCGTTCCTCACCCACGTGAACGCGCTGGATATCGAAATGACGCTGCGCATCGCGACCGAGCTCAACCTCAAGCGCTTGATCGTCGGCGGTCTCGAGCGCGTCTACGAGATCGGCCGGATCTTCCGCAACGAGGGCGTCGACACGACGCACAATCCCGAGTTCACCATGCTCGAGCTGTACGCGGCGTACTGGTCGGTCCACGAGATGATGGACTTCAACGAAGCGCTGATGGCGCATCTGGTCGCCGAGCTGCACGGCAGCGATACGCTGATGTACTGCGAGGACGCGATCTCGTTCAAACGCCCGTTCGCGCGCATCGCCTATCTCGACGCGATGCGCGAGTGGGGCGGCCTGACGCGCGAGACGCTGCTTTCGTTCGAAGGCGCGCAGCGGGTCTTGCACGACCTCGGGGTGCCGCCGTCGCCGTCCCACGCCCACGCGCTCGACAAGATCTTCGAACGCGTGGTCGAGCCGGAGCTGCTGCACCCGACGTTCGTCCACGACTACCCGGTCGTGCTCTCGCCACTGGCCAAGCGCAAAGCCGGCGACCCGGACCTTACCGACCGCTACGAGCTCTTCTGCGCCTCGATGGAAGTCGCCAACGCGTTCACCGAGCTGAACGATCCCGACGACCAACGCCGCCGGTTCGAGCTGCAGATTGCCGAGCGCGCGGCCGGTGACGAAGAAGTGCCCCCACCTGACTGGGATTTCGTGAACGCCCTCGAATACGGTATGCCGCCGACGGCCGGGATCGGCATCGGCGTCGACCGGCTCGTTATGCTGCTCACGAATAACGCGTCGATCCGCGACGTCATCCTGTTTCCGCTCCAACGCCCGCTCCCGCCTTAATGTAACCCCTTTCCCCCTTCAGCCGTACGGAAAGCCAGCGAAATGGATCTCACGAAAACCTATCCCGCCAGCGTTGGTGAAAAAATGCACGGGATCGTTCAGCTCAAGCGCACGATCGACAAGGGTAAGGCCCAGGCCGCGGGGACGATCGGCGACTACCAATACGATTGCCCGATGGACAAGCATCTGTTCGAGTTCCTCGACCTCGACGGCGAAACGCTGCTCGACGTGATCTCGACCGCGAGCGACGACAACGAGATCAGCGAATTCGTCGCCGCCTACGTGCACGCGAAGGACGACGCCGAGATCGAAGCGTTCAACCGTGATTGGCTGCGTTACGGGCCCGACAAAGGCAGCCCGCAGGAAGGCTACTTCCTCAAGATGCGCAGCGAAGTCGCGCCCGATCGCACCGACGTGACGGCGTGGGCCGATCTGCTCGATCTCGATGAGAAGCGCCCCGTCCCGCATCGCGTCGCCGCCTAGGGATTGCCCACGTATCGCGCCGTCGTCGAGTACGACGGCACGAACTTTCGCGGTCTCCAGTTTCAATCCGAAGTCCGCACCGTTGCCGGCGAACTCGAGCGCGTCCTAAGCGCGCTGTTCGCCGAGCCGGTGAAGATCAGCGCGGCCGGCCGCACCGATGCCGGCGTGCACGCGTCGGGCCAGGTGATCTCGTTTCGCACCGCGCGCGCATTCCCCGAGGGCCGGCTGGCGCTGGCGCTCAACGGAAACCTGCCGCGCGACGTGAGCGTGCGCCACACCGCCGTCGTGCCCGACGGGTTCTCGGCCCGCTTCGATGCCGATGCGCGCACGTATGAGTACCGGATCGTCAACCGGCCGATGCCCTCGGCGCTCGATCGCCGGTTCGCGCATCACGTCCACCGCCCGTTCGATACCGACGTTGCGCGACGGGCTTCGACGGCGCTGCTCGGCGAGCACGACTTCGTCGCGTTCTGCGCGATGTTGCCCGAGCACGGCCCCACCGTGCGGCAACTGGCGGCGATCGACATCGACCGCCGCGGCGACCACGTCGTCATGCGCATCACCGGCGGCGGCTTTTTGCATCGCATGGTGCGCATCACGGTCGGCACGCTGGTCGAAATCGCGACCGGGCGCCGCGACCCGGACGACATTCCGGCGATCATCGCCTCGAAGGATCGCAAACGCGCCGGCTACACCGCCCCGGCATGCGGGCTCACGCTGGTCGGCGTGCGGTACGGCGAGTTCGATTCAGAAGAAGCGGGGCGGAACTGAAATGCGCCGCACCTGCATCGTTTGCGTCGCGCTCCTCATCGTCGCCGTGCTGGCGGCCACCGGCACGTCGTACGGCGCGAAAAGACCGTTGCCCCCGGTGATCCCGGCATCAACGCTGGCGACATTGTTGCCGTCGGTCGTCGCTGATAACGGATCCTCGAGTCCGCTTACCATCACCAATACGACGGCGTATATTTCGGGCTACGACTACGGCCCAAACTCACAGACCGTTGGCGATTTCGTCTACAACACGCCCGCGGGCACGGCGTACACGGGCGTTGCGTGCTTTGATTTCATCAACCACGGTCCGCGTCCGGTGACGAAGGCGACGTTTGCGTTCAGTGCCGCCGATGCCGGCGGAGCCATCATCAACGTTGGGTCGGCCTCGATCAACGGGCCGTTCGCGGTGAATGACGATACGCCGGCCGGCCTTGCCCGTGCGCACGTGTGCCTCAACTACGCGACGCTGGACAGTCCCGTCATCGGACGTTTTTTTGTCAGTGTCCGAACGGGACTGCCCGGCATGTGGAACGCCTGGGCCCCCGCGGCAGTCGCCGAAATTCTCGTCTCTGCCCGACTCGTGACGTACGACGACGGGTCGACGTGGAACGTGCCGCAGCCCCCGCAAGCGGGGCAGCACGTCGTCGTCGTGGCGCCTTCTCCCAGCCCGGCGTCGCCCGGTTGGCCGGTCGTTCGCGCGGTGGATGTCGCCGCGGCTCCGTTTCGGATGATGAATGCCTTCACGTATGTCACGGCGCAAGCAGGCCTCTCGTTCTCGTCGTTCCGTGATACCGGCGCGGCGTTCGGGGTCTGCGCCGCGATGGATGCCGGCGATAGTCCGAAGGAAAAACAGGCGCAACTCGCCATCGCCTATATTGCCGCCGACGGAACGGTGGCGGCCGTCGACACCATCACGATGCACGGCGGCCGCTACTATGGCGAGTGCCGTTCTTCACCGGGCTCCGTCAAAGACGGCACGTTCATCTACAATATCCGGCGCGGCGCCCCGAGCACGCCGATTGCGAACGTCATCGTGACGCAGCTATCCGAAAATTTTGCCAACGGCACAACGTGGACGAATCCCGCGCCTCCCGTCGCCGGAGCGCAAGCGCCTTAGCGCCCGGCCGCGGCGCGCGCTTTCCAATACTCCCATGCGCGCGGTACCGTGCCGGGCGGGTAATACTGGGGCCGCGCATCGCGCAGGGCCAGTTCTTCATCCGAGAGACCGACGACGTCGCCGAACCGCAATGCGTTCATCAGGACGCGCGCATTCTTCGGCAAGTTGACGGCGAGCGAGACGACGTCGTAGATCGACGTGCCGCCGGCCGCGAAGCCGTGGCCGCGCATCAGGACGACGCTGCCGGCGCCAAGGCGGCCGGCCAAATCCCGGCCTTGCGGCACCGACGTGACCAGCAGGTCCGTCGCGCCGAAGGCATCGCGAATGTCCCACACCGGCGCCTCGCTGCCCAAGCCGCCCGCGGTCGAGATCACCGGCCGCAGCACGAGCGTCTTCGAGATCGTGAACGGCAAGATGTCTTCCGCGTGCGAGTGGATGACCGCCTGAACGTCGGGCCGGGCCTCGTAGATCGCGCCGTGGATGTAGCGCTCGAGGTAGGGGCTGCGCGCGTCCGGCCCCGGCGTCTTGCCGTCGAGCCCGAATTCCATGATGTCCGCCGCCTCGACCAGCTCCGGGCTGCGCGAGCACGAGAGGAAGAAGCGCTGGGGGTTGGCCGGATGGCGGGCGCTGATGTGGCCGAACGCGTCGACCACCCCTTCGTGGGCCAGGATGTGGTTGGCGTCGACCAGGTCGTCGATGAGGGTCCGGAGGGGATCGGCGGTCGTACTCATGAGGGCGTGCTGCTGCTCCTATGCTTGGTTTGGTGAATAGAGCGGGCTAAGATGGGTCCGGCCCCTAGACATCGCCGCACCCAGCCGGTATACTCCTTGGGTTGCCGTTCCGAGCACGGAGCGGCCTATTCTCTTGCCGACAGATTTGAAGAAATGCGCACCTACCAACAGACCACGGCAGAGGCTACGCACGACTGGTATATCGTCGACGCGACCGGGCAACGCCTCGGAACGCTCGCGGTAAAGATCGCGCGCACGCTCTCCGGCCGCAAGAAACCCACCTGGACGCCGCACATCGATGCCGGTGACTTCGTCGTCGTGATCAACGCCGAGAAGATCGAGCTCGGCGGCGACAAGTGGAATCAGAAGGTCTACTACCACCACTCGGGTTACCCGGGCGGCCTGTACACCGAGACGGCGGCGCAGGTTCGTGTGAAGCACCCGGAACGTTTGATCGAGCGCGCCGTTCGCGGCATGCTGGCGACCAACCGGATGCGCAACGTCCAGCTCGGACGGCTCAACGTCTA
>DASYOE010000324.1:0-6377 GCA_036008105.1 Candidatus Lustribacter sp. | reverse complement strand
GGCGGCGGTGGTGAGATCGGGCCAGGCGGTCGAGTCGCTCACGTCCGGGGCCGGTACGGTCCGAGTTGGCGGTTCGCGTTGTCGGCAAACGACATGTCGATCGAATTCGTCACCGACACGGGCTTGTCGATCAGGCCCAGCTCCTTGAACACGTCGTAGTCGAACTGCAGGCTGGCCGCATCGACTCGGCCGTTCGTCTGCACCGCCGAAGGCGTGATCGTCCGCCAGATCGACGGGTCGGGCAGTTTGATCTCCGATTGGAGGATCGCGATCACGTCGTCGCTCGTCGGCCCGGCGAACCTGCCGTTTTTCAGCGCGTCGTGGTAGTAGCGCAAACCGCGCAGGTAGGCGGTGAAGAAGCGCTTCGCGACCTCGGTGCGCTTGACCGGGAACTGCTCGCTGAACATCAAGGCCGAGATTTGGTGGTTCGGATAGGCGGTGTAGTCGGGCGCGATGAGGGTCCCGCTGCCGTCTTTGACGGTGAGGGTCGCGAAGGGCTCGATCATCGTCGCGCAGTCGATCGTGCCGTTGCGAATGCCGGCGACCTGATCGGGAAAGGGCAAGAAGACGTGCTGCACGTCGTCGTACTTCAAGCCGCCCTTCTTGAGAAAACTGTAGACGATCGGCAGGTTCGCCGACCCTTTGCCGGGTTCGGCGAAGCGCAACCCCTTGAGGTCGGGGAGCGACTTGAAGCGGCCGCTCTTGACGAGTTCGGTGCGCACGATGAGCGGCAGCGCGCCGTAGGGGGCGTAGTCGATGCCGCGATCGCCGACGATGCGGAGCGGAATGCCGGCGCCGATCGCGTTATAGATGCCGGCGCTGACCGACGCGCCCATTGCGTCGAGCTGGCCTTGCGCGAGCGGTGCGATCATCGCTTGCGATTGCGGGAACGTCGTCCACACGACGTTCAGCCCGGCGTCGCGGAAATAGCCCTTCTTGTCGGCGATGAAAAACGGACAGTCGGAGACGCCGGTCAACTTGCCGACGTTGACGGTGTCGAGCGCTTGCGCGCGCAGCGGACGCGCTACCGAGGCAGCCGCGATTCCAGCCAGCCCGGCGAGGGCTTGGCGGCGATCGATCAAGAGCGTGGTTCCGATCCGGGGCGCTCGTCTTTGCGTTTCACGAAATTGACCGAATTGCGCGCGGCGATGTCGTCGATCGACTCGAGGGCTTCTTTCTGAGGGTCCTTGCCGGTCCCCGAGCCGCCGAAGAGTTCCTGTTCGATTTGCAGGGCCAGCGCCTCCTCAGCGGTGTCGCGAAACGAGCCCGGGCCCGAAGTCGGCGCAGCCGGTGCCGGCCCCTTGCCGATCGACGGCGCAATCGGGGCGGTCGACTTCCCGACTTTGTCGACGCTCATGGGTGCGAGTATTCAAGGCGAGGCTGGGAAGTTCTTTGGGAGCAGCGCTCGCGCCACGTCGGCCATGACGCCCGACCAGGACCCCTCGCTCGCATGGAAGAGCCGCATCGTCGGGTACCAGGGCGTGTCGGCTGCGGTCGGGGACCAGCGCCAGTCGGGCCGCCATGGCAAGAGCAGCCACACGGCAATGCCCATCGCGCCGGCGAGGTGCGCGACCGCCGTATCGGCGGAGATGACGAGGTCCAGGTTCGCGATGATGGCCGCGGTGTCGGCCATGTCGCGAATATCATCGCCGAAACGCGTTAGGGCGAGGTCGGGCGGTGCGGGGTCGTTTGCGCGCGGGCCGACTTGCAGTGAGAAGAATTGCACGCCGGGCGTTGCGGCGAGCGGTGCGAATGCATCGAGCGGTATCGATCGGCGGCGGTCGTTCTCGTGTGCCGGACTACCCGCCCAGGCGATCCCAACGCGGCGGTTGCCGTCGCGCGGCATGATTCGCGATGACCAGAGCGCCCTTCGACCCGCATCGGCGCGGAGATACGGAACGCCGGAATGGCCGGGTGCGCCGTCTTCGCCGCAGAGCCGCGCCAGCGTCATCGCGCGCGCAAACACGTCGAACCGTTCGCGCGGCGCGGTGTCGCTAGTGAGGATCGCTGCAATGCCCGGCAGCGGGCGCAGCAACTGGATCATCGAGGGTGGACACTCGAGCAACACCTCCGCCGCGTGCGCGTTCAATCGCGGAAGGTAACGGATCATCTGAATGAGATCGCCGAGCCCTTGGCCGTGCACCACGAGCAGGCGTTTCCCGTCGAGCGGCTCGCCGTTCCATTCCGTCAGATCGGGAAACCGCTGCCGGTAGCGCAGCCGTTCGGCGAGCCAGTGACATTCGAGCTCCGGCCACGCCGCCGGATACTCGCCGTGCCACGCGCGCAGCGTGCCCAGCAGGGCGTGTGCTTCACGGTCGGCGGGATCGATCGCTATCGCCCGTGTTGCGGCGTCGAGCGCACTCACATGGTCCCCCAGGCGTTCGCGCACGAGTGCCAGCGTGATGAGCGCAAGCACGGCAGTACGTCCGCCGGGTTCGAGTCGCAGCGCCGCTTCGAGATCGTCGATCGCCTCGGCGCTGCGGCCGAACTCGTCGTACGCGCACGCACGATAGACGTGAAGCATCGCGTTCTTGGGATCGAGCGACAATCCGATCCGGCAGGCATCGATGGTCGTCGCGTGCGCGCCGTTGGCGTTGCAGAATCGCGCGACGTCGGCGTAATCCAGCGACTGCCACAACGGGCCGCCGGGCGTCATGAGAAGCTGGCGCGTACTCCGGCCGCGAGCGCGAAGAGCTCCGCATCGCGTTCGATGAAGCCGAGCAGTTGCAGGCCCAACGGCAACGATTCGGTTTGCAGCAGCGGCAGCGACAGCGCCGGGACGCCCAGCAGGCTGCCCGGCACGACGAACGCCGGTTCGCCGGTCCAGCCGATGCCGATCGGAGCCGCTCCCGGCGCACTCAGCGAAATGGCGCCGTCGCACGCGTCCGCGAGGCGCGCGTAGAGCGCGCGAATCTCGTCGCGCCGCACGAGTGCGGCTTGGTACTCTGCTTGCGTCATCGCCTCGGCATCGACGAGCCGGTCTTGCATCGCCCGGCTGAGCTTCGTGTAATCCATGTCGCGCGCGAACGTGTTGAGCGGCCAGCGAAACTCCCACGCGTTCAGCCGTGCCGAGAGCGCCCGCGCTTCAACGATCGCGATCTCGACGTCTTCCACGAGCGGGTTGTTCGTTCGGTCGAGAAACGTGACGCCGTCCGCTCGCAGCGTCGTCACGGCGTCGCGGAGCTTGCTCTTGGCATCATCGGTTGCGAGCGCCCAGCCCGGCGTTTCGAGCAGCGCGAACGTTGCCGGCTTGCGCGCCGGCGGAACGGTCATCGGTCCGCGAAGGCCGGGATAGCCCGGATCGCCGCCGGCGCGAGCGGCGATTTCGCGCGCGACCAGCCACGCATCTTCGAGCGATGCGGCAAGCACGCCCTGGCAACTCTGACTCTGAAAATCCACGCTGCCGCCACGATTGATGCTGCCGACCGTCGGCTTGTAGCCAACGCAGCCGCAAAAGCTGGCCGGCCGCAGAATCGAACCGATCACTTGCGTGCCGAGTCCCGCGCACAACATGTCCGCAGCCACCGCGGCCGCTGAGCCGCTGCTCGATCCGCCGGGCGTGCGCGTGAGATCCCACGGGTTATGCGTCTTGCCGGGGAACTGCGTTGCGAATTCGGTCGTGACCGTCTTTCCGACGATGACGGCGCCCGCATCGCGCAGCGCGACGACGCTCGCCGCATCGCGTCCGCTGCGGTAACCGGCAAAGAGCGGCGACCCCATCTGCGTCGGCATGTCGGCCGTCTCGATGATGTCTTTGACGCCGACGGGCATTCCATCGATCGAAGATTTCGGCGTGCCGGCGCGATAGCGCGCCGTCGATTCGTCGGCGCTCTTCCGCGCACGCTCGAGGCTGAAGGCCTCGAACGCCTGGACGTCACCCTCGCGCGCATCGATCGTGGCGATACAGCGCTCGAGCAGCGCGCGCGGCGAATCGCTGCCCGCGGCGAAGCCACGGGCAGCGGAATGAAACGGGATCACATCGGCGGGACGAGGCCGTCTTTGCCGACTTGTATGCCGCCCGCCGCCGTCATGGTGCCGTCGGCACCAGTGGTTGCGTTGATGAGCACGTGCGCACCGGGGGTAAACGCGGAGGGGTCGGCCGGAATCGAGGTGACGATCGGCACGTTCGCCGGCACGAAGATCTGCTTCTCCGTGTCCTTATATTTCAGATCCATCATGCGACCGTCGACTTTCGCAACCGTCGTCGGAGCGATCGTTTGGACGGTCGCATTCGTCATGATACCGCCGGGCGCGGTGTCCCAAGGGCGGGCGCCTTCACCGACGCCGCGCAGGTTTTCGGGGAAGATCGAAACTTCGGTCGCGCGCAGCGAGCCGTCCGGTTGCGCGACGACAACGGTCCCTACGTAGGAGTTCGGCCCGATTTTCGAGAGATCCGACTTCACGACGAAGGACACTCGCGCGTTGTCCGGGATCGTTATTTTATACGTCGAGGCGGCACCTTGAACGGTGAGGACGCCGCCGGTGAACGACGTGATCGTGCCGCGGATGCGGGTTGTGGGGGCCGGCGGGGCCTGCGCAAACGCGGTTGCGCCGAACGCAATCGTGAGCGCGAGGGTAGCGAGGGTGGTGGCAAATCGCGGCATGAGCATCTCCTACGTGCACCTGGTGGTGCTTCCCGGCTGGCGTTCTTACCGCCGGGCGGAGACCCTCCTAAAGGAAGTCTGAGCGTTTAGCCGCGTTCTTCGAGCCAGGCGTTGATGTCCGCGAGCTCGGGACGAGAGATGCTGTGGTCGATCGGATAGGTCCGCTCGGTCAACTCGGCACCGCTACGCTGGCGAAGATACTCCATCGTCTGCACGATCCGTTCCGGCGGGATCACCGTATCGAACGTACCGTGCCCCGTGAAGACCGGCAGGCCGGCGAGGCGGTTTGCGGTCGCCGTTCCGGTATCGAGGGCGAACGCGCCGCTCAACAGTACCGCGCCGGCGAAACGCTGCGGATCGGCGAGGATGAGCGCTCCCGCCATCATCATGCCCTGACTGAAGCCGAGCACGAACGTGCGCGTGCGGTCGTACTCGGCCGTGGCGGGACCGTCGATCCACGCGCGTACTATATCGACCGTACTCTGGAGGCTCTCGGGAACGGGACGCCCGGGCCCGCGATCCTCAAACCAGCAATAGCCCCCGAAACCGCCGGGAAATTCGAACGGCGCGCGCAGGCTGGCATACGCAAACGCGCTCGGCAACTCGTCGGCGAGTCCGATCAGATCGTTCTCGTCGGCGCCGCGGCCGTGCAACAGTACGACGAGCGGAGTAGTCGCGCCGCGCTTCGCGGGCCGGCGCCAAACAACGGTGGGTTCCAATGAGTCTCCTTAGCGCCGTTTCAGGGCATCGAGTTCTTCGAGCGTGCGCGGCCAATCCGCTTTCAACAGGCGGGAGAGGCTGCGGTCGGCGAGCAGCGTGCCGCCGGTCTGACAGCGGGCGCAGTAGTTCGTCTCGTTGTCGGCGTAGCGGATGCGCTGCACCGGCTCACGGCAGCGCGGACAGGGCTGGCCGAATCGTCCGTGCACGACCATGTCCGGGCGGAAGGCGGTCACGTGCTCGGGGAATGCGATCGCCGCTTCGTCGCGCAGCCGATCGATCCACAGCTGCAGTGTCTGCCGCGTCGCATCGAACAGGCGTTGCCATTCCGCATCCGTGAGCTTCTGGGTCAACGCGATCGGCGAGAGCTGTGCGGCGTGGAGAATCTCGTCGGAATACGCGTTCCCGATTCCGCTGAGAAAGCGCGGATCGGTCAGTGCGCGCTTCAGCGTGCGGTTCTCCACCGTCAGCGCAGCGCGAAAGGCAGCCAGGCCGGCGGCGAAGACGTCGATGCCGCCGGGATCCATTTCCTCGAGCGCCGCCTCACCCCGCACGACGTGCAGCGAGGCGCGGCGCTTCGTGCCGGCCTCCGTCAGCACGAGCGTGCCGTCGGGAAAGTCGAACGCCGCCAGGGCGTTGCGTCCCCCTAGCTTCGCCGCGGGTGGCCGCCAATGAAGACGCCCCGCTATCATCAGGTGGAGGACTAGCCACAGATCGCCGTCAAGGCCGATGGCGATGCGTTTTCCGATGCGGCGCAATTCGCGCACGACGCGGCCTTCGGCGTCCGTCAGCGGCGGATCGGCCGTGCGCAAGACGAAGACGCTCGCGAGGCGCACGTGCTCGAGCGGCTGACCGACGATGCGCGGCTCCAGCGCGCTGATGTAGGCGGCAATGTCCGGAAGTTCCGGCATGTCAGTGGACGAAGAGTACGGTTACGGAAGGGATAGGGCCTTGAAATTCGGTTACTTCACGCTCAGCGACAACCGTTACCCGAACAACCCGCGCACGCCCGAGCGGTTCTTGCATGAGATCTTCGAGCAGGCGGTCTACGCCGAC
>DASYOE010000323.1:0-5804 GCA_036008105.1 Candidatus Lustribacter sp. | reverse complement strand
GTCGACGGTTGCCGCCGCGATCGTCGCCTCGCTTTACGGCAGCGGGCGCCGCAAGGAAGCGTGGCGACCGTGGGACGGCGGCACGTACGCGACAACGTTGGTCTACGAATTGGCCGACGGCCGTTCGTTCGAAGTGCAGCGCGACTACTCGCGCGATGCCAAGGGCGTGCACGTGTACGATCGCGACGGCAACGACATCGCGGGCGACGTCGCGCAGGGCCGCTCGATCTCGCCCGGTGACGTGCACTTGAAGATGCCCTACGACGCGTTCATCAACGCCTCGTGCGTTTTGCAGCAGAGCGTCGTCATCGACAGCGAGCGCAACGCGCCGATCGCGACCGCGCTGGCGCGCGCGCTCGACGGCGGCCCCAAAGAAGATGCCGCGTTGGGCGCGGTGCGGCGGCTGGAAGACGCGCGCAAAACCCACGTCGGCACGGCACGCTCGACCGTCAACAACCCGATCAAGAGCGTGCGTGAGGCGCTGGCCCGGCGCTCGTCCGAAGCGGATCTGGCGCGCAACCGGCGCGATCAGCTCGCGCAGCTGCGCGAACGGCGCGCCGCCACCGTCGCCGAGCGCGACCGTCTCTCCGAACGGCGCGCCGGCGCGGAACGCGAACTGAAGGGCTTGCAGGCGGCGGAGCTGCGCGCCCGGCTCGAACAGTTGCGCGTCTACCGCGACGATCTCGCGGCGCTGCAAGCGGAGCGCGCGCGCTACGACGACGTCGCCGATTTCCCGGCCGACCACATCGCCGAGTGCGACGCCGCCTACTACGCCTGGCGCGCGGCCGAGGCCGCGGCGACCGTCGCCGAAGCCGACGCCGAAGCGGCGCAACTGAGTATTTTGGAGCGCAGCGAACTCGCCGCGCGCCGCGCCGACGCCGGCACCATCGACGATGTCGAATTCCAAGCGCTGCACGAGGCCGCCGAGCAAGCCACCGCGGCCCGCACGGCCGCCGCGGCAGCGGCCAACGAAGCGGCGGCGGCGCGGCGCGAGGGCAGCGGCGGACGCACGCTGGCCGGCGTGGCGTTGGCCATCGGCGGCGCGTTCGCGGTGCTGACGATCGGGATGGCCATCGCGCACTGGTGGTCGTTCACCGAAGTGTTCGCCGCCGTCGCAGCGGTGGCGTTCGCCGTCGTCGCGTGGCGCAGCCGCGAGCGGATTCGCAACGCGCGCGCCGCCGCGCACAAACAGCGCGTGGCGGACGAAGCGCTGACCGCCGAACGCAATGCCAGCACGACGGTCGCGGCCGTGCTCGACCGGCTCGGCGTGAGCAGCATCGAAGATCTCGCGCACCGGCGCGAACGGTTGGGTGAACTGCTGCGCAAGCTCGCGAACGCCGAGCGGGCGAGCGCGCGCGCGACGGAGTTGCGCGACGACGAATGGCGCGCCGCCGGCATCTTCGACGACTTTGCCGTCGTGCTGGTCCCGGACGTCGAGGGGACGCGCCACGAACGCTGGGCGCAAGCCGACGATCGCGCGCAGCGCCGCCGCAAGCGCGACGGTGTCGACAGCGGGATGGCGATGCTGGCGCTGCAGCGCAGCGAGATCCTGCGCGGCGACGACGAGTTCGCGCTGGTGAGCGAGCGCGACGCGCTGGTCGTGGCGGGCATCGTGCCGGCCGAAACGTACGGGCGCGCGCTGCGCGACGAGGTCAACGCCAAAATCGCCGAGCTCGACCGCCTGATGCGCGAAGCCGAACTCGCCACCGCAACGCTGACGGTCGAACTGAAGCTGGGCGAGGGCGCGATTCCCGAGTTGGCACCGATCGAAGAAGACGTCGAGCGGTTGCGCGCCGAGCTCGAAGGGCTCGAAGCGTTCGATCGCGCGCTGGCACTCGCCGCCGGCACCGTTTCACGCCTGACGCACGAAGCGCACCAAGCGTTCGCGCGCCGGTTGGAGACGTACGCGGCCGAATCGCTGCACAAAGTGACGGGCGGGCGCTACAGCGAGATCCGGGTGGACCCCACGAGCTTCATCGTCAAAGCGCGCGTGCCCGAAACCGGCCAAATCCTCGACCTCGAAGCGCTCTCATCCGGCACGCGCGACCAGGTCTACCTGATCATCCGGCTCGCGATGGCGCGCATGTTTGCCGAAGGGCTCGAACTGCCGCCGCTACTGCTCGACGATCCGTTTGCTTATTGGGACGATACGCGCATCGAGCGCTGCATCCCGATCATCGCGCACAACGCCTTCGACGCGCAGACGATCCTGTTCACCGCGAGCCCCGACCTCGCCGCCGTCGCCGAACGCATCGGCGCCACGCGCATCGACCTCGTTACGACGGTGCCTGCTTGAGCTTGCGCAACGCCGCGAGCGTGTTCGCGACGTGCTTGTCCGGATCGAGGCTCGTGTAGGCGTAGACGATCTTGCCGTCGGGCGCGATCACGTACGAGGTCCGGTTGGCGAACAGCCCCATCACCTTCGAATCGTACGCCGACGCGATCTTCAACCCGGGATCGGCCGCCACGAGAAACTTCGAGCGGCATTCTTGCGTCGAGAACTTCTCTTGCGTTTCGATCGAATCGCCCGAGACGCCGACCACCGTCGCGCCCAGCGCTTTGAAGTCCGCGATGTGATCGGCGAAGTCGTGCGCTTCGGCCGTGCAGCCGCTGGTGAACGCCTTCGGAAAGAAGTACAGCACGACCGGCCCGTGCGTGAGTGCCGCCGCGAGTGAGAACGTCGAAACCGTGCCGCCTTGGGCGACCTGCGCGCTGAACGCGGGCGCCCGCGCGTCGAGCGGCAACTCGGCCGCAGCGGGTGCTGCGAGAGCGATCCCGAGCACGGCGATCAGCGCTGTGAGTGCATGCTTCATGACGAACTCCGTTGGATTTGAGCGAGCCGCGGGACGAGCCGCACGGCGTTGTCGCGTTCCACGAGCGTTTTCACCTGCTCGGACGGTTTGTACGCTTCGAAGTCGGCCACGGCGTGCTCGATCATGACGTTCACCGGCGGCGGGCCGGCCAACGGGTAGTCGCTGCCGAGCAGCAATTGCGTGGGCGGCACCACGTCCAACAGCGCCGTAATCGTCGTTTGCGCGTTCGTCCCGGCCGTATCGTAGTACAGTTTCTTCAACTCGGCAGCGATGCCGCCGGGCAGCGCGGCGCGCACGGCCGGAACGCCCATCAGCCCGGAGAGCCGGCCGTAGACCGCAAACAGCGCGCCGCCGCCGTGCGAGAAGATGAACCGGATGTCGGGAAAGCGCGTCGTCGTGCCGCTGCTGACGAGGCTGACGATCGTGCGCGCGGTGTCGAACGGAAATTCGATGATCGGCGCGATGACGTTCGGCACCATGTGTTCGGTGCAGCACGGCGCGAAGGTCGGATGGACGTAGACGAGCGCCTTGCGCCGGTTGAGTTCTTCCATCACCGGCGTAAACGCCGGATCGCCGAGCCATTTGCCGCTGAAGTTCGACAGCAGGTTAATGCCGTCGGCGTGCAGCGTGCCGAACGCGTAATCGATCTCGGCCAGCGACCCTTCGGTATCGGGCAACGGGATGGGAGCGAAGAACCCGAACCGCGTCGGGTGATCGCGCACGGTTTGCGCCGCCGCTTCGTTCCACTGCCGCGCGAGCCGGCGCCCAAGCGCGACGTCGCCGTACCATACGCCCGGCGTGCTGATCGAGGCGATCGCGAAATCGACGCCGGCGCGGTCGCACGCATCGATCGCCGCTTCCGGCGTCCAATTCGTCTCGGCCGAATTGCCGTGTTCCTCGCCGAAGCGCTTCTGCTCGTCGAGCATGTACTGCCGCGGCAAGAAATGATGGTGCATGTCGATGCGGCGCAACGGCCCCGCAGCGGCCGCGCGGCCCGCGACGCCGGTTGCCACACCCGTCGCAGCGAGGCCCAGAATGAACGTCCGCCGATCGTTGATCATGCTCATAACCCCATCAGTCGCGCGATGACCAGGCGCTGCACTTCGTTGGTGCCCTCACCGATCTCGTTGATCTTCTGGTCGCGATACATCCGCGAGACCGGGTACTCATCCATAAAGCCGTAGCCGCCGTGAATCTGCACCGCTTCGTTGACGACGCGGCGCGATAGCTCACCCGAGTAGAGCTTGGCCAAGCTGGCGTCGAGCGCGAAATCGCGGCCCTCGTCCTTCTCCCACGCGGCCTTGAGGATCATGAGCTGCGCGTGCTCGATCTCCATCTTCATATCGGCCAGCTTGAACTGGATCGCTTGAAACTTCGAGATCGCCTGACCGAACTGCCGCCGCTCCTGCGCGTAGCGGAAGGCCTCGTCGAAGGCGCCCATCGCGAGCCCCACCGACAGCGCGGCGACCGAGATGCGGCCCCCGTCGAGGATGGTCAGAAATTGCTTGAGGCCCGCGCCGCGCCCACCGAGCAGGTTCTCCTCCGGCACCGCGGCATCGGCGAACGACAGCTCGCGGGTATCGGACGCGCGCCAGCCCATCTTGCGGTAGGTCTTGGAACGGCTGAAGCCGGGGGTGTCCTGCGGCACGATCAGGTTGCTGATCTCGCTGCGGCCGCGCTCGTCGGCGCCGGTCACCGCGGTGATCGTCGTTCCGCCGGTGATATCGGTGCCGGAGTTGGTAATGAACGCCTTCGTACCGTTGATGACCCACTGACCCGCGCGTAGCTCGGCCCGCGTTTGCGTCCCGCCGGCGTCGGAGCCTGCGTTGGGTTCGGTCAGGCCGAAGCCCCACAGGCGCTCGCCGCGCGCCAACGGCACGAGGTACTGCTGTTTCTGCGCTTCGGTCCCGAACAGATAGAACGGCGAGGCGCCGAGCGACACGTTCGCGGCCAGGGTGATCGCAACCGACGCATCGGCGCGTGCCAGCTCCATCACAGCTAAGGCGTAGCTGACCGTGTCGGCGCCCGCTCCGCCGTACTCTTCGGGGAACGGCAAACCCATCAAACCGAGTTCGGCCATCTTGGCGACGATCTCGTAGGGGAACCGCGCTTCGCGATCGAGCTCTTCGGCCGCGGGCGCGACGACCTCACGCGCGAAGTCACGGCACAGCGCTTGTATCGCCTTTTGCTCGTCGCTCAGGTCGAAGTTCATTCTTCGCAGGTATGTAGGAATGACGCTGGGAAAAACTCCTCTTCCACACACTTGCGAGGTGGCTTGGTGATCGAACTTCGCGGTGTGACGCTGACGTACCCAAACGGCACGCGCGCACTAGACGACATCGATCTCGAGATCGGGAAGGCGGATTTCGTCTTTCTCGTCGGACATTCGGGGACCGGTAAATCCAGTCTCCTGAAGTTGTTGTACCGCGAGGTGATCCCGGACTCGGGCGAGGTTATGGTCGACGGCATCCGCGTCGACAAGCTTCGCCGCGGCAAGGTCGCGGCGCTCCGGCGGAACATCGGCGTCGTCTTCCAAGACTTCAAGCTGCTCACCAACAAGACGGTGTGGGAGAACGTCGCGTTCGCGCTGCAAGTGACGGGCGCGCGCTCGAAGGACGTGATGCGGCAGGTGCCGCGCGTGCTCGACCTCGTCGGTCTCTCGCACAAGAGCCGGATGCTACCGAGCGAACTCTCGGGTGGCGAACAGCAACGGGCGGCGATCGCCCGGGCGCTGGTCAACAACCCGAAGATCCTGCTCTGTGACGAGCCGACCGGAAATCTCGATCCGTCGAACACGACCGAGATCATCGAGCTGTTGCAGCGCATCAACCTCAAGGGCACGACCGTCCTGGTTGCGACCCACAATCAAGCAGTAGTCGACCGGATGCGGCGTCGCGTCGTCCGGCTCGAAAACGGACGCATCCTGCACGACGACGAGCGAGGCTATTATTTTCGTGGATTGGGGCAAAATCCAGTTCTTTCTGGGTGAGG
>DASYOE010000322.1:0-5042 GCA_036008105.1 Candidatus Lustribacter sp. | reverse complement strand
AAGCCCTTCGAGTACCCCGCGCAACAACGTCCGCCGCGCCGCCCATCCAGGCGACATGGTTAGAACGGCGAGTCGGCTCCGGCGGGGAGTGGGGTGCGCCAGATGCGTAGGCTTAGGGCGAGGAGTTCGTAGTAGCCCACTAGGGCGATGAGTTCCATTAGTACGCGGTCGCCGAGCTGCTTCGATGCGGTTGCGAAGGTTGCGTCGTCGAGATCGCGCTCTTGCACCAGCGTGCGCACCAACTTGCGTATCAGTTCCTCAGTTGCATCGAGCGTCGGGGCGTGCACACCGTCGCGCAGCGCTGCGATTTCAGCAGGGGTCAGGCCGGCTTGTTCGCCGACTCGCACGTGAGCGTACCATTCGAACGAACAGCGGCGTAGGACGGAGACTTCGAGGATTGCGATTTCTCGCGCACGGTTTGAGAGGGTGCTGCGATAGCGGATGGCGGCGCCGAGTTCTTGTAGGGCGGTGCCGACTTCGGGGCTCAACAGCATTGCGTTGAAGGGGCCGTTTAGGCGGCCGGCTTCGTCCGTTAGGGGGAAGGCGCGCGGGCCTTGGGTTCGTGGGCCGCCGACGATGCTGTCGTAGAGCGAGCGTGCGTCGGTGTCGAGGTCCTGCGGTGCGAACCACGGCAGGCGTCCGTGCGCGGACATTAGCTGACCAGATCGTTGATGCGGTCGCGCCAATCCATGTTTGCCGGATGGATGACGCCGATGCCGGCGATGCGGCTGTACGGTTCGTGGCCGGAACATCCGCGCGGCGTGTTGCCGCGTTCTTGGTCGTGGATTGCTTCGAGGAAGATGCGGCGGAAGCGCGCGACGGCGGCGTCGCTCGAGCCGAGGTACTCGCCGGTGCGGTCGGCGACCGGGCCCATCGTTTCGGCGACGATCATGTCTTCGGTAAGCAAATTGTTGATGCCGGTCGTGTGGCCGGCCTTCATCTTCGCGCGGTCCTGGCCCATCAGCGGCTCGTCGATGACTTGCAAGTATTCGTCGTTCCAGACGGACCACCGGGCTTCGTTGTATGGGAGCGGGCGGGACGGATGCCACTGGATGTACCACACGATTGTCGTGACGTCGTCGACTGGGGTTTGGTGAACGACGAAGCGTGACATGTCGTCGTATTCGGGCGTGCCGGGCCGGGCTGGGCGCGGGATGAATTCCCAGCTCGGCATCACGAACGCGGTCACGCGCGTGTAGCGCTCGTTCTCGCTGATCGTGCGGATCGCGGAGGCATGCATGCCGAATGAGGTTGGCTCGACGTCGTAGACCGGGGCGCGATCGGCTTGCGCGAGCGGCGCCAGACCGCCGGTTAGCGAGGCGGTTGCGTGCAGGTGTGAGATGTGGGCCGAGTCGAGCTGGCCCTCGGCGAGCTGCACCCAGTTGCAGCGTCCCGGAACTTCGGCGATTTGTATGTGGTCGAGCGGCAGCGTCGTGAACTCGAAGTCGGGGAACTGCGGCGGTTCGCCACCGCCGATGTACGCCCAGATGAGCTTGCTGCTTTCGCGCACGGCGATGCGGCGCGTGCGCACCTTGTTCACGAACGACACGCGATCCGCCGGCTCCGACGGCGCGTCGACGACGCGTCCGTCGAGGTCGAGCTTCCAACCGTGGAAGAGGCAGCGCAGGCCGCACTCTTCGTTACGCGCCAGCACGAGCGACGCGCGGCGGTGCGGACACAGCTCCTCCAGCATTCCGACGCGACCGTCGCCGGAACGAAAGGCGACGAAATTTTCGCCGAGCAAGCGAACCTTCTTGGGCGCACCATCAGGCTCGAGCGCGTCCGCTTGCAGTACCGGATACCAGTAACGCCGCAACAGCGCGCCGCCCGGTGTTTCCGGACCAACGCGCGTGATCAGTTCGTTGTCCTCCTGGCTCAGCATTCGCTTCTCTCCCAGTGGCCCTTGGCATGACGCGGACGGTTTTCATGGAATGGTGGGGTATGAAAAGCGTTTCCTGCCGCTTGCCCGATCGCCGTGATGCTCTCGCGCTGTTGGGTGCCGGCGCGATGCTCCCGCTGCTGCCCACGCCGGCCTCCGCGCAAAACGATCTAACGATTCGTGTCGCCTACATTCCGTTCGAAGCGAGCGCGCAATTGTTCTACGCCCAAGAGGCGGGTTTGTGGAGCAAAGCCGGGCTCAACGTGCAGCTGCAGCCCAATCCGTTTGGTGCGGCGATCGCCGCCGCGGTCGCGTCGGACGCGGTCGACGTGGGCTACGCGACCGTCATGACGCTGGCGTCGGCACACGCCAAGAAAGTGCCGTTCACGATTATTGCGGCGGCGAACGCGTTCGACGTGTCGCAGCCGCCGGGCGGGATGTTGATGGCCTCGAGCAAGGACGTTCGCAAAGGGGTCGACCTCAACGGCAAGACCATCGGCAGCCCGGGACTCAACACGCTCGGCGAGTACGGCGTGCGCGCGTGGGTCGACGCCGGCGGCGGCAACGCGACGACGTTGAAATTCGTCGAACTGCCGTTTTCCGAGATGCCGGCCGCGCTCGCCAGCGGGCGCATCGATGCGGCGTTCGTGGCCGAGCCGTTCTTGTCGCAGGCCAAGAAGATGGGCGTGCATACGGTCGCGGTCGAGTTCGACGCGATCGCGAACTCGTTTCTCGTCGCCGGCTGGTTCACCACCACCGACTGGGCGAAGTCACATCAGCGCGCGATCGCGCTCTTCGCGCAGTCGATGCGCGATGCCGTCGATTGGGCCAAGGCGAATCCCGCGAAGTTACCGGACATCCTGGCGAAATACCTGAAGGTCGATCCGGCGCAAGTTGCCGCGACGCCGCGCACGTACTTCGTCAAGACGCTCGATCCCGCGCAGGTTCAGACGGGCATCGACCTCACGGCGAAATACGCGAAGTTCGAGAGCTTCCCGGCCTCCGAGATTATCTACGTGCCGCCGAAGCGGCGTTTGTTTTGACGTTCGGCTTGACGTAGGTCGCAAACAGGTCGAGCGAACGCAGCGCGTCGGCCAGCGTCATCGTGCCGAACATGAAATAGCAGATGAGGTAGTTGATCCCGAGTTCTTCGATCTGCTGCTCGATCGCCGCCCGGACCGTGTCGGGCGAACCCGCGATGCACGTGCCTTCGGTGACCGCCGCGTCGAAGTCGGCCGCCGACGGCACGTCGACGTATCCCGGCCGGCTCTTGAGGTCGGTGCGGCGCAACGCTTCGCGCCGCAGCGACATCTGGTTGTGGTGGATGTGCTCGTGCGCCGGCTTGGCGATGCGCCAGGCCGCGGCGTCGGTCTCCGCCACGACGATCTGACGGCTGACCCCGATCGCGCCGCCACCCGAAAACTCGGCGTGCGGTATCTCGACGCCGCTGCCGCGCAGCGCGAGCGCGCCCCGGTACGCGTCGATGTTCTCTTTCGCGCGCGTCGTCGGACCGTTCGATGCGAAGTGCAGGCCGCGCTCGCCGGCCCAGACCGCGCCGACCGTGTTCGACGAGCCGTACCACATCGCGGGATGCGGCTGCTGCAACGGCCGCAAGACGATCGGCACGTCGTCGTAGTTGTAGTACGGGCCGTGATAGGTCAGCCGGTCGTGCGTCAGACCGGCGATCATGCAGTCGTACGCGTCGATGAAGATCTCGCGCGACTTCTCGGCATCGACTTTGTGGAAGTTCAGCTCGTAGGGCGATACGCCGCGGCCGACCCCGATCTCCATGCGGCCGTGGCTGAGATGGTCGAGGATCGCGATCTCCTCGACGATCCGCAGCGGCGAGTACAGCGGCAGCAAGTAGACCATCGGACCCATGCGGATGCGCGTGGTGGCGCGCGCGACCGCGCCCAGGAAGACGCCCGGCACCGGGACCGTGTTCAGCGGCGTGGCGTGATGTTCGGCCACGTGGTAGGCGTAGAAGCCCGCGGCGTCGGCGGCGGCGACGAGTTGGAGCCGTTCGTCGTACTGCTGCGCCAAGGGCCGGTCACCGGCCAGGTCGATGTGGTCGAACAATCCGAACTGCAAGGTATCCTCCGGGAAATGCGAAGCTTCGCGAAACCAGTTTTCGGAGGGTTCCTATGCACGTTCGGGTTCTGCCTTTTCTCGCCGTCTTGGCGTTGCTGCTGCCGGTAGGCTCCCAGAGCCCCGTCTCCGCTCAGAGTGCCCCCTACGAGATCAACACGATCCTCGCACTGACCGGTCCGGCGGCGTTCATCGGCGGCTCGGAGCAGAAAGCGCTTGCGATTCTCGAGGAGCTGGTCAACAAATCCGGCGGCATCAAGGGCCGGCCGATCCACTTTGCCGTCGTCGACGACCAGTCGAACCCGGCGGTGTCGGTGCAGCTCGTCAACGGCCTCATCGCGAAAAAGACCCAGCTCATCTTGGGCCCATCGTTCACCGCCACGTGTCTGGCCGACGGACCGCTGGTTGCGAAAAGCGGCCCGGTGGACTACTGCTTCTCACCGTCGATCTCGCCGGCGCCCGGCAGTTATCAGTATTCGTCGACCGTGTCGACACGAAACGACGCGCGCGCGCTCGCGCACTACTACCGCGACCGCGGTTGGACGCGCATCGCGCTGATGACGACGACCGATGCCAGCGGGCAACAGTTCGAGCAGTACTTCGACGAAGCGTTAACGCTGCCGGAAAACGCCGGGCTCAAGCTCGTTGCGCGCGAGCACTGGGCGGGTACGGACCTCAACGTCACCGCGCAAGCCGAGCGCATCAAAGCGTCGGGCGCGCAAGCGATGATCGGTTGGTCGGCAGGCACCGCGACCGCTACCTTGCTGCGTGGCTTGCACGATACGGGCGTCGATCTTCCGATCGCCTGTGGAAACGGGAACATGGTGTACGAACAGCTTGCTGGGTACGCGGCCTTCCTTCCGTCGAACCTATACTTTCCCGGCCGCCGATCGCTCGTTCTCGATCCGACGGCACCCAAGGCCGTGCACGCGGCGCAGGTCGCGTACTACGACGCCTTAAAGGCGGGCGGTCTGCGCTCCACCTTGCTGACGACGCTGGCGTGGGATCCGGCGCTGCTGGTCATCGACGGGCTCAAGAAACTCGGCACCGATGCGACGGCCGAACAACTGAACGA
>DASYOE010000321.1:0-7751 GCA_036008105.1 Candidatus Lustribacter sp. | reverse complement strand
GGCGACCGCGGCCGCAACGTGTATCGCAACGACATCATGGGTGCGGCAACGTCCGGCTTCCGCTTCGGGTGATGCGCAGCTCGGTCGCACCATTGTTGGCTGAGCCGTGGGGCGACGGTGCGTTGTCGAGCCGGGGCGTCTGGGACGCTGCGGAGGCAGGATGCCGAGAGCAGCGTCACAGCCGAGTCGGGATTTTCCCACGATGGGAAAATCACGACGTCCCCGGATCGACAACGCAGCGTCGCCCCACGGCTCCGAGATAACGATAACAGCGTTGCCGGTGCGCTGGGTTTGGTGTAGGATGCACTCCATGTCCGCGCTTCTCCGGTTCCTCACGATCGCCGCCATCGTCACGTGCGTCGGCGCCGCCCCGGCAACCGATCCGTTTCTGTGGCTTGAGAACGTGCAGGGCGTGCGCGCGCTGGCGTGGGTCAGAGCGGAAAATGCGAAGACGCTGGCGGTGCTGCAGCGCGATCCGCACTTCGCACCGTTCTACGCGACCGCGCTCGCGGTCAACACGTCGAAGGATCGCATTCCCTCGCCCGACGTGATCGGCGGCCGCGTCTATAATTTCTGGCAAGATGCATCGCACGTGCGCGGGATCTGGCGCACGACCACGATCGCCGATTATGCGCGTCCCGCACCGGCCTGGCAGACCGTGCTCGATCTCGACGCGCTCGCGGCGGCGGAGGGCAAGAATTGGATCTGGCAAGGCGCCGACTGCGACTCGCCGAGTGGAACGCGCTGCCTGATCTTTCTCTCCGACGGCGGCGAAGATGCGTCGACCGTCCGCGAGTTCGACCTGCCGTCGCGCCAATTCGTCGACGGCGGCTTCCTCTTACCGCGCGCGAAACAAACCGCGGTCTGGGTCGACGACGACACGCTGCTGGTCGCGCGGCCGTGGCAGCCGACGGACGTCACGTCATCCGGGTATTCGTACATCGTCAAGACCGTTAAGCGCGGCGAGCCGCTCGCAAATGCGGTCGAACTGACCCGGGGCACACGGGCCGACGTTGAGGTCGACGCGGAAGAGTTGCACGACGGGAGCGGTAATCGCGTGCTGTTCGTCCGGCGCGGCGTCTCGTTCTTCCAAACGCAGACCTCGCTCGTCACCCCGGCCGGCCTCCGTCGCTTGAACATCCCGTTGAAGTCCGACGTGCGCGCGCTCGTCGCGGGCCGCCTGATCGTTTCGCTCGCCGAGCCGTGGAAAACCGGAACGCTCACGGTTCCGGCCGGCGCGCTCGCGTCGCTCGACCTCACCGCGGTCAACGCCGATCCGCAGCACCTGAAGCCGACGCTCGTGTACACGCCCGGCCCGCGCGATGCGTTGGACAACGTCGGCGCGACGCGCGATCAGCTCATCGTCACGTCGTACCACAACGTGCGCGGCCGCGCCACGGTGTATGCGCCGGCCGGGCGTGGGTGGTCGTCGCGCGCGCTCACCCTGCCCGACTTCGGGACGATCGCGTTCGAATCGGCAAACGAACACGGTTCCACCGCCTACATCGCGGTCACGCGCTTCCTCACGCCGACGACGCTGCTGCAACTCGACACCGTCACGGGCGGGGCACGGGTCGTCAAAGCGTTGCCCACGATGTTCGACGCCTCGCGCGCGACCGTCGAGCAGCGCGAGGCCGTCTCGGCCGACGGCACGCGGGTCCCGTACTTCATCGTTCGCCCGAAACGGCTCGCGTACGACGGCCGCAACCCGACGCTGCTGTATGCCTACGGCGGGTTCGGTGTTTCCCAGACACCGTTCTATAGCGCCACGCTCGGGCGGTTGTGGTACGCACGCGGCGGCGTCTTCGTGCTGGCGAACATTCGCGGCGGCGGTGAATTCGGACCGGCCTGGCACGACGCCGGCCTCAAGACGCATCGGCAGCGCATCTACGACGATTTCGCCGCCGTTGCACGCGACCTGATTGCGCGGAAGATCACGAGCCCGCGCCGGCTCGGCATTGAGGGCGGATCCAACGGCGGGCTGCTCATGGGCGTTGAGTTCACGCAGCATCCGGAGTTGTACAACGCGGTCGACATTCAGGTGCCGCTGCTCGACATGCTGCGCTACGAACAGATCGATGCCGGCGCTTCGTGGGTCGGTGAGTACGGCAGCGTTTCGATTCCGAGCGAACGCGCGTTCCTGGCCTCGATCTCGCCGTACAACAATCTCCACGCCGGCGTGCGCTATCCCGAACCGTTGATTTGGACGACCCAGAAAGACGATCGCGTCGGTCCGCAACACGCGCGCAAGTTCGCCGCGAAGCTCGCGGCGCTGAAGGTTCCCTACCTCTTCTACGAAGTGATCGAAGGCGGCCATGGAGCGGGCGCCAACGCCAAGGAGCGCGCTTTCACCACCGCACTCGAGTACACGTACCTGAATCGCAAGCTGATGACCCCGTGAGGGTCGTCGTCACCGGCGGCGCGGGGTTCGTCGGCTCGCACCTCACCGAGCGGTATCTGCGCGACGGGCACGAGGTCGTCGCGATCGACAACCTCTGCACCGGTTCGTTGCGCAACCTCGACGGCGTGCGCGCGCATCCGCACCTGACCGCGATCGAGGCCGACGCGTCGGCGCCGCTGCCGGTAGCGGGCAAGGTCGACCTCGTGCTGCACTTCGCCTCGCCGGCCAGCCCCGCCCAGTACGCGCGGCTCGCGCTCGAAACGCTCGCGGTCAACAGCGCCGGAACGGCGCACGCCTGCGATCTGGCCGAACGCAACGGGGCGCGCCTGCTCTTCGCGTCAACCTCGGAAGTCTACGGCGATCCGGCTGTGCATCCACAGCCGGAATCGTACTGGGGCAACGTCAACCCGGTCGGCGAGCGCGCGTGTTACGACGAAGGCAAGCGATTCGGTGAAGCGCTGATCGCGACGCGTCTACGTACGGGTTCGCTGGACGCGCGCATCGCGCGCATCTTCAACACCTACGGCCCGCGCATGGCCGCAGACGACGGGCGCGCGATCCCGAACTTCATCGTCCAAGCCTTAGCCGGCGCGCCGCTGACCATTTACGGCGATGGCACGCAGACGCGTTCGTTCGGCTACGTCGACGATCTGGTCGAGGGGATCGTGCGCCTCGCCGCCCACGATGCGGCGCGCGGTGCGATCGTCAACCTCGGCAACCCCGAAGAAACCAGCATCGCCGAGGTTGCCGCGCTGATCGCCGCGACCGCCGGTGTGCCGTTGCAGATCGAACGGCGGCCGGCGCTACCCGACGATCCGGCGCGCCGCCGGCCCGACATCACGCGCGCTCGCGAATTGCTCGGGTGGGAACCGGTCACGCCGCTGCGCGACGGGCTCGCGCGCACGATCGCTTGGTGGCGAAGCGAGCGCTAAGCGCCGGCCGCTTCGGCGATCGCGGTTCCGACTTCAACGGTGCTCGCCGATCCGCCGATGTCGCGCGTGCGCGGACCGCTCGTCAGCACGCGCTCGATCGCGGCGACAACCGCGGCCGCGGCCTCGGGATATCCCAAATGATCGAGCATCATCGCACCCGACCAGATCTGACCGATCGGATTCGCGATGCCTTTGCCGGCGATGTCGGGCGCCGAGCCGTGGACGGGTTCGAACATCGACGGGAATTCACGCTCCGGATTGAGGTTGGCCGACGGCGCGATGCCGATCGTGCCGACGACCGCCGGACCCAAGTCGGAGAGGATGTCGCCGAATAAATTCGAGCCGACGACGACGTCGAACCAATCGGGGTGCAGCACGAAATGCGCGGTGAGAATGTCGATGTGATACTGATCGGTGCGCACGTCGGGATAGCGCTCGGCGGCGACCTTGACGCGCTCGTCCCAGTACGGCATCGTGATCGTGATGCCGTTCGATTTCGTGGCCGACGTCAGATGCTTCTTCGGGCGGCTGCGGGCGAATTCGTACGCGTAGGTGAGGATGCGGTCGACGCCGCGCCGGGTGAAGATCGACTCTTGGAAAACGATCTCGTCGGCGGTGCCGTCGGCGAAGCGCCCGCCCACCGAGGAGTATTCGCCCTCGCTGTTCTCGCGCACGATGATCATGTCGATGTCGCCGGTCGCGCGGCCGGCCAAGGGCGAGGCGATGCCCGGCATCAAGCGCACCGGCCGCACGTTCGCATACTGTTGAAAGTGGCGGCGGATCGGGATAAGCAATCCCCACAGCGACACGTGATCCGGCACGCCCGGAAACCCCACCGCGCCGAGAAAGATCGCGTCGTGATTGCGAATCTGCGCTAAGCCGTCGGACGGCATCATCGCGCCGGTCGCGCGATAGTACTCGCAGCTCCAGGGAAAGTGCTCCCATTCGAAGCGCAAATCGAAGCGCTTGCCCACTGCGTCGAGCACGCGAATCCCTTCGGGCACGACCTCGTTGCCGATGCCGTCGCCCGGAATCACCGCGACCTTGAACGCCGGCATCAGCGCGCGGCGGCCGGGAGGCCCAGTTCTTTCAACCGCGGATAGACCTCGCGCGCGAAGTTGTGTATGCCGCGCACCGTCTCATCGTGTTCGAGAAAGCCCGCTTGGCCCATCATCAGCAAGTGGCCGTAGCCGCCGACGTGCTCGTAGTGGCGCGCGATCTGCCGATAGACGGTGTCGGGGTTACCGGCAAACACGATCCCCATCTCGATGCATTGCTCGAGCGAGGACTTGCGGTCGAACGCGGTCGGCGCACCGCGCAGGAGCGCCATCGCGCTCTTGATCGAGGCGTAGCCCGGCGGATTCTTGAACTGCGGCGCGACTTTGTTGGCGCTGAGGTACCACATCAGCTTGCGCGCGCCCTCGAATCCCTCTTCGTCGGTATCGCCCACGTACACGAGGCACGCGTAGGCGAGCCGGTCTTCGTGCATCGGCGCGCCGTCGGCCGCGCGTTGTTTGCGATAGGTCTCGAAGATCGCTTTCGAGGCTTCGTAACCCGTCAAGAACGTCGCCGCAACGTGGCCGTGTTCGGCGATCTTGCTCACCTGCGCCGGGGTCGACGCGGTGACCCAGACCGGCGGACGCGGCTGCTGGTAGGGGCGCGGCCAGATGTTCACCTGCCGGTAGTGAAAGTAACGCCCTTCGAAGTTGAACGGGCCGTCGTGCGTCGTCCACGCTTTGAGGATCAGGTCGTGCGCTTCCCACAGCCGGTCAGCCGTACGCACCGGATTGCTGTTCGCCGGCGATAGCTCGTAGGGCACGCCGCGCACGAAGCCGACTTCGAGGCGCCCGCGCGAGTAGTTGTCGACCATCGCCATCTCCTCGGCCACGCGCACCGGATCGCGCCGGTTGCCGATCGGGTTGCCGAGCACGAGGATGCGCGACTTCTTCGTCATACGCGCGAGCGCGCCGAGCACGACCGCGGCCGAGGGATTGAGGTTGGTCGCGGTTTGATGGTGCTCGTTGAGCATCAGGTCGAGGCCTTCGTCCTCAGCCGTCTGCCACTCGTCCAAGTAGCGATGGTAGAGCTCGGCCCCGATCTTCGGATCGTACACGCCGTTGGGCAACGAGACGCGGATCGACGGGAACGTCGCCGGATCGGGCAGATACGGGTAGGCGTTCTCGCTGAAGTACCACGTGCGCACGCTGTTGCTCCTAACTCTCGGCCATGAACCGCGCGACGCTCGCGACGAACGCCTCGGGCTGCTCGATCTGCGGCACGTGGGCGGCGCCGGCGATCAGTTCGAACCGCGCGCCGGGGATCAGATCGGCGTAGGCTTTACCGTAGGCCGGCGTGACGAGGCCGTCGTGCTCGCCCCACAGTACGAGGACCGGGACGTCGATCCGGTGCAGCCGCCGCGGCAGTTTCGGATTGTGCGCGTACGGCTCCCACAGGTAGAGGGCCGAGGCTTCGCGATTGTGCGCGACGATTTCCAGCGCCTCGTCGGGGAGCGTCATCACGTTGGGGGCCTTGCTGCGATCGTGGAACGTCAATGCGAGCAGCTCGTCGGGATCGGTCGCGAAGATGTCGACGATGTCGCGTGTGTAGCGGTCGCTCACTTTGATGCCGACGGCATCGCCCAGCACGATGCGTGCGATGCGCGCCGTCGACTTCACCGCGATCTCGGCCGCCAGCCAGCCGCCCAGCGACGTGCCGATAACCGTGACGTCGCGCAGATCGAGCGCGTCGAGCAGATCGAGATAGATGTAGGCCAAATCGTCGACGCTGTCGATCCAGTCCGGCAAGACGGCGTGACCGAAGCCGGGATGGGTCGGCGCGATCACGCGACCGTGCGCGGCGAGGCCGCTCAGAAACGGTGCGCCCACCGGTAAGCCGCCGGCGCCGTGCAGCATCAGTATCGCCGGACCCGCGCCGATATCGAGATACGTCAGCGGTACGCCGCCGGCAGTGATCTCTTTCGCGGTTCCGACGCTCATGGCGCGCCGTTCTCGCCGCGCGCTGCCGGGCCCCTCCTCTTTTGGGCGGGCAGGCGTTCGCGATACCGGCGAGGCAAGTGCGTCGCGCAATGCTGCTCGAAAACCACGTCGTACTCTGCGCGGGCGCAAGCGGAAGCGTCGGTATCGTCACCCTCGCGACGCTCGTGCGCGAGGGCGCGAGCGTCGCGGTCCTCGCACGAACACAAGCGAACGCGCAACGCGCGATCGACGAGCAGATCGCGCCCGCGCAGCGCTCGCGCCTGATTGCGCTGGGCGCCGACTTGCTCGACGCCGACCAAGCCGCGGCCGCCGTCGAAGCGGCGCGCGCGCATTTCGGGCGCATCGATGCGCTGATCAACCTCGCCGGCCACAGCAGAACCGGCCGGCTGCTGGCGTCGACGCCGGCGGATCTGCGCGCCAACCTCGACGGCTACGTGACCACGGCCTACAATCTGGCGTTGCCGGTGCTGCGCGTGATGCTGGCGCAACCGTTCGCGCCGGAAGCGCTATCGCGCGGCCACATCGTGACCGTTACCGCGGGCAGCTCGCTCGACCCGGCGCCGGGGCGCGGATTGTTCGGCGCAGCCAAAGCCGGCGTCAACGTCCTCATGAAGGCGATCGCGCGCGAACACAAGGCCGACGGCATCGTCGCCAACGCGCTGGTGCTCGGCGGGGTGTCGACCGAGCAGTCGCGCGACCGGCGTGGAGCCGAGGCGTGGGAGGCCGCCGCGCGGCCGCAGGAAGTCGCCGACGTGCTGGCCTTCCTGGCCAGCCGGCGCTCGAGCGGGATCAACGGCGCGCTGGTCGACCTGAACGCGCGTGAAGTCGACTAGAACGCATTCTTTAGTTGACAGCCCGGCGCGAATCGGGTAGCCTTCCCCCGTGGGCCGTAAAACTATATCTATAGTTGTTCCGGCGGCGATCGCCTTCGCGGTCGTTCTCACCGTCGCGCGCGCGGACGCCGGGCCGGCGGCCGCGACGGTCCCGGCGGTGGCCGCCGCGCCCTCGCTCGATCCGCAAACCCCGCTCGCGGCGTGGCCCGCCGAGCCGGTCCTCCCGCTGCCCTGGGACGTCTTTCACACCCGCCCGGCCGACGAACCGACGGTCGTGCACGTGGCGTCGGACGGGCGCTTCCTCTACGTGCGGTTCGACGCAACGCAGCGCGAGCCGGCCGTCGCGACGCAGCACAGCAACGACACGGTTACGGGCGGCAGCCAAGGCAACGGCGGCGGGCTCTCGTGGAGCAGCGACGACGCGGTGTGGGTCGACCTCTGGCCGACCGGCACGACGGGATTCCAGTATCAGTTCGAAGCCAATCCGAACGGTTCGCACAACGAGAGTTCGACCGAGAACTCCGCCTTCGCGCCGCAGTGGGAATCGCACGGCGCGATCCATGCCGGCGGCTATACGGTAACGATGGCG
>DASYOE010000320.1:0-7161 GCA_036008105.1 Candidatus Lustribacter sp. | reverse complement strand
TTTAGCTCGAGGATCGCGGCGTCGGGCCGTCCGGACGGCGGCTTCATAACGCTCGCCTCGACGACCTCGCCGACGACCACGTGATGATCGCCGCCCTCGACGATCCCGGTGACGCGGCACTCGACCGCCGCGATCGCGGCGTCGAGAATCGGCGCGCCGGCTGCGCCTTTGTGGTACGGCTGACCGCTGAGTTTGCCGCCTTCGACGACGGTCGGTTTGAAGAACGTGAAGGCGACGTCTTTCTGATCTTTGCCGAGCATGCTCAGCCCGAAGATCGCGCCGACCTTGAGGTGTTGGCGGCCGTGTGAATCGGCTTTCACGCCGACCGCAACCAGCGGCGGCGCGAACGAAGCTTGCGTCACCCAATTGACCGTTGCGGCCGAGATGCTCCCGCTGCCGTCAGCGGTCGTCAGCACGTAGAGGCCGTAGGGAATCATGCGCAGGGAAGTCTTTTTTGCATCAGCGTCCATGGCCGAAACATGCCCGGCGCGCGGCCTCGAACCCTGCCGCTCTAGTGCACGCCATAGAGCGCGGCGGCATTGTCCCACGAGATGCGCGCGGCGACGTCGGGCGGCAGCTGACCGGCGATGCGCCGGTAACGCTCGATCGGTCCGACGTACCCGCCCCAGATCGCGTCGTGCGTGTAGTAATCGGAGCCGTACATCAGACGATCGCTGTGTTTGATCAGCACCGCGCGCCAGTCGTCGCGCAGCGTGCCGCATGCATCGAACATCGACGGGCCGAGTTTCGCCGCCTTGGCCGGGTCGACGAACTGGTAGCGCCCGTCGACCAAGCGCGAGATGATGCCCCACACGTTGGGGTGCGCCGAAAGCACGGCATCGGCTTTGTCCGGCGAGCCGTAGATCAGGCTCGGAATGACGAAGCGCTGCTGCGGCCAGGCGGCATACAACGTATCGAACTGCGGCTTGTCGCGCTCCCACGCCCACGCTTCCCAGTGCGTGAGCACCGGTACGTTGAACGGGGCCAACCCCGTCAGCAGTTCCTTCGTTCCGGCCGCCAAGGGGCTGACGTAGATGTCGCCCGTGCGCGTGGGCGGATGATCGGGTTTGTCGCCGTGCGTGTAGAGGATCTCGCCGACGAATTTGTAGCTGCCGCCGCGCACGCCGGCCACGATGTCGTTCACGTAGCCGCGCGGCAGATCGCCGCCTTGGATGAACCCGATCTTCGGCGCACCCAACACGATCGCGTCGGGGTGTGCGGCCGCGAACGCGGCCGCCGCTCGTGCGGTCGGCGTGCCGAAGCCATCCTTGCTGTTAGCGAACAGCGCGACGTGGCCGACGCCGGCCGCTTGCATCGCGTCGATCAAGCCGCCGACGTTTGGATTCCACGACTGCACGTTCGCATCGAAAATTGGGCCTTCGTAGGGCGGCGGAACGTCCGGACACTCCGCACCGTGAACCGTCGCCGGCGTCGCAGCGCAGACGAGGGTGCCGGCAAGCGTTTGGAGCGCGGTACGGCGCGTGACGGGCATGTCGGGGAATTGTTCTCGGCGCTCCAGAACGCCTACGAATGACCGACGACAAATCACGGATCAGCCGCTCGGCCGCGATGTCGTTGGTCGCCGCCGGATGTGCCGCTTGCGCACTCCCCGCGGCGGCGCAAACCGCGGGTGCTCCCATTCGCATGGGAAGCATGGCGATCGACGCTTCCGCGCAACCGTACTATGGTGCCGATGCCGGCATTTGGGCGCAGAACGGTATCATCGCGCAGATCACGATGTCGCAAACCGGAAACGCCATCATGCAAGGCGTGATCGCCGGCGAGCTGGACGTCGGCTTATCGAACCCGCTCAACCTGGCGATTGCGATCGCGCGAAATATCCCGATCGCCATGATCGCGCCGGCGGTCGTCTACTCGCAGCGCGACGCGAACCCGAACCTCGTCGTCGCCAAAGACGGCCCGATCAAAACGCCGCGCGACCTGATCGGCGCAACCTTCGGTGTCGGAGCGCTCGGCGATTTCAGCCAGCTGAGTTTGTTGGCCTGGCTCGACAAGAACAACATCCCGCGTGACGGGGTGAAGTTCATCGAGTTGAAACTCGGCGAGACCGGTGCGGCGCTGGCGAAGAACGTGATCCAAGCGGGCCTCCTGACCGAGCCGTTCAAAGCCGATGCCGTACGGGCGGGACAGGTCCGCGAGTTCGGCGACACCGTGCTCGCGATCGCGCCGGAGTTAGCACCGACGGTGTGGTTCGCGTCGAAACCCTGGTTGCAGAAGAACCCGGACGTCGCCCGGCGACTCGTGAAGGGCATCTACGCGACGGCGCAGTTCGCCAACACGCATCAGCGGGAAACCGCCGAGTCGCTGGTGCGCATCAGCAAGATGGATCCGTCCGTCGTCGCCACCATGAAGCGGCTGATCTTCGCCACCAGCAACGAGCGCCGCTACGTCGAGCCGATCCTCGTGCTGGCGGCGAAGTACGGCATGGTGTCGCGCCCGATCACCTTCGAGGAGTACTGTCCGCCGATCGGCGCGTGAAGAGCGCGAAACCGCACAGGCGCGTGGCCAGGACGTACAGCGTTCCCCGCCATGGCCACCAGACGACGTTACGGCCCGAGGCCGAATAATAATAGTTGTGGCAGTTCGCCGCTTGGGTGCTCTTCGCTAAGCTGCGGTCGACCCGAGCGTTGTACCAATCCATGATCCCGCGCCGAACGTCGATTGAGGTCGCGCGCTCCCGCATCAGCCGCTGCACGGCGCGGGCGATGTATTCGGCTTGGCGCTCGAGCATGAAGGTCACGCAGCCGTAGTTGGTGTTGGGGCCGAACATCAGGAAGAAATTCGGAAAGCCTGCAACTTGCAGGCCGAGAAACGCTTCGGGCTGATCGCCCCAGACGCCGTGAATCGAGCGTCCGCCGCGGCCGACGACATCGAGCGTCGCCAGAAAGTTCCACGGTTGGAAGCCGGTCGCGATGACGATCGCGTCGACCGGATGTTCCTCGCCTTCGGTATCGATGAGCCCGCGTTCGTTCACCGCGACCACGCTGCGCGCGACCAGCGTCACGTTGTCGCGCGTCAATGCGGGGAGCAAATCGCTCGAACGGATGGGGCGCTTGCAGCCGAAGGGGTAGTCGGGTACCATCGTCGCGCGCAGATCGGGACGGCCACCGAAAATGGTCTCGCGATAACGAAAATATTCCTCACGCGTCCTGCGTTGGCGCTTGCTGCGCGGATTGCGTACCGACAACCCGCGTTCGATTCTCCAGAGAATCCGAGCCCGCGCGAGCATCCGTCCCCAAGCCGTTCCCCGCCGCCGCCGCTCCTCGGGAAGCAACGCCCGATTGTCTTTGGGCATGACGTAGGCCGCTTCGCGTGCGAACATCGTCACGTGTTTGACGGCGGGCGCGAGCGCCGGGACGACTTGCGCGGCGGTGGACCCGTTGCCGACGACGGCGACGTGTTTATCGCGCAGATCGTGGTGGTGCTCCCAGCGCGCGGTGTGAAACTTCGGCCCGGGAAAGCGGTCGAGTCCGGGCCACTCGGGGTAACGCGGGACGTTGAGCAGGCCGAGTGCGGCGACCACGACGTCGAACCGCATCGTGGTTCCGTCTGCGGTCGTCAGCGTGTAGTGATGCGACTGGTCGTCCCACACCGCCGATGCGATTGCGGTGTTAAAGCGAAAGTGCGGTTGAAGTTCGAAGCGCTCGATGACCGCGTGCACGTAGGTGAGGATTTCGGGCTGCGATGCATGGCTGCGCGGCCAGTCGTGTGCCATGAACGAAAACGAGTAGAGCGCGATCTCGACATCGCACTCGGCGCCGGGATAGGTGTTGTCCCGCCACGTTCCACCGGGGCCCGCAGACTGTTCGAAGATCGTGAACGACGTGACGCCGATCCGCTTGAGGTTGACCGCGGCAGCGATTCCACCGAGACCCGCGCCGATGATGGCGACTGCCGGCGCCGGCCGATCACCGATTCCCATGATGTCTCCGCAGAGGACTGTTGCTTTCAGAAGGAAAGTTGCACGAAGATGCGATCGGTGCCTGGATGACACTTCCCGCCGAGCGAGCCGGCGTCTTCGCGCCGGCCGGCACAACGTTTACCCTCAAGCGTATTGGGTTCGGCGCGATGCAGTTGCCCGGTCCGATGGTCTGGGGACCGCCGAAGGACCATGCTGAAGCGCTGGCCGTTCTGCGTGAAGCGTTGGCGCTCGGGATCAACCACATCGACACGAGCGACTACTACGGGCCGCACGTCGCGAACCCGTTAATTCGCGAAGCGCTCGCGCCGTATCCCGACGATCTCGTCATCATCACCAAAGTCGGCGGCGTCCGCGGCCCCGACAAGTCGTGGGGCGTCGCGCTTTCACGGGCGGAGCTCATTTCGGCGATCCACGACAACCTGCGCCATCTCGGCGTCGACGCGATCGACGTCGTCAACCTGCGCGTCGGCGGCCATAAGGGGCCGGACGAGGCTTCGATCGCCGAGCCGCTATCGGTGTTGATCGAACTGCGGCAGCAAGGATTGATCAAGCATTTGGGCTTGAGCAACATTTCGTCCAAGCAACTGGCCGAAGGCCGCGCGATGGCCCCGATCGTGTGCGTGCAAAACGCCTACAACGTCAACAACCGGCAGTCGGATCCGCTGATCGAGGAGTGCGCGGCGCACGGCATCGCGTTCGTGCCGTTCGGACCGCTCGGCGGGTTCCGGCAGCTCGATTGGACGCGCTTCGAAGCGCTGGCCACCCGGGCCGGCACGAAACCGCGGCAACTGGCGCTGGCGTGGCTCCTCCACCGCGCACCGAACATCTTGCTGATTCCCGGGACGTCGCACGTCGAACACTTGCGAGAAAACGTCGCCGCGGGCGCGCTTTCGCTGAGCCCGGACATCCTCGCCGAGCTCGACGCGGTACCTGCGGCTCTCACTTAACCGGTAAGGCGGAGCCTCCGAACTTGCTGACGGCGACCGCGGAGTTGAGCGCCGGATCCCAGCGCACGATGAGCAGGCTGTTCGGCGTCAGGCCGCGCTGCGGCATCGCACGATAGTCGTACGGTCCGTTTACCCCGACCCAGCCGCGCAGGTTGTCCAAGTAGTCGCGAAGCTGCGTTGCGGTCATGCCGGTGCCGAGCTTGCGCAGCGCGGACACGACGACCATCGCCGGGTCCCACGAGCCGATGCCCACCATGTCGGGCTTGGCGCCCATCGTTCCCAATTCGGAACTCATCAAGGCGATCGCGCTCCGCGTCGCCGGGCTGTTCAACGCGTCGCCGGCGTACAACGGCACGGTCGCGAAGTACACGCTGCCGGCCGGGAACAGCGCGCCGTATTGCTTGATGAAGTTCGCGGTGAGGTTCCCGGTCGTCGTATACGTCGGCAGGTCGATGCCGGCATCGTGCTCGGCGCGGAACAGCGTGCCCGCGGGACCGCCGGTTGCCCATGCGATCACCACGTCCGGATTGGCCGCTTTGATGCGCGCCATCTGCGCCGAGACGCTCAGATCCAGCGGCGAAAAGTGCTCGCGCGCGACGAGTTGGACGTCCTTGTTCTCCGGCAGTTGCGCGCCGGCCAGAATGGTGCGCTCGGCATCTTGGCCACCGCCGTCGGTCGAGACGATGTAGGCGATTTTGTGCCAGCCGCGCTCGCGAAAGAACCGGAACGTCACGGAAAACGACGGATCGTAGGGGTGGGCGAAAAATTGGTAGCTTCCGGCCGGTGCCGACCCGGCTTGCGAGAGACAGTACATGACCGGCCCGTTCCGGATGAGCGGCTCCATGGCGGCGCAGGCCTGCGGGCTCGACGATCCGAGAATCACCGGCACGTTCTTGGCGATCAAGTTTTGCGCGAGCAGCACCGAGGTCTTGGGATCGTTCTGATCGTCGGCGACGACAAACGAGATGGGCCGGCCGCCGATGCCGCCGGTGCGGTTGATGTATGCTTCGACCCCTTTGAGCGCTTGAAGTTGGGTCTGGCCGACGAACGCGATGTTGCCGGTGAGCGGCAGGATGGCATTGATCTCGTAAGGGTCGGCGGCCCGCGCTGCGGGTGCCATGGTCGCGAGCAGCGCCGCGACGAGCAGAAATCGAACGAACTTCATATATGTATGCCCGTACCTTACGAAGCGGGTGTCCGCGCGAACGCGTAGCTCGCCTCGACCAACGTCCAAATCGTTTCGAGTTCGCCGGCGTCGCGCGGGGCGTAGAGCATGACGAGGTTCGGCGGCCGCCGGCCCATGCGCACCAGCGGATGGAGTTCCGCCCAGCCCTGCGCGATCACGTGGTCCGCGATGTCGAGCGGGAGCGAGGCATGGAGGGAGCCGTCGTGGTTTCCATGCAGATGCGCGAACTCGGTCCCGCCGATGAAGGCTTCTTTAGGCCCAAGCGCCAGCGCCGGATCGAGATGCAGCGCGCGCGTGCGCGGTACCGACTTCGCGCTCGGGCCGACCGTGACGTTCGGAAGCGCGATCATCCGGCGCCACAACTCCGCTTGAAGCGTGAGCGAGGGGGTCTGATCGAGCTGCTCGTGTGGTATCTCGGGCGAGGTCTTTGGGCGCGTTCCGGGTCTCTCCGCGATCGTCATGCGAACACCTTACCCCTTTAGATTGAGAACGACTGGGCTGATCAGGTCGTGCGCGTCGAAGGAACGGTCGATGGCTCTATAGCGTGCGGCGGCGTCGATCACCCGCTGCACTAAGGCGACGTCGATGCTTTCGGCCAACACCTCGCGGTGGCCCCGGTTGATCTTCGCGAGATCGACCTTCGAGACGTCGGCGAGCCAGGGTGCGGTTTGATCCGGGTGGGCGTTGCCGAACACGTTTCCCTGCAGCATGGCGCGGTAAAAACGCTGGATCGCGTCGCGGTTGGCGCTGATGAAGTCGGTTAGGGCGAAGTTGCAGGCGATCGGGAAGCGCGTCGCGATCGCATCGTACGGTTTACCCAACACGCGCGTGAGGCCGTCGTTGAGGGTCTGCGAAAGGACCGGTTCGTTGAGGACCGCCGCGTCGATGCGGCCGGCGGCGAGAGCGGCCGGCGTTCCGGCCGTCGGCAGCTCGATTTCACGCAGCGTGCTCGAATCGCCGCCGTTTTGATCGACCCAAGCGCGCATCGTGATCGAGAAGAAGTCGCCCAACGCGGGCGCGGCGACGATCTTGCCGTTGAGGTCCGCTCCGCCGCGTATCGGCGAATCCTTGCGCACCACGAGCAG
>DASYOE010000319.1:0-2557 GCA_036008105.1 Candidatus Lustribacter sp. | reverse complement strand
GTGATTCATTCCGAGATGCCGGCCCGGGAAATCATGGAGAACGGCGGCCGCGTGCACGGTTTCCAGATTTGGGTCAATCTGCCGCAAGCGCAGAAATTGGCGACGCCGCGCTATCAGGAATACGCGAGCGCGCAGCTACCGGTCGTCACTGGGCCGGGAACGTGGGCGCGCGTGATCGCGGGCGAACTCGACGGCCGGCGCTCGCCGATCGAAACGACCGTTCCCACCACAATGGTGCACGTCAAGCTCGAGGCGAATGCGCGCTTGGCGCTGCCGATCGCGGCCGGGTCGAACGCGATCGTGCATACGATCGGCGGCAGCGGCCGCGTCGAATCAACGGCGCTGGCCGATCATCGCGTCGCGCTGATCGCGAACGCACCGGCGTCGCTCGAACTCGCGGCCGATGCCGGCGGGTTCGAAGCGCTGGTGTTGGCGGGCATGCCGCTGAACGAGCCCGTCGCCCGCTACGGGCCCTTCGTGATGAACACGAAGGCCGAACTGGAGCAGGCGTTCCGCGACTACCAAGCCGGCCGCTTCGGCGAGATCGCCCGCACCAACTAACCGTGCCCCACTAGCCGACGTGCGAGTGAAGCTCGCAGCCGGCGCAGGCGGGCAAGAGAGTGTTGCGATAGGCCGTTGCGACGAGTTGCGTGCCCAGCGCGGCCGTGATCGCCAGCGCTAAGAGGACCGATGCGACGAAGTTGAACATGGCATTTCTCCGGGCAGAAGATGTGTTCACGGTAAAATCGCTCCGATAAGAGGGTTGCGAGTGTAACGGCGCAGTTCGTCGGCCGTTGCCGGGCGGCAATCGTGTTGGACGAAAAAAGCGCACCAGTGGACATTGCGAAAGTCGGCTCCGGTAACGTCGGCGCCCTCGAGGTCGGCGCAATGGCCGGGATCGCGCCCGTTGCACAGCGACGCGCCGTTGAAATTTGCGTTCCGCAGATCGCTGTGGCGAAAGTCCGACCCGACCACGTCAGCGTTGCTCAAGTTTGCCCAAGCGAGTTTCGCGCCGGAAAAGCTACAACCGATGCACCGCTCGATACGCACGCTGCCGAGCATCGCATCGCCGAAGTCGACTCCGGTAAATGTCGCGCCGCGCAAATCTGCGCCCTCGAGGTTTCCGCTCGAAAGGTCGACGCCGACGAATCGAACGTCGCGCAAATCGGCGTTACGGAGATTCGTGTTGCGCATATCGACGCCGATGTATGTACCGCCGTGCAGGTCGCGACCGTGGAGGTCCTGGCCGTGCATGTCGCAGCCGATACAACGCAGCGCGACGACTGCGGCGAGTGCGTGAACGAACATCGTGTCAATCACCTACTATGGAATTAGTTGATAGAGGCAAAGAAAAGAACCGGCTCACGGCACCGAGCTCCCGATGAGCCGGATGCCGGTCGTGTTTGCGCCGGTCATCGACGCGTGAGTGAGATCGACGCCGGTTAGCGTTGCGTCGCTCAGATCGACGCCGTCGAGGGTCGAGCGGGTAAAATCAATTCCCGTTAATTTCGCGGAATGAAAATTTGATTTGCTGAGGTCGGCGCGCTGGAACGACAGGCCTTCGAGTTTGGAATTCGCAAAGTTTACGCCGCGCAGGTCGGCGCGTTCGAAATCGTCACCGACGAGCGACATGTTGCTGAGATCGAGTCCGCGCAGATCGCGGCGTGAAAAGTCACAGCCGATGCAGCGGGCGAGCATCTCGCGCGTGACCGGTTCGTGGGAATCCGCACTGCCGACGCTACTGCGCGACAGACTGCTGGCGGCGAGGCTTTGCTGAACCTCGGCCGCTATCTGCTGACCCAAGTCTTGGCCCATCTGTTGTTTGTTCATTGCCATGGCGACGCTGTCGGCAATCGCTTTGCGGGCTTCCGATGGAAGCGCAAGGGGCGAAGCGATGACCGGGAGCTTCGGTACCGGCGGCTCCACGATGACTTTCACGATCTTCGGCGCCGGAACGTCCTCGCCAACCGCGATGTGGGCGAAGACCATCGGCGGCGCGCCGGCGGCCAGCGCGGCGACGCCGGTAACCGTAACGATCACGATCGCGAACGCGGCTGCGCCGATATACCGCTGACCGGCGGGATGCTCGTCCAGCAGCCGCTCGATGCGCACGGAAATCTGTTTGCGTGTCAGCATCGCGCCCGGCGCGACCACGACGTGTTCGGGCATGCGCATCTCTTGCGCCATGCGCCACAGCGTCGACGCGTAACGTTTGGCATCGCGCGTGCGGGCGACCACCGCTTCGTCGGCGGCGACTTCGCGCTCGAGCGCAATGCGCCGGCCGAGGATCCAGACGACCGGGTTGAACCAGAAGATGCGTTCGGTCGCACGCTGCAGCAGATTGGTCCAGTCGTCGTAGCGCGCGAGATGCGCATACTCGTGCATGATCAGCGGCTCGATCGATGTGAGTCCGTCGGCCGTCGCCATGTCGGTCGGCAGCAAAATCACCGGCCGCAAGAAGCCGACCGCGATCGGGGTTTCGGTCTCGTATGAGAGCCGCAGATAGATCTCGCGGCCCGGCGTGGTCGTGAGCCACGGCAATTCGGTGGCGAGCGCG
>DASYOE010000318.1:0-3570 GCA_036008105.1 Candidatus Lustribacter sp. | reverse complement strand
CGGCGTGATGAAGTCGCCGCGCCGGGCGTCGCCGGCGTCGTTGACGAGGACCCCATGCTTGTGCGCGTCGACCACGACCGCCGCGTTGATGCCGGCATCGTCGGTCGCGGCAAACGCCAGCAGCGCGCCGGCACAGTCGCCAAAGGCGAAGAGCCGGGCGATCCAGGCGATTTCGCCCGACTCGGCCCACTGGGCCAGTTGGCGCGTGAGGGACGGGCTGATCACGGTCACGCGGGCGCCGGCCTCGCGCAGGGCGTTCACCTTCCGCTCGGCGACGGCACCGCCGCCGGCCACCACGACGCGCCGGCCGGCCAACGTGAGGGAAATGGGATACACCTCGTCGTCCTTTCCTACTGATGCGTTTCGTCCCCGTGCGTGCAGCCATCCTCGGAGCGCTGTTCGCGGCCATCATCACGCTGCCGGGGCTCGGCAACGGCACGCTCTGGGACAATAGCGAGACGATCTACGCGGAGGCGGCGCGCGAAGTGCTGCTTACCCACGATTGGGTCGTCATGCACGTCAACTTGGCGCCCTGGTTCGTCCAGCCGCCGCTGTTCTTCTGGATCGCGGCCCTGTGCGCCAAGTGGTTCGGCGTCACGGCCTTCGCGATGCGCCTGCCGGCGGCCGTCGCGACGATCCTGATGGGCGGGGCGCTGGGGTACGCCACGGCCCGCGTGGCCGGCACGCGCGCGGGCACCGTCGCCGCGATCGTGCTCTCGACGAGCCTGATGCAGGCGATCGTCGGACGCCTCGCGATCATGGACGCGCTGCTCAACCTGTGCATCGTGATCGCGATGCTGTGCTGGTTCCGCGCGTTGCAGCCGCACCGCGAGTACGGCGACGACCGGCGCCGCGCGATCGTGTTCTTGTGCGGCACGGTGGCGCTCGCGTTCGGGATGTTGGCCAAGGGTCCGGTGGCGCCGGTGATCGTGGTGTTGGTGATCGGCGTGTGGTACGTGTGGGAGCGCCGCAGCGACGCGCCGGTCGAGCTGCCCCCGGTCCGCACGCTGCTTGCCGCGTGCGGGTTGTTCGCGCTGATCGTTGCGCCGTGGTTCATCCTGCTCACGCTGCGCGTCGGCCCGCAAGCCGTCGGCGAGCTGATCGGCCACTACACGATCGGGCGCTATACCGGCGTGATCGAAAACCAAACCGGACCGTGGTGGTACTACGTGCCGGTTGTCGTGCTCGGCTTCTTTCCGTGGATCGCGTTCTTGCCGGTGGCGGTCGTGTACGTCGTCGACGTCGCCCGCACGCGCGCGGGGTCGCTCGAACGGCTAGCGCTGGTGTGGAGCGTGCTGCCGTTCGTGTTCTTCAGCGTCGCGCAGACGAAGCTCCCGAACTACATCGCGCTGATGCTGCCGGCGCTCTCGATCGTCGTGGCGCTGTGGTTCGAACGCGTTGCGGACGCCGTCGAGCGGCGCGCGGCGATCGTGTCGGCGCTCGCGATCCCGTTTCTGATCGGTGCGCTCGGCGTGGCGGTTGCGGTGTTCATCCGCTCCAATCATCTCGAAGATACGACCGCGATCGTGGTGCCGCAGTTCGAAATTCTCGCGGTCGGATTGCTGATCGGGTCGCTCGTCACGGTCGGTGCCATTGCGTCGCGCCGGTGGAACTGGATCGCGCCGTACGTGCTCGGCGCGACGTCGGGCGCGCTCGTGCTGGTGATCGCGTTCGTCGGCGAGCCCGCGGCCGAGAGCTTCAAGCCGATTCCGTCGATCGCGCACGTGATCCAAGAACAGCGCGGTCCCGGGGCCGTGGTGGCACTGCGCGGCGTCGCCGGCACGTACGCGCTTATCTTCTACACCGAGCCGGTCGTGTTGACGATCGACGAAGGGAGCGCCGCCGACGCGGTGTGCGCCGCGCGCGACCTCTATCTCGTGACGCGTTCGGCCGACGTGCCGGCCCTCGTGCAGGCGGCATCCGCGCGCCGGCGCGACGGCCTCGAGCTCGGCAGCCTGCAAGGCGTCTCCCTCCTGCATATCGCCGGAACGGGCTGCTGAAGGTTCCGGCGGCTCGATGTGCTACGTTTCGTAGCATGGATACGATGGAAGCGATTCGCACGCGCCGCTCGGTCGGCCTCAGCAGCGGCGATGTGTCGCGCGAGACGATCAAAGAACTGATCGAGACGGCCACCATGGCGCCGAACCACAAACTCACGCAGCCCTGGAAGTTCACGGTCGTGAAGGGCACGGCCCGCGAACGCCTCGGCGAAGTGTGGGCGCGTGAAGCGGCCGCCGATGCCGATCCGGCCAAACGCGACGCGATCATGGAAGGCGAAAAGAAGAAACCGCTGCGCGCGCCGGTGGTGATCGTCGTGAGCTCGCGCACCGATGCTAACCCGGTGACGGCCGAAGAAGATCTCATTGCGACGGCGGCGGCGATTCAGAATCTCTTGCTCGCCGCGCACGCCAAGGGCCTCAGCGCCGCGTGGAAGACCGGCAAGATCACGTCCAGCACGCCGGTGAAGCAGTTCCTCGGCCTCGATCCGAGCGACAAGATCCTCGCCATGGTCTATCTGGGCGCCGAAGCGAAGGAAGTGCCGGGCTCGCGCGACCGCCGCGTGCCGAACACGATCACCTGGTTCGACGAAGTCGCGCTCTCGGTCTAAGCGCATGATCGCTACCGAAGGGCTCATCGTTACCCAGATCGGCCGCGGGCTGCAGATCACGCTCAACGATCCGGCCGGCGTGTCCGACATCGCGGCGCTGGAGCTAACCAACACGCTGCTGAGCGCGCACGAACGCGCCGCATACGTCGTGCTTCGTTCGAACAGCGCTGATTTCATCATCGGACGCAACAACCCGCGCCCGCCGGCCGATGCCCCGATCGCGACGGCGCTCGCGCGGCGCCGCTTCAGCGAAGTGATCTTCAACTGCTACGGGTCGTTCCGCGCCTGCACGGTGCCGATCATCGGCGTGGTGCAGGGTCGCGCGATGGGCCTCGGCGTCTCGGTTGCGGCGTTGTGCGACATCACGTTCGCCAGCGACAAGGCGACGTTCCAGATCAACGAGATGAACCATCGCATCCTGCCGACGATGGTGATGTCATCGCTGGTCGATCGCGTGAACCGCAAAGACCTGATGTATCTCGTCCTCTCGCGCGCCACGATCTCCGCCGCCCGCGCGCAAGAGATGAAAATCGTCACGGAAGTCGTGCCCGCCGACCGCCTCGATGCAGCGGTCGCCGAACTCGTCGCAATTTTCGAAGAAACCCCAACCGCCGCCATCCAAGGCGTAAAAGAATACATCGCCGCCGCTTACGACATGCCGATCCGCGGCGCCGTCGATTTCGCCCGCAACCTGCACGCCACCATCAACGCCGCCCCCGAAATGCAGGCGAAACCGGTCGTTTAGATAGTCGTTGAGTAGAGGTGATCAGTTTAGAAGGTAAACACCTCGCGCCTTCGCGCTCGCCTCTCGAGTGAGCGTTTCCGCTTCGGTGTCATTTTTTTCGTGTCATCCCGAGCAGCGCCGCTAGGCGCGTTGTCGAGGGACGCGCCACGATCCTCATCGCAAGGCAGGGCAATGCCTCGTTAGCTGGAGTCAATCCAGGGCGCGGCTCCAAGGGGTA
>DASYOE010000317.1:0-5826 GCA_036008105.1 Candidatus Lustribacter sp. | reverse complement strand
GCGAGAGCGCGATGCTGCGCGCGCAAACGTTCGCGGGCCGCGCACGCACGGGCGTAGTCGGCGACGTGTAGCGCAGCCCCGCGCTCGATATAGCCGCGCATCGGCGCGCTGAACGCATCCGGTCGCTGCTCGAGCCAGCTCACCATCGGCCAGCGAATCTCCCAGAGCATCAAATCGAAGAACCACTCCGGCACGGCGGCCGTCGCCGCTTCGTACGCGGCCAACTCCGGCGACGCCGTGGGTTCGAGGATCTCGGTGCCGGCCGCGGCGAGCGCGCGCAGATACGCCTCGAAGGCGGCCTTCGATGCATCGTCGGTGTGCTGCCAGCCGGCGGTGTACTGCCGAACGAGCCGCTGCGGACGCTGCGCCGCCGGTAACCCGTCCGCGCCGAAGTGCGGGACGAAGCCGGGATCGCCACCGGCCACGCTCGCGATGTGACACGCGACGGTCCAAACATCGCTCAGCGTGCCGCCGAGAATGCCGAGATGATTGATGCTCGGTTGCGGATCGATGCCGCCCAAGTGGTTGAGCGCGCCGTACGTCGGCTTGAATCCGATGACGCCGCAAATCGATGCCGGGCGCAGCACCGACCCGCGCACCTGGCTGCCCGTGGCGATGGGCAGCATCGCGGCCGCCACCGCAGCCGCCGACCCGGACGACGAGCCGCCGGGCGTGCGCGTGAGGTCCCACGGATTCCACGTCGGTCCGGGCGCCGCCATAGTCAACTCGGTCGTGACGGTCTTGCCGACGACTACCGCGCCGCCGCGGCGCAACGCATCGACGTGCGCGGCGTCGGTGCGCGCGTCCGGTGCGTCGTCGAAATACGCGCAGTTCGCGCGCGTTGGAAAACCGCGCACGTCGAAGCAGTCCTTGATCCCGACCGGGAGGCCGTCGACCGCCGAGCGTGGTGCGCCGGCGCGCCAGCGTGCCGTCGCCGCATCGGCATCGCGCCGCGCCGCCTCCAGGTCGAGGCAAACGAAGGCGCGCACCTCGGGTTCGCGTTGCGCAACCGCGTCGAGACAGCGCTCGAGAAACGCGCGCGGCGAATCCGAACCGGCGGAGAATTTCGCGCTCGCCGCCGCGAACGACGGATAGCGCGCGGTCTTAGGGTCGTACATCGGCCACCGGTGCCGAATCCAGCGCAAAGATGCGGGCTTCGAGCGCGCTCGCGGAATGAGCGTCCAGATACGGTGTGGTCAACGCGGCGAACTTCGCGTGCGCGCGAGCGCGTCGCCGTTCGAGATCGCGATCGGCGTTGCGCTCGTCGGACGTGGCTTCGAGCACCCGGCCGTCGCGCAGCTCGAGCGTCGCGCGCGACTCGGCGACGTCGAGATCGGTGCGCGGGTCGACGGTGATCCGTTCGCGCAAGGCGCGCACGTCGCCGGCGTGGGCGAGTTCGTCGGTGTAACTGCCCGGCAGCGCGGTGTCGTAGCCCAAGAGCGCCATGGCCGCGACCGTGCGCACGCTGAATTTCGTCTCGAGCCCGGTGCGCGGCGCAACGATGTCGCACACGCGCGCCGAACTCGCCGCGATCTGCAAGCGGATCGTCGCGATGTCATCGGGCGCAAACGCGGTCGTGCCGCGCAGCGCGTGCATGTTCTCGATGCTGCCGTGCGCGAGCGCGCAGGCGGCGTGATCCTTCATCAAGGTCTGCCGGATGAGAAACTGTCCGCGCGTCGCGGCTAACACCCCGCCGCCGGCTTGCGTCGTATGACCGGTGAGAAACCCCGCATCCGCTTCGAGTGCCGCGGGCGATGCGGTGAACCCGCGCGCGGCGAGGCGCGCGGCCGACGTTCCGGCCGCCGCCGCGAGCCCCGCGTGCAGCGGCTTGCACATCGTGCCGACCGCATCGGCCAACCCGGCGGCTTGAGTCGCGGCGATACCGAGTGCCGCCGCGAAGCGCGCGTCGTCGAGCCCCAATAGCACCGCACCGCCGGCCGCCGCGCCGATCGGACCGGCAATGGCGGTCGGGTGGAACGGCATCTCCAAGTGCCCGGGCCCGAGCAGCAGACCGGCGCGGCACGCCGCTTCCACGCCGGCGACGAACGCGCGCAGCGCGGCTTCGCCGGACGCGCCGCCGGCTTCGGCTAAGGCCAAGATGCACGGCCACACCGTCGCGGTCGCGTGCCCGTTGAGGGTGCGGTTGACGTCGGAATAATCGAGGGCATCGCCGGCCGTGCCGTTCACCAGCGCGGCGCGGTGCGGCGACGTGCGCTCCGGCCGTCCGGCCAGGCCGCACGGCGCTTCCGGCGCGGTAAGGATCTCGGCTAGCAGCATCTCGACCGGCGGCTCGTGCGACCCTGCGAGCGCGCAGCCGGACCAATCGAGAATGCAGCACTTCGCAACGAAGCGAACGTCCTCGGGGATGTCGCCGCCGGCGATCGAGCGGATTTCCGCGACGAATTGTGCGGTCAGTTTCGGAGGTAATTCGGCGGCTGTAATGGATAGGAGTATAGCATGCTAGCGACGCGCGGTACCATCAAGGTCAAACGCCTTTCACCGCACATCGGCGGTGAGATCAGCGGCGTCGATCTGACGCGGCCGGTCAGCGACGAACAGATCGCCGAAATCAAAGCGGCGCTGATCGACAACGGCGTGATCTTCTTTCGCGATCAGAACATGAGCCTCGAAGCGCAGGTGAGATTCGGCAAGCAGTTTGGCGATCTCCACATCCACAGCGGAATGCCGCCACTCTCCCCCGAGTTTCCCGAGGTCCGTCCGATCCACGCGGACGCCGATTCGAAGCACATCGCGGGCGAGGATTGGCACACCGATCTGTCGTGCGACCCGATTCCGCCGATGGGCAGCATTCTGCACATCTGGGAGTTGCCGCCGTTGGGCGGTGACACGTGCTGGGCGAGCATGTACGCCGCGTACGATGCGCTCTCCGAGCGGATGAAGGCGCATCTCGAGGGTATGACCGCGACTCACGACGGCCGCATCGCGTTCGGCCGCTTCAACCCCAAGGGCACGTATCCGATCTCGGTGCATCCGGTGGTCGCCAAACATCCCGACACCGGCAAGAAGCTGCTCTACGTCAACCGCGGCTTCACCTCGCACATCAATGACGTGTCGCCCGAAGAAAGCGCGGCGCTGTTGAACTACCTCTACGCGCACCTCGAGAAGCCGCACTTCCACGTGCGCTTCGTGTGGCAAAAGCACACGGTCGCGTTCTGGGACAACCGCTGCACGCAGCACCTCGCGGTGTGGGACTACTTCCCGCAAACCCGCAACGGCTACCGCGTCCAAATCGAAGGCACGCAGCCCCCTATCCCGGCGTAGGCCGGGATAGTCATCCTGAGCGAAGCGAAGCGGAGTCGAAGGACCGGCGTAGCGAACGCTAATGTTTCGCGCCGAAGGCGCGCGCGAGCCAGCGGCCGAGCGTCTTGCGTTGGGGCGGCGGGGTTTCCAGTGCGACTTCGGCCGCGTATGCTTTAACCGACGCCGAGTCGAGCGCCGTGAACTGCGCGACGCTTCCAGCCGGGCGCAGGCGTGTCGCGACGCTCACGGCTCGCGTCGCAGCGCGCGCGGTCGTGCGCGCGACCAGCGCGAGCGTTTCACTGGCCAACGGCAGTTCCGCTTCCAATCGATGCCACAACGCCATCACGTGCGTGACGTACGCGCGCGTTTCCGCGATCGGCGGGACGCCGCCGTAACGCGCAACCGCGCCCGGTCCGGCATTGTAACTCGCGAGCGCGAGCGTATAGCGGCGTTCGGTGCCGTCGGCGCCATATTGCTCGATCATCCGCCGCAGATAGCGCGCGGTGCCGTCGAGGTTTTCGTACGCGTCGAACGATAGCACGCCCAACCCGCTGGCGGTTTCCGGCATCAGCTGGCCGAGCCCGCGCGCGCCGGCGTGCGAGACCGCCTGCGAGCGCCAACTCGACTCGACGCCGACGATCGCGACCAAGAGGCGCGGATCGACCCGGTAGTACGATGACATCATCAGCACGTGCGCGGCCATGTCTTGCGATTGCGCCGTCGACAACGACGGGTTGAACGATTGCAACACGTTGCCGTAGCGCGCGACGGTATCGGAACCGGCCGCAGCTTGAACGGGCGCCGCGAAGACCACGCAGGCGAAGACGAAAGCGCCGGCTCGCAGTAAGGGCCCGGAAAGCACCGTCATTCTTGCCTGTTCGGACGCCGGTGGGAAAAGCTGAGCTTGCTAACGTCTGCCTTCAGCCGAGCGGGCGGGTAACGTGTGCTCGGCGGCGCGAAAGAGGCCTGTATGCTCGACGGATTCGACGAACGGCGTATCGCCACGGCCGGCGCGGAACTCTACGTGCGTACCGGCGGCGCGGGGCCGCCGCTGGTCTGCTTGCACGGTTACCCGCAATCGCACCTGACGTGGCGTAAAGTGGCGCCCGCGCTGGCCGAACGCTACACGGTGGTGTTGCCCGACTTGCGCGGGTACGGCGCGAGCGAGATCGTGGCCTCGGACGACGCGCACGAAGCGTACAGCAAGCGCGCGATGGCACGTGACATCATCGCGTTGATGTCGGCGCTCGGGTACGAGCGGTTCTTCTTAGCCGGACACGATCGCGGCGCGCGCGTCGCATACCGGCTCGCGCTCGACGCCCCCGAACGCGTGGCCGCGCTCGCGACGCTCGACATCATTCCGACGTTGGAAAACTGGGAAGCGATGGACTACCGGCGTGCGTTCGGAGCGTATCACTGGCAGTTCCTCGCGCAGCCCGCGCCGTTGCCGGAACGCCTGATCGGGAGCGATCCGGCTTGGTATTGCGCGCAACAGATCGGCAGCTGGTCGGGCGAACGTAGTTCAAGTGACGAGGATGCGCTTGAAGCGTACTGCCGCGCGTTTGCGCGGCCGGGCGCGGTGCACGCGGCGTGCGAGGATTACCGCGCCGGTTACACCTGCGACCTTGAAGCCGACCGTGCGGATCGCGACGCCGGCCGCCGCATCGACATGCCGCTGCTGGCACTCTGGGGCGCCGGGCACGACGGCACGCGTTCGGCACACTTCCCCGCAGTGTGGGAGCGCTGGGCGCGCGATCTCACCGCGCAAGGCCTGCCGTGCGGGCACTTCCTGATGGAAGAACTCCCCGGCGAAACCGCGGCCGCGTTGCGCGCGTTCTTCGACGCGCGGCGCGACCTCGTGTCTTAGTAGGGTGGCGACTTCACCATGTGCTGATCGCGGCGTTCGTAGCCGTTGCTTTCGTAAAACTGCGGCGCCGGCTCGTGCGTGCCGCCGCTGGTGACCTCGATCTGGCTACACCGGCGTTGCGCGGCGAACGCTTCGGCAGCCGAGAGCAACAGCTTCCCGACGCCTTTGCGGCGGTGATGGGCGCCGACCACGAGCGAGGTGATGCGGCCGATCCACACGTCGGCGTGAAAGGCCGGGAAAACGTGCACGCTCACGACGCCGATGACGCTCTCGGCGGATTCGGCGACGAACACCGCGTCGTCGGGGCGGCTGCCGACGAATTGTATGCGGCCGAGAATGAAGCTTGGATGGGTGGAATACCCGAGCTCCCCGAGCAGCTCGGCGATTTTGGGTGCATCGGAATCGACGGCGCGTCGGACGGCGGGGGCGCTGACCACGACGTGTTTTCTTCAGCCTGAATGCGTGGGAGCCTGTTGCGGGATAGACGGCCGCAGTGGCTAACAATGGACGCCGATGGATCAAGCGCCGCGCCACTTTCACGCCAACGAACGCTTCTTTATCGAGATCGCCTTCGAAGAAGCCTTACCCGAGGGAGCGGTGCCGCTAGCCGAATTTGCCGGACCGATCGGTCCCGGCTGCCCCGCGCTGACGTTCTGGACGTCGACCGCCGCGGCAGCGGAAAACGCGGCCAACGACCG
>DASYOE010000316.1:0-12991 GCA_036008105.1 Candidatus Lustribacter sp. | reverse complement strand
CCCGTCCCGATGATGTAGTTGCCGTCGACGTCCTTGGCGTTGACGTTGATCGTGAACGAACTGGGTTGACCGGCCGGGACTTGGACCGCCGGCGGATTCATAACGATCGTTGCCGGCACCCCGTTGAGCGTAAACGGCACGGTGTTCACCGAACCCGCCGTGATGACGACGCCGGTGATCGTGTTGGTCGAGAGCAGGTTGCCGTGGGGTTGTCCGCCCGACGGCACCTGATCGTAGGTGGAAACGACGAACGTATCGTTGTTGCCGATCGGCGCTGGAACGGTGATCGTGCAATTGCGCGATCCGTTGCTGCCGGCCGTACACGCCGGTGAGGCCGCCGAGAAGTCAGCGACCGCGGTTGGCGTTGCCGGCTGCGTCGCCGGCGGAATGAAGACGTAGACGGCTACGCCGAGGGTGGAAGGAGAGATGTATTGCGGCGTGCGCGATGACTTCGACTGTGTCGCAATCACTTTTGGAATGGCCATCGTCACGGACGCGCTTGAAGAACCCGACTGTGTCGTGCTTGTGCCCGAGCTCGAGCCCCCCGGGGTAATGGGTGTGGTGCTCTTCGAACCGCCGGAGCATCCGATGATCGACAGGCTGATAAACGCCGCTGCGAGCGCCCGGTACACGTTGGTCATTGCGTCTCTCTTTGTAGTGAGTCGTGCCCGTCAGTTGACGGGTACGCTGGTGACGGTGACGACGACCGGAATACTCGTACTCCGGCCGGTTGAATCGCTGACAACGAGGGCCGTGAACCCGGCGCCGATCGCCGTCACGGTAAAGGTGCGTCCGGCGGCGCTGGAAACCGTGGCTACGGCCGGATTGGTCGATACGGCCGAAAATTGTCCGGAATAGCCTGTCTCGCTCGCCGTGAACGTTGTCGTCAGACCCAAGGCTAGGAGCGATAGCGCGGACGGGCTGGCGATAACCGTCCCGGGGCCCGGTGTAGAGGTGGTACCGGGCGACGTTCCGACCGAGATTGCGACCAGCGCAAAAACGTAGGTGTTCCCGGCACGGAGCGTTACTTGCAGAACGATTCCCGTGCAAATGACGCTCGTGCCGAGCGTTTCGCAGCTTCCGGCATTTTGATAGCCGGCACGGGGATTTTGTGGATCGAAAAATTGCAGCGCAAAGATGGTGGTCGAGAGCCCGGTACGGCGCGCCGATGAGAGCAGCGAATCCGGAAGATTGAACGTAAACAAAGGCTGTTGGCTCAGCACGACATCGCTGCTGAGATCGAGCCATGTGTAAACGCTGGCGGCACTCGCCGCTGCAACGCCAGTGGGCGGCGCGAAAGCCGTGGTGACCGTTGCGTTCGTCCCGGATGAAATCGATCCGAAGAGCGATAACGACCCCGTTACGCCGCCGACAGCCGGCAGGGTCAGCGTCGGGTTGGTGGGATCGATCAGAACTGTTTGTGCGAGCGCGGAATCGGGGGACGTCGCACCTGGTGTTGTTGTAGGTGACACGACAGGCAAGCTGCTCCCGCTGCTTCCCGCGCTGCCGCCACCACCGCCGCCACCACCGCAGGACACGACGGCGATCGCGAACAGCGAAAACAGCGCCGCGCATATACCACGTCGCACCGATGGTCCCGAACCCGGGAACCCGCTGGCCGGGGAAAACAAAACCCGCCGCCGATCAAAACTCGGTGCACGCGCTGGAACCGGAAGGTATGACGCAGCGCACAGTCATCCTAGGCCAAACCATCTACCTTTGCAAGCTCATTTCAACCGAATGGTACGGCCGTACGTTGATCGTTTCGCTTAATGGGCTGCTAGTGTTCTCGTATTTCGAGGTCGTAGTTTTGCACATTTGCGCGCGGTGGGTTGTCGGTGTAGGCCATCGGGCGATCCCACCAGTCGTGGTGTCGCGCTGCTAGGTGCTCGGGCGTCGCCGGCGGTGGCGTAAGCAAGTGGAGCGCTTTCGTGTAGGCGTCGACGTAGCGATCGATCATGCGTTCCGTTGAGAACGTCGTGACGACGTGTTCGCGGCAGGCAGCGCGCGACAGCGATCCGAGTTGGGGCACGCGGGCGACGGCGTCGTCTACCGTTGCGCACACGTAACCGGTGACGCCTTCGACCACGATTTCCGGTACCGAACCCATCGCTGCTCCGAGCACCGGGGTGCCGCAGGCCATTGCTTCGATTAAGGTTAGGCCGAAACGTTCGGGGCGCGTTGTCATGTGGACGAGGGCTAACGCGCCGCCTAGCAGCTCGTCGCGTTGCGTGCCGCGGACGTGGCCGAGGAACTGTACGGCGTCGCCGTCGATGTGCGGCTCGACCGCTTCGCGAAAGTATGCCTCGTCGTGCGGGATGCCGGCCATCTTTAGGCGCACGCCGGCGCGCTTGGCGATCTCGATCGCAAGATGCGCACCCTTTTCCGGGTGGAAGCGGCCGAAGAAGAGCAGATAGTCGCCGGGGCGTTCGACAAACGTGAATGCGTCGGGGTCGATGCCGTTATACGTTGTGGCGAGATAGTCGAGGCCCGGATCGCGGTCGGCATCGCTGATCGAGCAGTAGAAGCTGCGCGCCGCGCCCGCGTAGTACGCGGCGAGAATCGGCGGTGAGGAGAAGCCGTGGATCGTCGTGATCATCGGCGGTGCCGTTGTTGCCAGCGCGTAGGTCAGCGGCTTCCAATCGAAGTTGTTGTGGATGAGATCGAACTCGCTCGCGCGTTCGAACAGGCGCCCGATGTGCAGCGCGCCGTAGACGTCGCCGTTGAGGGTGGGGTCTTCGCTCGTTCCGACCGGCACGACCGACGCCACACGACCGGCGAACTGCGAATCGCCGGTCGCGAAGAGCGTGACGTCGAGACCGCGCCGTCGCATGCCGTCGGCGATGTTGTACGCGATCTGTTCCCACGGGCCGTAACCGGGCGGCGGTGACGGCCACGAGATCGGTGCGAGCAGCGCGAGCCGGCAACCGCGCAGCGACGTCAGGCTAGGCGACCTGGGCGTGAAGTGCGCCGTCGATGAAGCGCGTGGCTTCGCGCACGCGGTCGAGGTCGATCCCGGTTTGGATCCCCATGCCGTTTAGAAGATAGAGCACGTCTTCGGTCGCGACATTGCCGGTTGCGCCGGGCGCGAACGGACAGCCGCCAAGGCCGCCGCTCGACGCATCGTACTCGCGCACGCCCAGCTGCAGCCCGGCCATGATATTCGGCAGCGCGGTATGGCGCGTGTCGTGGAAGTGCAGGCTCAGGCGGTCGAGGCCGATGCCGGCATCCAGCAATGCGCCTACCACGTCGATCACCTGGTTCGGCGTGGCGACACCGATCGTGTCGGCGATCGATAGCGTGTCGGCGCCCGCTTCGAGCAGGTCTTGCGACACGCGCACGACGTTGGCGACCGGCACCGCTCCTTCGAACGGCGAGCCGAACGCGGTCGACACTGACGCGCGTACCTTCATCCCGTCGGCGTGAGCGCGCGCGATCACGATGCGGAACACGGCGATCGATTCGGCGATCGACATGTTGATGTTGCGCTGCGCGAAGATATCCGAGGCCGCGGTGAACACGCCGATTTCGCGCACGCCGGCGGACATCGCGCGGTCGAGTCCGCGCTGATTGGGCACCAGCGCGATGTAGCGCACGCCTTCGCGCTTGCGGATCGCGGGAAACACCTCGTCGGCGTCGGCCAGTTGCGGAACCGCCTTGGGGCTCACGAACGACGTCGCTTCGATCGCGGTCACCCCGGCGTCGACGAGCATTTCGATGTAGCGCACCTTGTCCGCGGTCGGAACGGCGTGCGCTTCGTTCTGCAAGCCGTCACGCGGACCGACTTCGCACAGCGTAACGCGCTTCGGGAACGCGGCGTAGGGGTTGTTCATGTTCCTTAAGACCCCGCGACGGACGGAGATGGTTCTCCGATCGCGACCAGCGCGGCGCCGGCGGCAACGACGTCGCCGGGCGCCACGTGCACCGCGCTGACCGTGCCGTCGATCGGGGCCTCGATGCGGTGTTCCATCTTCATGGCCTCGAGCACGACGAGCAGATCCCCGATGGCAACGCTGCTCCCGGGCCGAACCGCCACGCTCGCGATCTTACCGGGCATCGGCGCGCTTACGCTGCCGCTGCCGCGCGAAGCCGCGCCCCGCTGGGCCGTGGCGCTCGGCGGCGGCGCAATCGCGATCTCGCCCGGATCGAATGCCACCGGCCCCGCGAACGGGACGTCGGCCTCGATATCGCCGCGCAGGCGCCAGCCGCTCGCGGTGCGGTCGGCGAAGACGCGCACGCGCTCGCCGTCGCGTTCGAGCATGAGCGGAATCCCGATGCCGCCCGGCCGCCAGCCGTACCCGGAACGCAAGAGTGCCGCGGCGGCCGCCGTCAGCGCTTCGGTGGTTTGGCGTGCCGTGTACGCGGCGAGCGCGGCGGCGCGTTCTTCGAGGAAGCTCGTCGTGACGTCGCCCGACGCAAACGTGTCGTCGGCGGCGATCGCGCGCAAGAGCGGCAGGTTCGTTGCGAGGCCGCTCACGCGCGTGTCCGCGAGCGTCGTTCGCAAACGCGCAATCGCCGCCGGACGATCCTCGGCCCACACGATGATCTTCGCCAGCAGCGAATCGTAGAAGATCGGCACCTCGCTGCCGGCCCGCACGCCCGCATCGAGCCGCACGCCGGGCGCGCGCGGCACCTCGAAGGCGGCGATCGTGCCCGCCTGCGGCGCGTAGCCGTGCGCGGGATCTTCGGCGTTGAGCCGCACCTCGATCGACCAGCCGCGCGCGCTCACGTCGGCCTGCGTGAAGCGCAACGGCTCACCGGCGGCGATGCGCAACTGTTCGTGCACGAGATCGATGCCGTAGACCAGCTCGGTGACCGGATGCTCGACCTGCAGCCGCGCGTTCATCTCGAGAAACGCAAACGTGCCGTCGGCAGCGAGCAGAAATTCGACCGTGCCGGCGTTCGTGTAGCCGACGCTGCGCGCGGCCGCGACCGCCGCGTCGCCCATCCGCGCTCGCAGCGGCACGTCGAGCGCGGTCGAGGGCGCTTCCTCGACGACCTTCTGATGCCGGCGCTGAATCGAGCAGTCGCGTTCGCCGAGATGCACGGTCGCGCCGTGCGCGTCGGCGAGAATCTGAAATTCGATGTGCCGCGGCCGTTGCAGATAGTGTTCCAGCAACACCGCATCGTCGCCGAACGATGCTTGCGCTTCGCGCCGTGCCGATGCCAGCGCCATATCGAACGTCGCAAGATCGTCGACCACGCGCATGCCGCGGCCGCCGCCGCCCGCGACCGCCTTGATCACCAGCGGCGTACCGATGCGCGCGGCTTCGCGGCGCAAGACGTCTTCGTGCTGATCGTCACCGTCGTAGCCGTCGACCACCGGCACGCCGGCGGCGCGCACCCGCCGTTTCGCTTCGCTCTTCGAGCCCATCGCGGCGATCGCAGCCGGGCTCGGGCCGACAAAGATCAGGCCCGCATCAATGACGGCTTGCGCGAACGGCGCGCGCTCGGAGAGAAACCCGTATCCCGGATGAATCGCTTCGGCGCCGAGCGCGCGCGCCGCCGCGATGATCGCGCTTCCGTCGAGATACGATTCCGAAGCCGGTCCGGGGCCGATGCGCTGCGATGCATCGAGCACGCTGCGAAACGCCGCGTTCGCGTCGGCATCGGAGTACACGCCGACGGGCGAGATGCCTAGCTCGCGCGCGCCGCGCGCGACGCGGATCGCGATCTCACCGCGGTTGGCGATGAGCAGGCGGCGGATCACCGATCGTGCCAACCCGCCGGCCGCCGCTCGAGGAATGCGCGCAGCCCTTCCTGACCCTCCGGCGTCGTGCGCTGTTTTGCAATGGCCCGCGCGGTCAGCGACGTCGCCCCATCCGGCGTAGCCGCCGTGACGTCGCGCACCAGCATCTTGGCTGCCGCGATCGCGCTTGGCGACGCTGTTCGCAGTTCTTCCAGCAGCGCGTCGATGCGGTCGTCGAGTTTGTCGGCCGGAACGACGTAGTGCACGAGACCGATGCGCTGCGCGCGGGCGGCGTCGAAGCGTTCGCCGGTAACGAAGAGCGCGCGGGCCGCCGACACGCCGATCTTCGCAATGACGAACGGCGAGATCACCGCCGGAATGATGCCGAGCTTCACTTCGGTGAAGCCGAAGACCGCATCGTTCGCGGCCACGACGATGTCCGCCGCGGCGACGAGCCCGCAGCCGCCGCCGAGCGCGGCGCCCTGCACGCGCGCGATCACGGGCTTCGGACAGCGGTCGATCGCGACGAACATCGCTGCCATCGCCTCGGCGTCGCGCACGTTCTCCGCTTCGCCGAGGTCGAGCGCGGCGCGCATCCACGCGATGTCGGCGCCGCCGCTGAAGGTCTTTCCCTCGCCGGCAAGCACGATTGAGCGCACGCTTTCGTCGGCGCTCAGATCGGCGAACACGTCGCGCAGCGCGGCGATGAGTTCCGCGTTGAAGGCGTTGCGGGCGTCGGGCCGGTTCATGATGACGCGCACGCGGCTTCCGGCCTGCTCGACCCGCACCAGATTGTCGATCACCGGGGCGGCTTCCACGCTCACAGGAGAACATCCGCGTCCGTCCGGAGAACCACACGAAGACGCCGGGGTAAGGCGCCTTACGCCGTTCGCACCCCCGCGCAGGGTAGGATCCACACATGAGCGAGCCCCACGCCGGTCAACGGGTTTACCGGCATTCGATCACCGCACGCGTCACCCACTGGTTGTGGGCGCTCGCGATGCTGGTGCTCTTCATGAGCGGCTTGCAGATCTTCAACGCCGCACCTTACCTCGACGCCAGCGACAAGTCGGACCCGACGCATCGCGTGTTGTCGTTCGAAGCGCATCAGGCTGCCGACGGCAAGCAGGTCGGCACGACGACGATCTTCGGGCACACGTTTACGACGACGAACGTCCTCGGCTACACCGACGACGGCCAAGGCGGCGAGACCGAGCGCGCGTTCCCGGGCTGGATCACCTTGCCGGCAACGCAGGATCTCGCCGACGGGCGCACCTGGCATTTCTTCTTCGGGTGGGTGCTCGTGCTCTCGCTGATGACGTACCTCATCGCCGGCATGGTGCGCAAGGATTTGCGCGAGCTGATCTTGCGGCCGTCCGACCTGCCGAAACTCTTGCCGATGCAGCTGTACTATTTTCGCCTGCGCAAGGAGCCACCGCCGCACGGTACCTACAACCCGTTGCAGAAGGCGGCCTACACGGTCGTGCTGTTCGTGTTCTTTCCGCTGATCATCCTGACGGGGCTCGCGCTTTCGCCCGGCATCGACGCCATCACCAACCCGCTCGTGTGGGTGTTGGGCGGACGGCAATTCGCGCGCACGTGGCACTTCGTGCTGATGGCGCTCTTCTTCGGATACTTTCTCACCCACATGGTGCTGGTGTTTTCGACCGGCGCCTGGAACAACATCAAGTCGATGTTCACCGGCTGGTATCAACTGAAAGATCACGACGGGGTCGGCATATGAAACGGCGTCTGTTCGTCGCGTCGCTGAGCGCAAGCGGTCTCGTCGCCTGTGGCCCGGTCAAGGATCAACTCACCACGTCGCTGCACCCGTTGCTCGATAGCGTGCAGGGACTCAACCACGCGCTCATCGGTACGCGCGGCATGGCGCACCTGTATAAAGAATCCGACATCGACAAAATTTATCGCGTCAACGGGCTCGACACGCCGAGCGACACGCGTTACGCGGATGCAGCGCGCGACGACTGGCGCGGTTATCGCTTGCCCGTCGTGGGCCTCGTCGACCGTCCAGCCACGTACACGTTGGCCGAACTCCGCGCGATGCCGCAAGTCGTTGAAATCACGCGTCACGATTGCGTCGAAGGCTGGAGCGTGATCGGCAAATTCGGCGGCGTGCCGCTGGCGACGGTCATCGCCATGGCGCAGCCACAGCACAGCGCGCGCTACGTGATCTTCCACTGCTTCGACAAAGACGAATCGGGCACCGAATACTACGAGTCGCTCGACCTGCACCAGGCCGCCCATCCGCAGACGTTACTGGCCCTCGACCTCAACGGCAAGCCGATCGATCCCGATCATGGCGCGCCGGTGCGCTTGCGCATTCCAACCCAGCTCGGTTACAAGAGCGCGAAGTGGGTCCGCCAAATCGAACTCGCCGCGGCCTTCCCGGCCAACAGCAACGGCGGCTACTGGGAAGACCAGGGCTACGAATGGTACGGCGGTATTTAGCCGCTACTTGATCGTCACCAAGCCGACTTCGTTTACACCGCTGCACGCGATGGCGATGCCGTTGCCGTCGGTCATCGGCATCATGTTGCGCACCACACCGCCGCCCGACGGGATCGGCCACGTTTGGAATTTTTGCGTCGCGAGATCGAAGCGCACGATGGTGTTCGGTTTGACCGCCGACTCGCTGTACCAGATCGCGCCCTTGAGGTAGGTCATGCCGTACGGCCGCGATTGCGGACCGCCCGGCGAGGGCAACTCGCTGATCGCGCCGGTCTTCGTGTCGAAGCGGCCGAGATAGCCGCGCGCGTAGTCGGAGTAGTAGATCACGTCGTCGGGCGTGATCGCGATGCGCCGCGGGCGCGATTGCGGATTGGGCAGCGGGTACTCGTGAACGGCCATCGTTTGCGGATCGATGCTGGCTAGCGCGTTGGTGCCGAACTCGTCAAAGTACGGCACGCCCTTCGAGGTGATGACCATGCCGTACGGATTCGCCTTCGGCGTCGGCACGTTCACGAGCTTGATATCGCCGGTAACGGGATCGAGCCGGCCCACCATGTCGGCGTCCTGCACCGTGAACCAGAGGATGCCGTTCTTGTCGAACAGCGGCGTGTGCGGATCGCGCGCTTTCGGATCGAGGTGATATGCGGTGAACGTTGCGGTTCGCGGATCGAACTTGCCGATGTAGGCGGTAAAGTTGCCGGTGTACCAGATGTTGCCGGTGCGATCGAAGGTGAGCCCGTGCGGCCCCGAGTTCGGGATCGGCGGGTGATATTCGGTGATGTGCCCGGTCTTCGGATCTAGATGTCCGAGCAGGTTTGCCATGTGGCCCGTGAACCAGATCGTGCCGTCCGGTGCGGCGAGCGGATCGTGCGGACGCGCGCCCGGCGTCGGGACCATCCATTCGCGAATCGTCACCGACACGTTGCCCGGGATCAGTACGGCGGGCGGCGCCGGTTTCTCCGGAAAGTTCTTGGTGAGGTAGTCGACGACCGTGTCGACCTGGTCTGCGGGCAGCGCTGCGCCGGCGTTGCGCATCATCGCGACCGTGTTGACCCAGCCCTCATGCGTGTAGCCGGTCGAGCGCGTGATGTTCCCCAAGGAATGGCACTGCGAGCAGACGGCCTGCACGATCTCCTTGCCGTTCCCGTCCGGCAGTTGCGGGCCCGTCGTCTGCGGTCGCGCCGGGAGCGCGCAGCACAGCAGCGCGGCGGCGACCAGGGGGATGAGCGATCGCTTCACAGGGCAGTTCTTTCGTGCCCAACCCGCGAATTACCAGGGACTGTGTCGAACGATCCGATGGACATCGGGGTCTCCGCGATGGAGGCCTATTCCACCGCCATGGACGTCTCCGCGAACAACATCGCCAACGTCGGGACGACCGGATTTCAGGCTGAGGCGGTCGAGTTTCAAGGCCTCTTCAACGGCGCCGTCGCGGCCCGGATCGGCACCAACCAAACGCAGGGCAGCTTCGACCCGACCGGCGGTTCGACCAACGTCGCGATCAACGGCCCGGGCTACTTCGTGCTGTCCGGCCCCAACGGCGCGACGACCTATACGCGCAACGGCAATTTCTCCGTGAACGCAAACGGTCAGCTCGTCGATTCGTCGTCCGGATTCACGGTGACGGATGCGAACGGTGGGCCGATCGGGATTCCCATTGGCGCGAGCAACATCACGATCGGCTCGGACGGAACGGTCAGCGGAACGTTGGGCAACGGTCAGAACGCGACGTTCGGCCGTGTCGCGCTGGCGGCGGTCGCAAATCCCAGCGGTCTGCTGCACGTCGCCGGCGGCTACGTCGCCTCATCGAATTCGGGCAACATCATGATCGGCGCGCCCGGCACGGCCGGCTATGGTTCGCTTGTTACCGGCTTTCTAGAAAGCTCGAACGTCGATTTGGCCGGCGAGATGATCAAGATGATCGCCTCGCAAGCGGCGTACGAAGCCAACGCGAAGAGCGTGCGCACCGGCGACGAGATGATGAAGACGGCGATCGATATCGACGCTCCCGAGAGCAGCGCCTAAACGTCGACCGCGCCCCGCACCCCGTTAGCCGTTCGCGCCGGCGTTGCGCTGTTCGCGACGTACGCCGTCATGGCGGTGGCGATTTTTCTTCCGGCCTGGACGCTCAACTACTGGCAGGCGTGGCTCTTCATCGTGGTGTTCGCGGCGTCGGGCAGCGCGATAACGGTCTATCTGCTCAAGCACGACCCGCAACTGATGGAGCGCCGGCTGCACGGCGGACCCGGGGCCGAAACGAGCGTGGTCCAACGGTGCGCGATGTCGGCCGTGTCGCTGGGTTTCGTCGCGCTCCTCATCGTGCCGGCGCTCGATCACCGCTTCGGATGGTCGAACGTCTCGACGGCCGCAGTGATCGGCGGCGAGGTGCTCATCCTGATCGGGTTTACGATCGTGTGCGATGTGATGCGCGTGAACCCGTTCGCGTCGGCCACGATTGAAACGCCGGCCGATCAGCGGGTGATCTCCACCGGTCCATACGGCATCGTGCGGCATCCGATGTACGCCGGTGCCGGGCTCTATCTCATCGGCATTCCGCCCGCGTTGGGCTCGTGGTGGGGATTATGCGTCCTCGCATTTATGCTGCCGGCGTTGATCTGGCGGCTGCTGGATGAAGAAGCGCAACTCACGGAACGGCTGCCCGGCTACGCGGCCTATCGCGAACGGGTCAGGTATCGTTTGCTGCCGTTCGTTTGGTAGGCCCCGTCCCTCGACCGCGCGCCCTACGGCGCGCGCTCGGGATGACAAAGCGCGATCCACACCCCGGCGACGACCAGGGCCGCGCCGGCAAGTTCGCGCGGCCCGAGCGACTCGTGCGCGAGCACCGCGCCGACGATGACGGCGATGACCGGAATGATCAGCGCTTCGAGGCCGACGATCCAGGCCGAGAGCCGTTGCAAGAGCCAGTGGTTGAGATAGAACGTTACGCCCGAGCCGAGAATCGCGAGATACAACGTCGCGCTGACCGACGGCAGCGTGAGCGCGCGCTGGAGATCGATCGGCGTTGTGAACGCGCCCACGACCGTCAGCGTGAGGCCGGAGAGCAGCATCGCGGGCGGCAGCGTGCGCAGCGGATCGTTGTGCGCGTAGCGCTTCAAGTAGACGTTGCCGAACGCCGAGAGCGCCGACGCAACGAGCGCGGCCAGGATGAAGATCAGCGCGCCGCCTTGGCCGGTAAACGAAATCGCGACGACGCCCGCTAGCGCCAGCAGCGCGCCGGCGAGCGCGCGCCTCGAGACGGGTTCGCGCTCCATCACCGCACCGAGCGCGAAGATGAAGAACGGCAGCGTGCCGAATAGCACCGCCACGAGTCCCGACGCCAGGTACGTTTCGGCGAAGTACGTCAGCGCGTAGTTGCCGCCGACCAGCGTCAACGCCAGCACGACGATCAACTTGAGCGGCGGCTTCGCGCCACCGGGTTGGCGCGCGAACGCGCCGACCGCATACAGAAATGCCGCGGCGAGCGTAAAGCGCACGCCGACACCGGTCAGCGGCGACAATCCCGTGAGCGCAACCTTGATGGCAAGCCAAGTCGTGCCCCAGATCGCGCACATGACGGCGTAGGCAGCGACGATGCGGAGCTGCACGCAGAACTACATGCGGAAGATGCCGAACGTCGTCGGCTGCGGCGGTGCGTAGCGGGCGGCCGCGAGACCCAGCGCGAGAACCTCGCGCGTGTCGGCGGGATCGATGATGCCGTCATCCCAGAGCCGCGCGGTGGCGTAGTACGGATTGCCTTCGGCTTCGTACTTCTCCAGAATCGGCGCTTTGAAGGCGGCCTGCGCGGCGGCATCGAGCGGCGCGCCTTTCGCTTTGTCGGCTTCCATGCGCACGGTGAGCAGCGTCGATGCGGCCTGTTCGCCGCCCATCACCGAAATGCGCGCGTTCGGCCACATCCAGAGCTGGTTGGGGGAAAACGCGCGGCCGCACATGCCGTAGTTCCCGGCGCCGAAGCTGCCGCCGATCACGACCGTGAACTTCGGCACGGCGGCGCAGGCGACGGCGGTGACGAGCTTCGCGCCGTCCTTCGCGATGCCGCCGTGCTCGTAATCCTTGCCGACCATGAAGCCCGTGATGTTCTGCAAGAAGACGAGCGGGGTGTGGCGCGCGGCGCACAGCTCGATGAAGTGCGCGCCCTTGAGCGCGCTCTCGCTGAACAGAATGCCGTTGTTGGCGATGATGCCGACCGGGTGGCCGTCGAGATGCGCGAACCCGCAGACGAGCGTCGTGCCGTAGCGCGCCTTGAACTCGGCGAATTCCGACCCGTCGACGATGCACGCGATCAGGTCGCGCACGTCGTAGGCGTGACGCGCGTCCGGCGGCACGATGCCGTAGATCGCGTCGCGCAACCGCTGCGGCGGACGCGGCGCGCGGCGCGGCCACGCGTCGTGCGGGCGCACGTTCGCGTGCGCGACCGCCTCGCGCACGAGCCCGAGCGCGTGCTCGTCGTCGATTGCCAGATGATCGGCGACGCCGGAGATGCGCGTGTGCACGTCGGCGCCGCCCAGCTCTTCGGCCGTGACGATTTCGCCGGTTGCCGCTCGAACGAGCGGCGGCCCGCCGAGGAAGATCGTGCCGGTGCCCTCGACGATGATCGCTTCGTCCGACATCGCGGGCACGTACGCGCCGCCCGCCGTGCACGAGCCCATCACCGCGGCGATCTGCGGAATCCGCGCCGCCGACATCCGCGCCTGGTTGTAGAAGATGCGGCCGAAGTCGTCGCGGTCGGGAAACACCTCGGCCTGCAACGGCAGAAACGCGCCGCCCGAATCGACCAGATAGATGCACGGCAAATGGTTCTGAGCCGCGATCTCT
>DASYOE010000315.1:0-9711 GCA_036008105.1 Candidatus Lustribacter sp. | reverse complement strand
ATCGTGGCGTCGCTCGAGCGCTCGATGTTCGCCCGCGGCGAGAGCGAAGTCCAGTCGGCCCTCGTCGGCGAGAAGCTGATGGAAGCGCTCAAGGCCGTCGACCCGGTGGCCTACATCCGCTTCGCGAGCGTGTACCGTTCGTTCCGCGACGTCGAGAGCTTCCAGGCCGAACTGGCCGAGCTGCTGAGCAAGTAACCATGACCGTCGAGCTCAAGGTGCTCGACGAGCGCCTCCACGCGTGGGGGCTGCCGCGCTACCAAAGCGCGATGGCCGCGGCCGTCGATCTGTTCGCGTGCATCGACGCGCCGCTCGTGCTGGCGCCGCAGTCGGCGGCGCAGTTCGTGCCGGCCGGTATCGCGATCCACATCGCCGATCCGAACGTCGCCGCCATCATCGTGCCGCGGTCCGGTCTCGGGCACAAGAAGGGTCTCGTTTTGGGGAACCTGATCGGTGTGCTCGACGCGGACTACACCGGCCCCGTGCTCATCAGCGTTTGGAATCGCAGCGAACCCGGCACCGAACCGATCGTGATCGAACCCGGCGACCGCATCGCGCAGTTGATGTTCGTGCCGGTCGTGCGGCCGGAGTTCGAAGTGGTGCCGGAGTTTTCGGCGTTGAGCGTGCGCGGCGCGGGCGGCTTCGGCTCGACCGGACGGTGATCGGGTGATTCAATGAAGGTCTACGTCGTCGGCGCCGGTGCGGTCGGGCGGTATTTGGGTGAACTGTTGCGCGCGACGGGCAACGACGTCGTCTACGCGCCGCGCGAACTCGCGGCCGTCGAACCGTTTGCCGCCGATCTCGCGATCGTGGCGGTGAAGGCGTACGACACCGGCGGCGCGATCGAGACGCTGCGCCGCGCGCTCGGCGCTACGCCCTCAACGGCGATCGTGACGCCGCAGAACGGCGTCGGCAACGAGGAGAAGCTGGCCGAGGCCTTCGGCGCCGACGCGGTCGTCGCGTGCGCGCTCACCGTGCCGGTCGACACCGATCGCGACGGAAAACCGTTGGCCGCAAACGGCGGCGGGATCGCGTTCGCACCGGTCGGCGCGAACGCGCACAACTGGCTCTTGGCAACGTTCGGTGCGACCGGGCTGCCGGTGATTGCGGCCGCCGATTACCGTTCGCTGAAGTGGTCGAAGCTCGTGCTCAACGTCGTCGCGAACGCGTCGTGCGCGATCCTCAACGTGTTGCCCGAGCGGCTCGTGCATTCGGGCGCGGCGTTCGAGCTCGAGCTGCGCGGTATTCGCGAAGTGCGCGCCGTGATGAAGGCGCTCGGCATCGCCGCGATCGATCTGCCGCGCTATCCGGTGCGCGCGTTCCAAGGCGTGGCGACGTTGCCGGCCCCGGTCGCGCGCGCGATCCTGGCCAATCGCATTGCAGGCGCGCGCGGGCGCAAACCGCCGTCGCTGCTGCTCGACTTGCGCGCGATGCGCAACCGCACCGAGGTCGATTACCTCAACGGCGCGGTCGCGCGGGCCGCGCGCGGCGCGGGGGTCAAGGCGCCGGTCAACACCGTGTTCGCCAGGATCGTGAGCGACATCGCGCACATGCCCCAGTTGTGGGCCAAATATCGCGAACGGCCCGATGCGCTCGCAGCGGAAGTCGAAGCGGAAACCGAGCGCACGTCACATGGAGGCTCGTATGCGGCACCCCAACGTCCCTGAATCACTCGACGGCTGGAGCATCCTGCACCGGATGTTCCGGTTCGACCGGCGCCGCTGGGACGCGGTTGACGGCGAACGTCAGGCCGCGATCGCGGCGGAAGCCGGCGCGCTGTTGCGCGAGTTCGCAACGGATGCCGATGCCGACTGCGGGCTCGCGTCGCTCCTCGGCGACAAGGGCGACCTCATGCTGACGCACTACGCGCGCTCGTTCGACGCGCTCGGCCTCGCGCAGGCGCGGTGGGACAAGCTCGAGTTGCGCGATTACCTCGCACCGCTCTCCTCGTACGTCTCGATCCTCGAACTCGGCCTCTATGGCGACACCGGGAAGATTCACGCCGATCTGCGCGATCGCGGGCTCAAGCCGCACTCCGAGGAATGGAACGCGGCCTTCGACGCCGCGCTGGCCGAGGTCGCGCGCGATCCGCGCAACGCTCCGCGGCTGACGGCGCGCATCCCGCACCGCCGCTACGTCTGTTTCTATCCGATGAACAAGAAGCGCGACGGCGCGGACAACTGGTACAACCTGCCGTTTGCGGAACGCGCCCAAATGATGGTCGAGCACGGCAAGATCGGCCGTTCGTATCATGGCCTCGTGACCCAGGTGATCTCGGGCTCGATCGGGTTCGACGACTGGGAGTGGGGCGTCGACCTGTACGCCGACGATCCGCTCGTGTTCAAGAAGCTCGTCTACGAGATGCGTTTCGACGAGGCGTCGTCGCGCTTCGGCGAGTTCGGTCAGTTTTGGACCGGCATGCAGTTCTCGATCGCCGCGCTGCCCGATTTTCTGGCCGGTGAACGTTCGCCGCAGTTGCTCGCGGAGCGCGAACCCGCATTCCGGTAACGCCACGGCCGGAGGCGCGCCTGCCGAAGAGCGCCTCGCTCCTGGCCGGGTGCCCGCTGGCGCGGTCGCGCCCCGGCGGCTGCGCCTGGTGCGGCGAAACGCTCCCGCCCCGGCGCCGGACCTGGTGCAGCGACCGCTGCGGTGAGGCGTTTTGGAACAACCATTGGTGGAGCCAGGCGCGGAGTGCAGCCAAGCGGCGCGACAAGTACCGCTGCAGCCGCTGCGGCCACGTCGCGCCGAAAAGGCCGGCGCGGACGCGGTTCCCCAGCGAGACCGCCTACCGGGCGGCCATGCGGGCGTGGCGTGCGGGGAAGCCGGTGAACCGGCTCGAGGTCAACCATCGCGAGCCGGCCCTGGGCGCGCACCGCACCCTGAGCTGCGTGCATCACCTCGAAAACCTCGAAACGCTCTGCGTGGCCTGCCACCGCGAAACCACCGCCGCGATGCGGCCGGGGCGCAGCCAGCCACAACCCTGAGGGTTTCGCGGGGTGCCGCCGGGAGTTCCGCCGAATCGCGCTCGGGTGCGAAGGGTGAGCAGGTGAGCAACAACGTTCGCAACGAGCCCGGTGGATCGGTGCCGGATTTCGAGCGCGACGAAGCGACCATCAGCGCGTATGAAGCCGCCAAACTTCGTTATATCCGGTCGATCACGCAGGACGCGGAAACCAAGCTCCGCGAGGCCTTCGGCAAGCGCCGCGAAGCGATCAACGACGAGATTTCCAACTTGCGCGGCCTGGCGAAGACGCGCGGCGACCACGCCGCCGCCGCCGCGCAGCGCTACGCCGTCAAGCTGCCGCACCGCGTGCGCAAGACCGGCGTGCGCGCGCCCTCGTTTTGGGAGCGGCTGATCACCTTCAATTCCGTCGACAAGTTCTATCGTGCCGCCCAGAAGGCGAACGACGAGCTCGACGAGGTTAACGAACTCTTGCGCAAGCGCCGGGATCGCCTCGACGCGATGGAACGCGAGACGCGCCGTTCGATCTATCTGCGCGAAGAAGCGGTCCGCAAGAAACTGCAAACGCCCGAGGGTCTGGCCGCGCTGCACGCCGATCCGATGGTGAAGGCGGCGTTCCAGAAAATGCAAGGCGTGATGAACGAACGCGCCAAGTACGAGGAACGCGTCAAGCGCGGCGAGGTTCCGCCGGAAGAGGCGCGCGATCGCGAGATGGCGCAGCGCGGGATGAAGTTCGCCGCGGTGCCGCTCGAGGGCGTGATGATCGCGCGCATCGCCCGTTACGGCGCGCTCGAATATTACGTGTTGCGCGACCTCTCCAACCGCGAGTATCTGCTCTCGTGCGATCCGGCCCTCGAGCCGCTGCGCGACGTCGTGTTCGATATCTCGCGTTCGGCGGCGGGCTACGAAGCGCAGCTGCGCCAAACGGCGGAGGGCGTGCCGATGCGCGTGCTCGATCACCTCAAGGCGGGCTTTTCGAGCAACGACGCCACCGATCTCTACGCCCGCCACCGCGCCGCGCTGCGCACCGACCGCGCGACGCAAAAGACGTCGCCGCGCGACGAGAGCGAAGCCGAGATGATCGCGATGCTGGGCTTACTGGCCGAAGCGGTCGTGAAGCGCACGGCGTCGCAGGCGGCCGCCGCCGCCGACAGCTAGGAGCGTCCAAGCTAGGGTTTGGGCGCTGCCGATCGAGGGCACACCGTCGTAGTGGCTCGCTTGCGCTTTGACGCCGTGACGCTCTTGCTGCTCGTGCTCGCTGCCGGTTGTTCGTCGGCCTCGGGCGCGGGAGCGCGGCCGTCGCCGAGCGCCGGTCCCTACGTCGCGACGGTCGTCGCCGAAACCGGAACGATCCACCCGACGCTGCAGATCGCGGGGGTCGTCACGCCGTACCGGCAAGTCGGTATCGCCGCGGATCTGTCGGAGCCCATCGGCAACGTGTACGTCCAAGAAGGCGACCACGTTCGCGCCGGCCAACCGCTCGCGAACCTGATCACCGACGATCTCGAAGCGCAGCTCGCATCGGCGCAGCGCACGGTCGCCGAGGACGTGGCGCGGTACGCGCAGGCCGCCTATCAAGTCAACGCCACGAACGCGCAAGACGTCGTCGCGATCCGGTCGGCGCAAGACACGCTGCACCAAGCCCAGGTGAGTCTTAACGGCGCGCGCACCGATCTCAAACGCTACGAAGATCTCGAGGCGCAGGGCTACTTGGCGGCACAGGTCGTCGACCAGCAGCGCACGACCGTCGCCGCCGATCAGGCCGCCGTGCGAACGGCGCAGGGCACGCTCGATCAAGCCGTCGCCAACGCGCGCGCCAACGGCCGCGGCAACAACGCGGGCGTGCAGCAATCGGAGCTGGACTCGGCGCGCGCGACCGCCGACGCCGCCCAGGCCACCGTCGAGCAGCTGCGGCGCGAAATCGGACGCGCGGCGATCGTGTCGCCGCTCGACGGCATCGTCGACGCGGTGAACGCGAATCCGGGCGAGTACCCCTCGGGCCGCCAGCTGTTCACGATCGAACAGATGTCGAGCGTGTACGCGTTGCTGCCGACGTCGACGGCCGACGTCGTGCAAATTCGCTCCGGCGCCCCGGTGACGCTCCTTGCCGCCGGCGCCACGCGCAAGGATCAAGGGAAGGTCGCCGCGGTGCTCGATGCGCTGCAGCCCGGCACGACCAACTTCACCGTGAAGGTGCTCGTGCCGAATCCCGACGGCCATCTCCATGCCGGGATGCCCGTGACCGGAACGGTCGCGCTGCCCGCGGTGACCGGCATCGAGATCCCGATCGCGGCGTTCATCGACGACACGCACGACGGCGTCTATGCCGTCGAAGCGGATACCGTCAAGACCACGACCGTGCGCGAGGTGAAAGACGACGGTACGCACGCCATCGTCACCGGCCTCAGCGCCGGCACGCGCATCGTCAGCAACGTCGATGCCGTGAACGTCGGCAACGGGGATCGCGTCGACACCACCCCGCCGACGCCCGGCCCCGCCGAGAGCCGCGCCCCGAAATAAATGTGGCTGACGCGCGTCTTCCTCAAACGGCCGACGCTGGTCTTCGTCTTCATCGCGCTGACGCTGATCGCGGCGGTGATGGCGCTGCAATCGCTGGTCGTTCAAGAGCAGCCCAATAGCGGACTGCCCGGGATCACGATCAGCGTCGGCTTTGCCGGCGCGTCGACCACCGAATTGCAAACCGAGGTGGCGGAACCGATCGAAGACCAGCTCGCCGGCACACCGTATCTCGTGTCGCAGAGCACGACGATCGAGAGCGGGTCGGTGTCGATCTCGGCCACGTTCTCGCTGCAGTCGACCAATCCCGAAAACATCGCCAACGTCGAGAAGGCGATTCAGTCGGCGCAACGTCAGCTGCCGGCCGGCATCACGTCGCCGACGCTACGGGTAGCGAATCCGAGCGAGCCGGTCATCGTTACGCTCGCGCTGCTGTCGAAGAAATACGATCAGGCCGCACTCGGGACGGTCGCCAACAACACGGTCGTGCCCGCGATCGAGCAACTGCCCGGCGTCTCGAACGTCAACATCGCCGGCACGACGCAGCCCACGTTCACGGTGACCGTCGATCCCAATCTGCTGGCGGCCGACAATCTGACCTTGAGCGACGTGGTCGGTGCGATCACGCCCAACAACGTGCGCGCCCCCGGCGGCTACGTGTACGGGCCGTCGCGCGAAACCGAGCTCGACGTGCGCGGCGACCTCGCGACCCCGCAAGACGTGGCCGATCTCCCGATTCACGTGACCTACGGCGGAACGACATCCGACGCGACCTCGACGGGCGGCACGGGCGCGTTCAACGCCGGGCTGGGCGGCCCGGTCGGATCCGCCAACGTTCCGATCATCGTCGTCGGCGCAACCCCGATGCCGCAAGTTGCCTCCGGCGGCGCGCAACCGCGTCCGCTCCCGAGCAGCGAAAACTTCGGCACGTCGGGCGGAAACAGTGCCGGGTCGAATACCGTCGCCGCCAGCGTTCCGGTCGATCAGCCGATGAACGTATCGCCCGCCGGGAGCGCGGCCGGCACGAGCAACTCGACCTCGTCGAGCACGACCGCACAGGCGGGCGGCGGCGCGCAACCGTCGGGCGGCGCGAGCTCGTTCGGGAGCGGCAGCGGCACCGCGATGTCGCCGTTCGTCGGCGGGCTGCAAAACTGGGCCGTACCGTCGGCCGACAAACGCATCTCCGACGTCGCCTCGGTCCAGCAGTCGACGGAAGTCCCACGCGTCTCGTCATCGCAAAACGGTCAGCCCGGCGTAACGCTCAACATTCAGAAACAGGCCGACGCGAGCGAGGTCACGGTCTCGAACGAGGTACTCGCGGCGTTGCCCGCGCTGAAGCGCCAGTTTCCCGACATCCAGTTTGAAATCGCGCACGTGCAGTCGACGTTTACCGAAGAGCAGGTCGAGGGCGTCGAGCATACGTTGCTCGAGGGCATCGTTCTCACCGCAATCGTGATGCTGTTCTTCCTCGGTTCGTGGCGCAACGCCGTCGTGGTCATGGTCGCGATTCCGACCTCACTCGGCGTGACGCTCTTCCTCATGAACGCGCTCGGGCTCACGCTCGACACCGTGTCGCTGATGGCGATGACCCTGGTGATCGGCATCTTGATCGACGACTCGACGGTCGTGCTCGAAAACATCGAGCGTCATGCGGCGGCCGGTGAGTCGCCGGCCGATGCCGCGATCAACGGGCGCACCGAGATCGGCCAAGCGGCGATCGTCATCACGCTGGTCGACGTCGTCGTGTTCTTACCGTTGGCATTCGTCGGCGGACAGATCGGCCGCCAGCTCGACGAGTTCGCGATCGTCATCGTCGTCGCGTCGCTGACGTCGCTGCTCGTCTCGTTCACGATCACGCCGACCCTGGCGGGGTTGTGGTCGTTGAAGTCGACCTGGAAGCCGTGGAAACCGGTGCGCTGGTTCGACGCGCGTTTCAACGAGGTTCGCACGCGCTACCACGAGCAGTGGCTGCCGGGCGCGATGAATCGGCCGTGGCCGATTTTGGTGGGCGCGGCCGTGGCCTGCGCGCTCGCGTACGTGCTGGTGCCGACGGGGCTCGTCGGTGAGGAGTACATCCCGGCCGAGGATCAGGGCATCATCTACGCGCAGGTCGCGTTTCCCGCCGGCCATCCGCTCACGCAGACCATCGCGTCGATGGACAAGCTCGAAGCCGCGACCAAGCAAGTCGTCACACCGCACGATCTGCAATATGAAACGACCGTCGCCGGCGCGTACAGCGCCGCGTTCGGTGGCTTCGCGCAAGAAGGTAACGTCGGGCAAATTTCGATTTTCCTCAACACCGACCGGCGCCGGTCGACCTACGCCTACGTGGCCGACTTGTTAAAGAGATATTCGCAAGTCGAGCCGTCGGCGTCGATCAGCGTCGCCGCCGCCACGCAGCAAGGCGGCGGCAATCAGCAGCAGATCGACGAGCTGGTGTCCGTTGCCGGTAACGCCGACCCGACACCGTACGCGGCGCGCGTGTTCACCGCGCTGGAGAAGACGCCCGGCGCGACCGGCGTGCAAAACAGTCAGACCAATGCCGCGCCGCAGATGGAGATCGACTTCAACCGCGCCGCGTTGCAGTCGCTCGACGTCAGTATCGGCACGGCCGCGGCCGCGGTCGAAGCGGGCTTCGGCGGCGACACCGCATCGCAGATCGAAACGCCGGACCGCGGTCTCACCAACATCGAGGTGATCTATCCGCGCAGCGATCAAACCACGCTCGCGGGGGTGCTCAACATTCCCTTGCGCTCGGAGGCCGGCGGAATCGTGCGCTTGGGCGACGTCGCCTATCTGCGATCCGTGCCGGCACCGCTGATCATCACGCGGCAGAACCGCGCCCAGGTGGTCCATATCACCGGCAACGTCGCGCCGGGCTACGAGCTTTCCAACGTGGTGGCGTCGTTTCAGAAACAGGTGAACGGCCTGCACCTCCCGCGCACGGTCACGATTCGTCCGGCAGCGCAAGGGCAGCAGGACCTGATGGGTCAGGCGCTGGGCGCGTTGCTCACCTCGCTCGGAATCTCGATCGTGCTCGTGTTCTTGCTGATCGTCGCGCTCTACAACAGTTACCGCACGCCGTTCGTCACGCTGTTCGCGATTCCGGTCGCGGTGATCGGCGCGCTCGGCGCGCTCTGGATCACGCACAACACCCTCAACCTGTACTCGCTGCTGGGTATGATCTTGCTGGTCGGGCTCGTGACGAAGAACGGCATCCTGCTCGTCGATTACGCGGATACCGTGCGCGTGCGCGAGGGGCGCTCGCGCGAAGACGGGATGCGCGAGGCGGCGTCGACGCGGTTCCGGCCGATCATCATGACGACGATCGCCATGGTCGCCGGCATGACGCCGCTCGCGCTCGGACTCGAACCCGGCACGGCGACGCGCACGTCGCTCGCCATCGTCGTGATCGGCGGGCTGCTCAGTTCGCTCGTGCTCACGCTGTTCATCGTGCCGATTATGTACCGTTGGATCGCGCCGAAGGAACTGCGCGAGGAGACGCACCTTTCGTCCGACAAGCCGCGGCCGCCGCAGGGCGGCAGCCAGCCCTCACCGGCCTGAGCGGTCTCAGCGCAACGCGGCGACCACCTGCTCGATGAAGGTGTTCATCGCCGCGGCCACGCCTTTTAAAATTGCCCGATGTCCGGTGCCGCGTTCAAGCAGAATCGTGAGGGTGCCGTCGCCGGTCATCTTGGCATTCAGTCCTCGAACGAAAATAACGGTCGAGAGCGCGAGGGCCGCCACTTTCTTGGCCTCAGCGTGGGGCGCGGCGGCTGACAGCAGCGTGGCAATGAAACCGCCCCAGTCGTCTTCAACGGCCCGAAGTTTGGCGGCGATTTTCGGGTGCCGCAGCGCCCGAACCGAGATTTCGTTAAGCGCTACATAGATCTCCGGTGCCGACGAAAACAGATCTCGGAGCGTCCGCAAATGTGCTTCGAATGCGCTGAACGAGGACGGCTCGATCGCGAACCGTCCCTCGTTGAAGGATCGAAACTTCGAAATCAGATCGTCGACGAGTGCGACGATGAGCTCTTCTTTGTCGCCGAAGTGGTAGAGGAGCGTCGCCTGGTTGATCCCGACCGATTGGGCGATTTCTCGAATGCGAAGGCCTTCGAAACCATGTGCGACCAGTTGTTGAAAAGCGATATCGAGGATCTCGGCGCGCCGCGACGGCGGCGCGAGCCGAACGCGCGCGGGCACGCTAGCCGGCAGCCGTCAGAAGCATTTCCGAT
>DASYOE010000314.1:0-37189 GCA_036008105.1 Candidatus Lustribacter sp. | reverse complement strand
GTGGCCGTGCTCGACCGACAACTTTCGCAGCGCGCCGGCCATTACGACCGTCGCGATCGACAGGATGCCGTCGGCAAGCCGCACCACGCCGTCGCGATCAGCATAGCCCAGCGGACGCGCGATCCCGTCTTCGATCGCGCGCTGCGCCGCGGCGACGTCGAGTTTGAGCTCGCCGCCGAGAAAATTGTCGGCGTTGATGCGGCCCAGCACGAGGTTGGCGTCGGTGACGGTCGGCGCCGTCCCGCCGCGTCCGTAACAGACGGGGCCCGGCGTCGAGCCCGCACTCTGCGGGCCGACGTGCAGCCGTTGCTGCGCGTCGAGCCAGGCAATCGAGCCGCCGCCGGAGCCGACCTCCACGATGTTCACGACCGGCGACTTCACCGGAAACCCGTACTTGTAGCCCGCCGCGTAATACACCGAGTCGACGGCGAAGCGTCCGCCTTCCACCAGAGCGCACTTCGCGGTGGTACCGCCCATGTCGAACGCGATCACGTTGTCGTAGCCGAGCGCACGCGCGTAGGCGCCGGCCCCGATGCAGCCGCCGACCGGTCCGCTCTCGACCAGCGCGATCGGCTGGCGGCAGGTGCGGTCGGTCGACAGCACGCCGCCGTTCGAGCCCATCATGTACAAGCTGCCGCCGAAGCCGCCGCGGTTGAGATCGTCTTCGATGCGCCGGATGTACGTGCTGACGCTCGGGCCGACGTACGCGTTCGCGGCCACCGTCGAGGTGCGCTCGTACTCGTACCACTCGCGCGTCAACTCGGTGCTATGGGTGACGAACACACCCGGCAGCAGACCCCGCAGCAGCGCCGCGGCTTCGACTTCGTGCTGCGGGTTGGCGAACGAGTGCAAGAAGAAGATCGCGACCGATTCGACCGCCGCGGTGCGCAGGCGTTCGGCAAGGTCGGTCAACGCGTCCGTATCGAGCGGTTCGACGATCTGACCGCGCGCGTCCATGCGCTCGCGCACCTCGAACCGCAGTTCACGCGGCACCAGCGGCTCGTCGCGACGATAGTGCAAGTCGAACGGGTCGGGCCGGTTCCCGCGCGCGATCTCGAGGACGTCGCGGAAGCCGGCCGTCGTCACCAGCGCCGTGCGCGCGCCGTTGCGTTGCACGATCGCGTTGATCACGAGCGTCGTGCCGTGGTTCACGAGCGCCGCGTCGCGCGGCGACAGCGAGACCTTACCGAAGCACTCCATGATGCCGTCGGCAAAGTTGCCGTACGTCGTCGGACTCTTCGTGTAGAGCACCTGATTCGTGGCGCGATCGAACGCCACCAGATCGGTAAACGTTCCGCCGATGTCGACCGCGACGATGTAGGTCATTAGATGTAGGTCATTAGATGGAGGCCATCAGGCGCGGTGGTAGGGGCGGGTGGGGAGCACGTTGAGTTCCTCGCAGCCGGTACCGGTGACGAGCACGCCGGCGCCGATGTTCACGCGCTGCATGCCGATGCACGCGTTGGGTTCGAGCTCCAACACCATCCCGGGAGCCAAGACGAGATCGCCGCGCCGCACGCCGACCGTGATCTGACCCTCGATCGGCGCCTCGCGCGTTCCGGCGAGCTGTTCGCGGTTGAGCGCCGTAAAGCCGGTCGCACCGAACGACATCGTGTGGAGGAGCGGTGTTTTCCCCCAGCACCCGCCGCGCCGCAGCGGCTCTTCCATCGCGGCGACGACCGACGCAAACGTAACGCCGGGGCGCACCGCGGCGACGCCCGCGACATACGACTCACGGGCGACGCGTTCGCACTCGCGCAAAACGTCATCGACCGGATCCAGCGCCACGCTCATCTGAACCTGCGCTTCAACGCCGCCGTAGAGCGTATGGATTTCGGCTTGCACCATGTCGCCGCGTTCGAGCACGCGCGGCGGCTCGGCGCGCAGCGCCCAGCGCGGCACGCCCCAGCCGATGTTGTCGGGACCCGATTGCAAGCTCAAGTTGGGGTAGCGCGTCTCGCAGCCCCAGCGATAGATCGTGCGCATGATCTCCGCGTACACGCTCGCTTCGTTCGCGCCCGGCTGCGCCGCCTCGATCATCGACCGGCACGCCTCTTCGCTCACCCGCGCGGCGAAGCGCAACAGCGCGATTTCTTCCGCGCTTTTCACGAGCATGAAGTCGGTGAAGGCTTGCGTGAAGTCGTCGATCTGCAGCTCGGGCAGCTCGCGCGTGAGGTTGCGGTAGAATCCGAGCGGCAGCAAGCCTTCCGTTTCGCCCGGCGCCGTCGGGCCGAGGCCGACGATGCCGACGCGCGCGTTCGCCAGGCCCTTCTCGCGCAACAGTTGCGCAACGCCCGCGCCGCCGGCGCCGATGCGCAGATCCGTAGCCCACAACGGTACGCCGCGGCGGGCGCTTTCGAGCGCGCGCGAGGTGCGCTGCGTCGAAAACGAGAGCACCGTTGCATCGCCGTCGAGCGGCAAGACCACGACCGCGTCGAGGAAATCGTCGATCAGGTAACTCTCGAGCCGCTCGCGCCCGTTGAAGCTGCCCGCCACGATCGCGGCGAGCCCGCGCTCGCGCATGATCGCGCGCAGGCCGGCCCACCGGCGGTCGCGCTCGGCCAGCGAAAGAACGGGCCCGGGCTCGGGCGTGGTGTCGATCACCCTTCGGCCATCGCTCCGGTGCGCCGCAGCGCGCGCAATTGCACGCCGATCTCGACGTGCGGCCGGATGTCGACGATGTCGGGCGGTGATTCGGCGACGGCGGTGCGACCGGCGAGCGCCGCGGTTCCATCGAGCATCCACGCGCTGGGCACGATATCGGCCGTGCGCTCCCACACCGTGCGTGGCGCGTTGCGTTCGAGCGCCGTCAGCTCGCGGTGCCACACCTTGCGAATGGCGATCACGCCCACGTCGCCGCGGCCGAGCCGCTCGCGCTCGCGGTCGGCGATGCGGCCCTGACCCACTTGCGCGATATCGTCTTGCAGGCGTACCAGATCCACGCGCGTCGGGTCGATGTCACGCAGCGTCAGCTCGCCACACAGCACCCGATCGCACAGGTCTTGGTGCGCGATGTCGATCGTGCTGCGCCGCGCTTCGCGCCGGGCGCGAATCGCCGTCGCCGCCGCACCGGTTGCCGGAACGCGGTGCAGGCTGAACTGCATGTGGCTGACGTCGTCGATCGGCACCCACCAGAAAAGCGACTCTTGCCAGCCGATTTCCGCATCGGTCGGCAGCGCGTTCATATAGAACACGTTCGGCATCCCGAACTGCTGCACGCGTACCGCGCCGTCGGGCCGCGTATAGCGGTACGTCACGCCCCATGACGACTCGTGCGCCTCGAGCTGCAATCCGCTGCCGATCCCGCTGAACGACGCGCTGTTGTCGTGATGCACGAACTCGACGTGGCTCATGTCGAGCGCGTTCTCGAGATTCTGAAAGGCGTTGCACGCGCGGTAGTACGAATCGACCTCGATGAAGCCGGCCGAGCGGTCGAACTCGGGATAGCGCGGAAACGCCGGCGCCGGTTGCGGGCCAAGATACGCGAAAATCAACCCGAGGTAATCGCGCGCCGGATACGCGCCGATCGCGATCTTGTCACGGAACGCGGAGCCTTCCGCGGGCTGCTCGAGACATTCGCCGCCGGCGCCGAAGCGCCAGCCGTGATAGAAGCAGCGCAACGAATCGCCGTCGACCCAGCCCGCCGAGAGCTGCGCGCCGCGGTGCGGACAACGCGCGTCGACCAGCACCGGTGCGCCGGCGGCGGTGCGGTAGAGCGTGAAGTCCTCGCCCAGGATGCGCAGCGGCATGGCCCGGCCCGGCTCGATGTCGGCGCTGTGAAAGACCGGCTGCCAGAAACTGCGCAAGTAGCGGCCGCCGAGCGTATCGCGCCCGCTGTGGACCTCCGGATGTTCGCGCACCGCGGGCCGCTGCTCGATCGCCATCGCACCGATAGGATACGCGATGGTGGTGCGAAACGCAACGAACGATGAAGTTGTTTGCCTTCACGCTGCTGACGCTCGCGCTCGGCGCCGTTTCAAGCGCGCCGGTGCAGAGCGCGACACCGCTCACGATCAATGTGATCAGCCTGCCGAGCGATACCGCCGGCACGCTCTACTACGCCGACGAACTCGGCTATTTCAAAGCCGCCGGTCTCGACGTAAAGATCACCGACATGACCGCGAGCCCGCCGATCGTCGCGGCCGTGGCATCCGGCGCCGGTGACATCGGGTTTTCGGTCGTCACGTCGACCGCGGTCGCGCGCGAACGCGGCATCCCGGTGCGCTTCATCGCTCCGGGAGCGATGTGGCTGACGGTCAACGGCACGGCGCAACTCGTCGTCGCCAAGGACTCGACGCTACAGAGCGGTGCGAGCTTCAACGGCAAGACGATCGCCGTCACCGGCCTCGCCGACCTCACCTACTACGGCACGAAGGCGTGGCTCGACAAGAACGGCTGCGACACCTCGACCGTGAAGTGGGTCGAGTTGCCGTTTCCGCAAATGGCCGCCGCGGTCGCGCAACACCGCGTCGACGGCGCGATGATCGCCGAGCCGTTTCTCGAGGCCTCGAAGCCGCTGGTGAAGTTCGTCGCGCCGGTCGACGATGCGGTCGCGCCGCGCTTCATGTCGACCGGCTGGATCGCGACCGACGCCTGGATCAAAGCGCATCCCGTCGAAGCCGCCAAGTTCGCCGAAGTCATGATCAAAACGGCCGCTTGGGCGAACACGCATCAGAAAGAATCCGCACAGATCCTGTTGCACCACACCCAGATCACGCCCGAAACCGCCGCGTCGATGAGCCGTGTCGCCTACGCGACGTCGCTCGACCCGAAACTCTTGCAACCGTCGATCGATACCGCCGCCAAATATTCGAGCACGCCGATGCGTGACACACCCGCAAGCGAATTGATCTGGAGGCCTTGATGACCACGCGAACGACTTTTCTCGCCGGCTCGACCGCCGCGGGTGCCGCACTTGCCGCCGGTCTGGTTCCCACCGCGGCGCCGGCGGCCACGCCGATCCGCGTCGTGTTCATCCCGATCGTCGATGAGCTGCCGCTCTACGTCGGCATCGATCAGGGCTTCTTCAAGAAGCGCGACCTCGACGTGACGGCCACGCCCGTCGCCAACCAAGGCGTCTTGATCAGCGCGCTGCAGTCGGGCTCAGCCGAGATCGGGACGTCGGTGCTCGTGTCGATGTTGCCCGCGCAAGAAGCCGGCATCCAGCTGGCGGCGATCGCCGCCACGGTCGCGTTCCCGGTGCCGAAGAACGTCGGCATCCTGGCGCGCACCGACAGCGGCATCAAGTCGGCCAAAGACCTCATCGGCAAGAAGGTCGCGGTCGCGAGCCTCAACTCGTTCTTTCACATCCTCGCGCTGCGCTGGCTGGCGGAGAAGAACGTCGACCCGACCCACATCACGTTCGTCGAGGTGGCGTTCCCGCAGACGCCCGATCTGTTGAAGGCCGGCCAGGTCGACGCGTGCATCATCGTCGATCCGTTCTACCACCGCATCATCGATCAGAAGATCGGCTACCAGTTCGACGACTTCGAGGCGACGATCCCCAACGGCACGCTCATCGACGTCTTCGCCACGATGAAGGACTGGGCGGTGAAGAATATCGCCGTCGTGCACGCCTTCCGCGATGCGTTGACCGAATCGGTCGCCTACATCAAGGCGAACGACGCCGGCGCGCGCACCAGCCTCGCGACCTGGACGAAACAGCCGGCGGCGATCGTCGCCGAAACGCTGATCCCGAACTTCAGCGTGCCGGTCAGCGCGGCGCAGGTTCAGTGGTGGATCGACCTTGCCAAAAAGCAAGGCCTGATCAAGGCCAACCTCAACCCGCGCGACATGCTGGTTTCCTAGCGGTGGCGCCAGCGTAGCAGGCGCGCCTCGACCGCGAACAGGCCTTGCGCCGTGACGTAGCCGAGCGCCCCCAAGAGCACCACGCCGGCGTAGAGATCGGGCGAGTGAAAGAGCCGCGCGGCCACTAAGATGCCGCGCCCGAGACCGATGCGCGAGGCGAGCATTTCGCCGACCACGGCGAGGATCAGCGAGATCGTCAGGCTGAGCCGCATGCCGGCCAGGATGTCGGGCAGCGAACTGGGCAGCGCGATCTTCCAGATGACGGCGAAGCGCGACATACGCAGCGCGCGCGACACGTCGTAGAGACACGGTTCGACCGCGGCGAAGCCGTGCACGGTCGCGAGCAACGTCGGCCACAGCGCGCCGAACGCGATCACCGCCAGCACCATCCCGTCGGTCAAACCGAAGAACACGATCGCGAGCGGAATCACGGCCGAAGCCGGCAGCGGGCGAATGAATTCAAGCGTGGGCCCCACGTATTCGCGCGCCTTCGGCGACAATCCGATCGCGGCGCCGATCACGATCCCGACCAGCGACGCGAGCAGCCACCCGACGAACATGCGTTGCACGGTTTGCCAGAGCTGGTCGGGCAAGGTGCCGCTCGTGAAGCCCACCACCAACGCGTCCCACGTGCGAGCGGGGCTCGGCAAATACACCGGCGAGATCACGTGCGCGTTCGCGATCAGTTGCCACAGCGCAATGAAGACAGCGCCGGTCACGATGCTGGCCAGCCGCCAGCCGATGCGCGTCACGCGCGGAACAACCGGCGCTGCGCGCTCGTGATGGCGAAGTTGAGGCCCCAGCCCAGGACGCCGACCCACACGAGATACGCGAGCATCAGGTCCGGGTGCAGCGATTGCTCGGCCAAGATCATGCCGTAACCCAAGCCCATCGGATTGGTCGACACCTCGACCGTCACCGCGACCGTCAGTGCGATGCCGGCCGCGAGCCGAAAGGCGACGAAGATGCGCGGCAGCGCGGCCGGCAGCACGATCTTCACCGTGCGCGCGAACGGCCGCAGGCGAAGCGCGCGCGCGACGTCGATGAGCCCCGCGTCGATGCCGGCAACCGCGTTGCGCGTGAGGATCAGCACCGGCCAAAACGCGGCAAACGAAACGATCGCGATCTCCATGCGGAAGCCGAAGCCGAACGTCAGCATCGCGATCGGGATCAGCGCGACCGACGGGACCGGCCGCAACGCTTCGACCGAAAATTCCATCAGGCGATCGGCGATGACGCTGCTACCCAACACGATTCCGGCGACCAAACCGAAGCCGCCGCCGAGGGCGAGGCCGCCGAAGGCGTTGGCCAGTGTCTGCAAGGTGGCCACGGCGATGCTGCCGTCGGCAAGCGCGTGCGCGCCGGCCACGGCCGCGTCGGCCGGCGAGGCCAACGTATAGCTCTGCAAGTGCGTCGCCATCGCGGCCGCTTGCGCGATCGCGATCAGCACTAGCGGAAACAACAAGCCGCGCCAGCGTTTCATGCGCCGGGATCCTTGATGAAATCGAAGAGATGGCGGCGCAGGCGCGCGAATTCCGGATCCTCGCGGGTCGTCAGCTGATTGCGCGGCCGCGCCAAGTTGACCGCCACGTCGCCGGCGACCCGGCCCGGATGCGGCTGCAAGCCGATCACGCGGTTCCCCAAGTAGACCGCCTCTTCGAGATCGTGCGTCACGAAGAACACCGTTGCGCCGCTCGCGGCGACGATGGAGAGCACTTCGTCCTGCAGCGTCTGACGCGTCATCGCGTCGAGCGCGCCGAACGGTTCGTCCATCAGTAACACGTTGGGCTGCTGAGCGAGACAGCGCGCGATCTGCAGCCGCTGTTGCATGCCGCCCGACAACTCGCTCGGATACTTGTCGGCCTTGCCGTCGAGGCCGACGGTGGCGAGCACGCCGGCGATGCGGCCGGGCCGTTCTTCCTTGGGCACGTCGAGCGCCTCGAGCGCGAGCGACACGTTGCCGGCGACGGTGCGCCAGGGCAACAGCGCGCGGCCGTAGTCCTGAAACATGATCGCGATGTCGGCGCGCGGCGCGACGATGCGTTTGCCGGCGTACCGCACCTCGCCGGCGGTCGGTTCGAGCAGTCCGCCCAACAGCCGCAGCATCGTGGTCTTGCCGCAGCCCGACGGTCCGACGACGCAGACGAAGTCGCCGGCCTCGATGCGCAGATCGATATTGGTGAGAACCTCGGTGCCGCCCAGCGTCATACTGACCCGGTCGAAGGCGATGAGCGGCTGCGAATCCACGCGCTAGTTCGGTGGCTTGACGCGCAGCTGCAAGCCGACGTCGCGCAGCAAGTTGTCGGGGATGCTCGACGGCGTATCCATCATCACGTCGCGCGCGGACTGGTTCTTCGGGAACGCGAGCACGTCGCGGATGTTGGTCGTCGCGCACGCGACCATCGCGATGCGGTCGATGCCCAGCGCCATGCCGCCGTGCGGCGGCGCGCCGAAGCGCAGCGCTTCGAGGAAGAATCCGAAGCGGTCGTCGATCTGCTCGTCGGTCAGTCCCAAGCGCACGAAGATCTTGCGCTGGTAGTCGGCGTTGTGGTTACGGATCGACCCGCTGCCGAGTTCGTAGCCGTTGAGCACCAGATCGTAGTGCTGCGCCGTCATGGCCAGCGGTTCGGTATCGAACAGCGACTCTTGGCCCGGCGCTGGCGCGGTGAACGGATGATGCGTGAAGGTGATCTCGCCGCTATCGGGGTCGCGCTCGAAGAGCGGGAACCCGCGCACCCACGCGAACGCGTAGGCGGCCGGATCGCGCAGTCCGAGCCGTTCGCCGATCTCGAGCCGCAACCGGCCCGCGATGTCCGACGCTTCGGCGGCCCGTTCACCCACGAACAGGATCGCGTCGCCGTTCTCGGACATCGTTTCGGCGCGCAATGCGGCGACCGTGGAATCGCCGAGGAACTTCACGATCGGGCCCTTCGCGCCGTCGGCCGCGAGCGTGATGTACGCCAGCCCCTTCGCGCCGAACGATTTCGCGGTCTCGGTCAGCGCGTCGAAGTCGCGACGCGACAGCGAGGCACCGCCCGGATAGCGCAGCGCGATGACGCGGTTGCCCGGCGTTTCGGCCAACGTGTGGAAGAGCTGGAAGTCGCTGCCGCGGAACAGTTCGGCCACGTCGACTAACTCGAGCCCGAAGCGCAGGTCGGGTTTGTCGCTGCCGAAGCGGCGGATCGCTTCGTGATACGTGAGCTGCGGGATCTCGCCGATCGTCTCGTCGAGCGCGCGGAACCACACGTCGCGAATGCAGCCTTCCATCATCGCGATCACGTCGTCTTCGCCGACGAACGACATCTCGACGTCGATCTGGGTGAACTCGGGCTGCCGGTCGGCGCGCGGGTCTTCGTCGCGGAAACAGCGCGCGATCTGCATGTAGCGGCCGATCCCGCCGACCATCAACAGCTGCTTGAGAATCTGCGGCGACTGCGGCAGTGCGTAGAACGTGCCCGGGTAGATGCGGCTCGGCACGAGGTAGTCGCGCGCGCCCTCCGGCGTCGACTTGATCAGGATCGGCGTCTCGACCTCGATGAAGTCGTGCGCGTCGAAGTAGTCGCGCATCGTCTTGATGATGCGGTGACGCACGGTCAAGTTGTTCTGCATGCGCGGGCGGCGCAGGTCGAGATACCGGTACCGCAACCGGACGTTTTCGTCGACGTCGTCGTCCGACGAGACGACGAACGGCGGCGTCTCCGACCGGTTGAGCACCTCGAGCTGTGCGACCGGCACCTCGATCGCGCCGGTCGCGAGTTTCGGATTGTCGGTGCCCGCCGGCCGCAGCCGCACGCGGCCGCGCACGCGCACGACGAATTCGTTGCGCAAACTCTCGGCGACTTTGAACGTCGCGGCATCGGCCGGATCGAACGTGACCTGCGTGATGCCGTCGCGGTCGCGCAGGTCGATGAAGATCAACCCGCCGTGATCGCGGCGGCGGTGCACCCAGCCGGACAGTTCGACGTCGTGGTCGACGTCGTTCGCGCTGAGCGCTCCACAGGAAACGCGCGCGAAGTTAGCTTGGGTCACGTAATGCCGCCTTGATGCCGGTGAGGTAGTGATATTGGAACGAGAGCGTGCGCAGGAAGCCGGGCGCCGCCGCGCCGGCGTCGATCCGGCGCCGCAACGCGGGAACGCGGTCGATGAGGTCGTGCAGCGCCAGCGAAACCGGGGTCATGCCCAGCCGCAGCCGGACGTCGAACGTCGGGTGCTTGCGAAAGAACCGCACCGTCGAGCGGCCGGCCAGTTCCATGCGGCCCTGCTGTTCGTCATACGGCACGGGGTGCCAGTGATAGTTCACCGCTTCGGGCGCGTATTCGATCGTGACGCCGGCATGCTGCAGCCGGTACCCGAGTTCGAGATCCTCGTGCCCGTAGCCGGTGAACGCTTCGTCGAAGCCGCCGAGGCGGTCGAGGTCGTCGCGCCGCACCGAACAGTTGCCGGTCATGAAATATAGCCACGTTAAGTGCTTGCGCGTCGGCGGGTGCAACGGATCGCGCGCCGCCGGATTCGCGCTCTTGCGCTGGTACTCGGCGTATGAATCGACTTGGATCTCGCAACCGATCACGGCCCGGCCCGCACCGGCGGCATGGCGTGCCAGGTGGCGTGAGAGCAGATCGGGCGCGGCGATGATGTCGGCATCGGTAAACAGCACGATCGGCGCACGCGCGGCCGCGATGCCGGCGTTGCGCGCGCCGGCGCGCCCGGTGTACGGGCCCGGCAGATGGCGCACGTTGGGCGACATCCGCCCAACCTCGGCCAGATACTCGACCGTGCCGTCGTTCGACTGCGAATCGGCGACGATCACTTCGAACGCGTCGGGGCGCAGATCTTGCGCCACCAGCGACGGAATGACGTAGCGCAGTGTGTCGAGGCGATTGTACGTCGGAACGACGACGGAAAGTTGAAGCAGGTCGGTCATAGTAGGCGGGCAACCGCCGCGACGATCTCGGCCCGCGACGCCTCGAGGGCGGCCGGCGCATCGGTCGGGGGTTTGCGTAGCACCGCGTTCGGCACCCGGTACGGCGACCATTCCTGCGAATTGAGCCGGAAGTAGGCGTATTCGAACAGGACGATCGTCGGTCGCCGCACCGCGCTCGCCACGTGCGTCGCGCCGGTATCGATCGTCACGATAGCGGCCGCGCGCTCGAACGCGGCCGCCCACTGCCCGAACGTCAGGCCGCCGGCGACCCGGTCGGCGACGCCCGCGTCGCGCACGGCGCCGGCCAGTTCGACCGCGTCGGCGCCGTACGTCGCTACGAGCGGCCGCCCGAGGGGACGCAGCTGCCGGAACAGCTGGAGCAGGCTGCCGGTCGTGCTGCCGTGCTCCATCCAGCGGCGCCCGAGGTGGACGATGATCGGGTCGGGCGGGAAGTCGGCCACCGCCGCGCGGTCGTCATCGCTGATCACGATGCGCAGGTCGGGGACGATTTCGGTGGCGCCCGCGCGCTGCGCCAGCGCCAGCACTTGGTTGACCTCGTGCATCACGAACATGCGCGGATTGCGATCGCACGTATCCGGATCGGCGTTGCTGATCAAGCAGTCGGTCAGCCAGCGGCGCGCGATCAAGCGCGTCAGGTGCCGGCGCTCGTAGGTGTAGCCGATGCGCCGCGGCGCGCGCGTCGCGGCCACGAGCCGCATGTCGCTGGCGTTCGGCGCGAGCGCGACCGCGAGATCCGCGCCCCGGAAACGCGCGCCGAAACGATGCGGCGCTTCGAACGGCGGCAGACACGCGACCTCGTCGACGTCCGGGCTGTTTTCGACCACCACCGCGTTGTACTCGCTGCAGACGATCGCGATGTGCGCGGCCGGAAACGCCCGGCGCAGCGTCGCGATCGCCGGCGTCGAGAGAATCAGATCGCCGACCCGATCCAGCCGCGAAAGTAAGATCCGCTGCGGGGTCACGGGGGTTCGTTGGGCGCAACGGTTGCGGCCGCCTCGGCGGCCGCGAGTTCGTCGTAATAGGCGTCGGCCAGCGGCGCCACGACGCGGCCGATGCCGCTGCGGTGCAGCAGGTCGCCGAGCAGACGCTGCGGCGGCGTGTTGCCGATGGCCAAGTCGACGCGCCAGTGCGGATGCTTGGCGCGCAACTGCACGGCGGTGCGCGCCTGCGCGCGCACCTGCCGTTCGCGGCTCGCCTTATCGGCGCGCTCCGCGCGCGGTTTGTAGTGGAACGCCACGGCGTAGCGGTTGAACACCGCGCGCGTCCCGAGCGCGCGCAGGCGCATGCCGAGCTCGATGTCTTCCCACCCGTATTCGGTAAACGATTCGTCGAAGCGGCCGCCGGCGCGGTCGAGGCGCGAGCGGCGCAACGATACGTTGCTGGTCCAGAAATAGTTGCCGCTGTAGTTGGCGGGCGTCCACACCGGGACCGGCAGATCGTCGAAGCTCTCGGTGTTGATCACCGCGCCGCGCACGATCACGTCGCCGTAACGCGCGTCGCTGCCGAGATGTTCGGCCGCGAACACCGGCGTCGGCAACACGTCGTCGTCGATGAAAACGATCCGCTCGCCGCTCGAACGCGCGATGCCCGCGTTGCGGCCGCGCGCGAGCCCGGAGTTCGGTTGCTCGATGACCGTAAACGCGCAGCGCGCCAGCGGACGCACCCGTTCGATCACGGCACTGGTGTCGTCGGGCGAGCCGTCGTTCACCAGCACGACCTCGTAGGCGTCATCCGGCGCGGTCTGGTCGAACAGCGCTTCGAGCACGCGTTCGAGCAAACGCGCACGGTTGTACGTGCACAGCTGGATCGTCAGACGCGGCATGTCAGGCCTTCGAGTGCCGCCAGGATGCCGGCGATGTCGAGGTGCCGCACGCAGGCGAAGTCGGGACAGGTTTCCTTACGGTGACCGGGCGGACACGGATAGACCGCGCGGACGACCACCGTGTTCGCACCGAGCGGCGCCCAGCGGTCCGGCTCGTCGGATTGCAGCGCGAAGATTCCGACCGTCGGCGCGCCGACCGTGGCCGCAACGTGCATCGGCCCCGAGTCCATCGCCACGACGTACCGGGCGCGTTCGGCCAGCGCCGCAAACGTTCCGATCGTGGTCGCGCCGGCGATCGAGACGGCGCCCGCGCCGTGCGCGATCGCATCCGCCACCGGCGCGTCGCCGGCGGTGCCGGTCACCAGCAGCGGAATGCCGTCGCGTTCGCGCAAGGCGTTCGCCAGCGCGATGAAGCCGGCCGCCGGCCAGCGCTCGCGCTGCGCGGACAGCCCGCGCGACGGGTGCAGCATCGCGAACGGGCCGTCGATGCCGCGCGCTCGCGAGAGTGCATCGGCGGCGGCGCGATCGTCAGCGGTGGGCACGAACGCCGGCCGCGCCACCGGATCGTCGCAGCCGATGGCGCGCGCGTAGTCGAGCAAAATCTGCGTCCAGTGCGTCGTATGGTCGCCGCGCTCGCTGCGCACGGTCACGCGCTTGGTGAACAGCGGCGAATACAGGCGGCGCGCTTGCCCCACGCGCAGCGGAATTTGCGCCAGCGCCGGCACCGCCGCGGTGACGAACGTCGCCCACGTGACGACGGCCGCCGCGAAGCCGGCGCCGCGCACGTCTTCCGCCGTCGGAACCGGTGAGGCCAGGACGTGCACGCGGTCGATGGCCGGATCGTGCTCGGCGATCGCGCGATGCGCCGGCAGCACGAGCGCGTCGACCCGCTCGAAGCGCGAGCGCAGCGCGTGCGCGACGACGCCGGCCATCAGCGTGTCGCCGATGCCGCCGCCGGCCGCAACGAGCAGCGCGCGTTCAGAGGGCATCGAGCGCCTGCGCGATCAGCGTGTCCGGTGCGCGCGCGACCTCGCTCGCGCGCACCACGATGCTCGAACTCGCCCACGGGCGCCAACGGCGCGTCTGCACGTCGAAGCCGGCATCGGGAAACACGTCGACGACCGGCACGCCGATCATCCCGGCCAGGTGCGCAGCACCGGTGTCGGGACTCACCAGCGCCGCGGCCGCGTCGACCGTTGCGATCCACGCGCGCGTCGTTGCCGGCGCTTCGACGTCCAGGAGCGGGAACTGCGTTTGCATCGCCTCGCGTTCGCCCGGCGCGGCGATGAAGCGCGCGCCGCGTTCGCGCAAACTCGCGACGAGGCGCGCCAGCGCGCCGGCGGCGATGCCGAGCGCGTTCCACTTCACGCCGAGTTGGACCAGCACACCGCGCCGTTCGGGAACGTCGCTCGCACCGGTGATCCACGGCCGCAACCGCGCGGCATCGCGTTCGGGCGGCGCGCCGACGAGGTCCGCGCCCAGCCGCAGCACGATCTCGGCTTCGTGCCGGCGGGAACCGCGCAGCGTGGCGGCCCGCGGAACCGCGGTCGTCACGCGGCGTTTGATCCAGGCCGACTTGAACGGCTTGGCCCAGCCGGTCGTGAAGCCGATGCGCCGCGGCACCGGCGCGGCCAGCTCGTACGCTTCGGGCTCTTCGCTGGCGATCAGCGCCACGTCGTAGCGCGCGGCCGCGATCTCGGCATCGGCGCGCGCGCGCGACGCCGGCGTCGAACCGTGGCGCGGCCACGGGATGCGTTCGAGCACGTGCGTCGCGCTCGCGGTCTCCGGCGCAAACACCTCGGCGTTGCGATCGCTCAATGCCACGCCCAGCTCGTGCCCCGCGGCGCGCAAGCCCGCGATCAACGGGGTGCACACGAGCGCATCACCGATTCCATCCAGACGCACGAGCAGAACGCGACTCACTAGGATTCGCCCGAGGGCGAATCCAGCGCGCGTTCGAGTTCGTCCACGTACACGCTGTCGAGGACGAGTCCGCGCGCGACGCGCGCCAACGGCGCCGGCACCCGAACGCTCGTCGCCACGCCGGCCAGCCACGCTTGCGCGCCGCGCGGCGCCAGCACGTGCGCGCGCAAACGGTTGAGGGCGTAGGCGCCGGTCGCGAGCTTCGCGCGGCGCGACGGATCCTTGCGCACAAATTTGGCGGCCATGCGCGCCTTCTCGATCGTCTTCTCGAGGGCGGCGTCGAGCGTCTCGGTCGCGGGCGGCTTGATGTGCCAGAGATAGGCTTCCCACACGAACATGCGGCGCACGCCGGCGTTGCGCAAACGCACGCCGAGTTCGGTGTCTTCCCAGCCGTACTTGTCGAACGATTCGTCGAACCCGCCGGCGATTTGCAGCGCGCCGCGCGGCACCGACGCGTTGCAGGTGCAGAAGTACGCGTTGGAGCCGTTGAGAAACGTCGGCACCGGGCGCACGTCGGACGCCGGCACGTTGATGATCGGCCCGGTCACCACGTGCGGAACGCTCGTCGCGCCGTGGGCGCGCGCGTGGGCGGCGATGAAGTACGGCGGCAGCACGACGTCGTCGTCGACGAACAGCACGATGTCGCCGCTCGCAACAGCGATCCCGGCGTTGCGCGCCAGCGCGCGATTCGGCCGTTCCTCGAAGCAGTACGTCGCCGCGTGCTGCTCGGCGACCGTGCGCGTCGCGTCGCTCGAACCGTTGTCGACGACGATCGCTTCGATCTCGGGCGCGCCGATTTGGCCGCGCAGTGAATGCAGCGCTCCATCGAGCAGCGCGGCTCGATTGCGGGTCGCGATCACCACGCTGATCTTCATCCCGAAATGTCTTCGAGAAGCGCGTCGGCCATCCGCCCCGCCGCACCGGCATGCGCGGCATAGAGCGCTTGTAAGTCCGCGCTCGCGCCGGCCAGCCAGGTGCGGTCGGCAAAGCGTTCGGCCGCGACGTGCGCGATGCGTGACGGAAGCTGCGTGCCGCGCAGCTCACAATCGATTTCGCGTCCGGCGTCGATGTTCGGCTGGGCAACGAAGCGAAAGCGCTTCGCGACCGCGACGGCGGCCGCACGTTTGACCGCCGTGCCGACGGCCGGCACGCGGCCGATGTATTGCAGCGGACCGTTGATGACCGCGAGCTCCGGGGCGTTGGACGGCAACACGACGACCGCGGGAACGCCCAAGGCCGCGAGTTCGATCACCTTGGTTCCCGGCAGCGACACCGCCAGCCGCGCGCGCTGCGCCGAACGCATGGCCGACTTCACGACGGCGAAACGCTCGCCGGCGGCGTCGAGCGATGCGCCGTCGGGCGCGAGCACCGCGGGCATGCCGTACGCGACGCGAATGCCGCCCCGCGCAAGCACGTCGCGCAGTTCCACATCGGTGGTGAAGGGCGAACGCGCGAACGCGATCGGCACGCCGGGCAGCCGGCGGCGCAACTGCACCGCGGTGCGCACGAACATCGGGAAGATCTCGGCGACCTCGTGTTTCCGCGAGCCGGGAAAGAAGATCACGCCGTCGCGCGCGGCGTCCGATTCGGTCTCGCCGCCGAACGCGCCGGCCGCCTCTCCCAGCGCACCGTCGATCGCGAGGTTGCCGACGACCGTGATGCTCGCGGCCGGCACGCCCCAGCCGCACAATTGCCGCTCGTTCGCGGCATCGACCGCGAACACGCGCCGGAAACGCTCCGCGTAGCGCTTACGCGAAAACTTATACGCGCTCGCGACGCCGCCCAACCGGTCGTGCACGCGCGCCGCGTGCATGAGGTCGCCGCCGAGATACAGCACGCCGTCGGCGCGGGCCGGCAGACCATCGAGGCCGCGGCCGAGCGCGAAGCGCAGGTACTCGCCCGGCGCATACACCGTCGCGCTCGGAAAGAGCGCGCGCACGTACTCCGCCTCGTGTCCGGTGGCGTAGTCGTCGGGAACGCAGAAGACGCGTACGTCGAGATCCGGCCGGCGGGCGTAGAGGGCGGTGAGCAACGGCCGTACCCAACCCGCGAACTCGCCCGGGCCGTTGGCGGTGAGCGCGAGGATCATGGGCGCGCGCGGATCGTCGCGACGAGATCGGTCGTGCTCTTGCCGTGGAGATGCGGTGCCAAAACGATCCGGCCGCCGTTGGACTCGACGACGTAGCGTTCGGGCAGCTCTTCGATGCGGTACTGCGCGCTCTTCACGTGCACGTCGGGCTTGAGCGCTTCCAGCAATTCGACCGGCGTCGATTCATCGAAACCGACCACCGCATCGACGCTGCGCAGGGCGATCAACACGCCGGCACGCCCGGCGAACGGCACGAACGGCCGCTGCGGACCCTTGAGTGCGCGCACCGACGCATCGCCGTTGAGGCCCACGATCAGGGCGTCGCCCTGGGCGCGCGCCCAGGCGAGATACTGCGTGTGGCCGTCGTGCACCACGTCGAAGCAGCCGTTCGTGAACACGACGATCTTGCCGCGCGCGCGCAGCGATTCGCGAAACGCGCTCGCGCCGGCCCGGTCCAGCACCGGAGCGAGAAAGTCGTTAGCGCTCGGCATCGTGTTCCATCAGCGCGATGATTTCGGCCGGCGACGCGGTGGCGGTGCCGAGTTTCTCGACGACGGCACCGGCCGCGAAATTCGCCAAGCGCGTCGCCGTCGCAATCGGCACCTGCGCGGCGAGCGCCAGCGTCAGCACCGCGACGACCGTGTCGCCCGCGCCGCTGACGTCGAACACCGTGCGCGCGACCGCCGGGATGTGTTCGGCCGTACCGTCGCTGCCGAAGAGCGACATCCCGTGTTCGCCGCGCGTCACGAGCACGTAGCGGCAGCCGATGCGCGCCAGGAGCGCGCGCGCCGCGCGTTCGAGCGAGGCGTCGTCGACGATGGCGATCCCGCCGGCAATCGCGGTTTCGGCGACGTTCGGCGCGATGCACGTGACGCCGGCGAAGAGATCGACGTTGCCGGGCTTCGGATCGGCCACGACCACCGCCGCTTCGAGCGCCGCTTCGACGATGTCGCGATGCAGCAATCCTTTCGCGTAATCGCTCAACACGACCGCATCGGCGCCCGCGACGGCCCGTCGCACCGACGCGACGATGCGCGCGCGGTCGGCGCCGCCGAGCGGCGCCGTCGATTCCCAATCGGCCCGCACGACTTGCTGGTTGTGCGCGACGATGCGCGTCTTGCGCGTCGTCGGCCGGTCGTCGAGCGTGAGCAACCCCGACGTCTCGCAGTCGATCGCGGCGAAGAGCTCGCGCACGCGTGCGCCCTCGGCGTCGTTGCCGACGACGCCCACGAACGTCACGGCGGCGCCGAGCGCACGCAGGTTGTTGGCCACGTTTCCCGAGCCGCCCAGCGTGAACGAATGATCGTGCACCGCCACCACCGGCACGGGCGCCTCGGGCGAGATGCGCGAGACGCGGCCCCAAATCCATTCGTCGATCATCACGTCCCCGATGACGACGACGCGCCGGCCCGCCATCCGCGCCAGCAATTCGCTCGCGCGCGGCACCGCGATTTCAGTGGCCACGGCGCACGATCCATTCCGCCGCTTCGAGCAGCGTCTCGGCGCGCAAATCCGGTTCGGGCCCGACGTACGGGAACGGGCCGGGGACGACGATGCCCGGAATGCCGACGCGCTGCCCGAGCTCGACGTCGCTGCCGCGGTCGCCGACCATCGCCGCGCCCGCCAGCGTTAACGTATGTTCGCGCACCGCGCGGTGCACGAGTCCCGGCTCGGGCTTGCGGCAGTCGCAGCCTTCATCGTAGTGCGGGCACCAGTACCAGCCGTCGATGGCCAGCCCGTCGCCGTCGAGCCGGCGCACGATCTCGGCGTTCACGCTGCGCACTTTGTCATCGTCGAGCAAACCGCGCGCGATGCCGGACTGGTTCGAGATCACGATCGTGGCGTAGTTGTTCGCGGCCAGCAAACGCAGCGCGTCGACCACCGTCGGCAGCAGCTGCACGCCGGCCGGATCGCCGAGGAAGCCGCGGTCCTCGATCAGCGTTCCGTCGCGATCGAGAAACACCGCCGGCCGCACGACCGCGGTCATGCGAAGAGCAGGTCTTGTTCGACGAGGTCACAGATGATGTGACCCAGCGTGATGTGCACTTCTTGCACCAGCGCACTGTAGCCGTCCGGTCCGAGCAGCACGATGTCGGCGAGGTCGGCCAGCGGACCGCCGCCGTTGCCGGTAAACGCGATCGTCGTCGCGCCCAGGCGGCGCGCGGTTTCGAGCGCGCGCAGCACGCTCGGCGATTTGCCGCTCGTGCTGATGCCGACCACGACGTCGCCCGGCTGCACGAACGCTTCGACTTGGCGCGCAAACACCCACTCGTACCCGAAATCGTTCGCGATCGACGTCAGCGTGCTCGTGTTGACCGAGAGTGCTTCCGACGGCAACCCCTCGCGCTCGCGCAAGAAGCGTCCGCTGAACTCGGCCGCGAGATGCTGCGCGTCGGCCGCGCTGCCGCCGTTGCCGCACCATAGAACTTTGTTGTGTTTACGAAACGCCGCGACCAGCACGCCGGCGATCGCCGCGACTTGTTCGGGATAGTGCGGCGCGTCGAGCAGGCCGCGCCGGTCGGCGAGCAGTTCGGCGAAGCCGCGCCGCTTGTGAGCCGGATGCACTACGGTTCGATCCAGAACAGGTCGTCGCCGAGCGAGACCAACTGGCCGCTATCGGGAATCACGCGGCTGACGACGCCGGCGAACTCGCTCGTGATTTCGTTCATCAGCTTCATCGCTTCGAGAATGCACAAGACCTGACCCGGAACGACGCGATCGCCGACGCCGACGAACGGTTCGGCGCCCGGTGAGGGCGCGGCATAGAAGACGCCGACCAGCGGCGCCGTGACGCGCTTGACGCCGGCCGGAGCGCTTCCGCCGGCGGCCGGCGCGGGCTCACCCGCGGCGGCGACGGCACGCCCGGCGGCGGGCACCGCCGTGACCGGTGCCGCCGGAACCGGCTCGCGGCCGACCAGCTCGTACTCCGTCTCGCCGATGCGCACGCGCACTGAGTCGAGGTCGAAATCGCGCAGAATGGCGGCCAGCGCGTGGATGCGCCCGGCCTCATCGTTATGCATCCGACGTCCCTTCGACGACGAACTGCGCGACTCTACTCGCCGCGTCGGCGAGCGGAAGCCGGCGTTCGGCGCGTTGCTCCAAGTCACGCATCACGATCTCGTCCGCCGCGAGTTCGTTGTCGCCCAGGATCAGTGCCCAGCGGGCCCGATTGCGGTCGGCCAGCTTGAAGTGCGCGGTCAGCTTACGTTCGCCGTAGTCGATGAATACCGGCACGTCGGTCGCGGCGCGCAGCCGGCCGGCCAGCGGCACGAGGCGCGCGCGCGCCGCCGCACCGAGCGCGATCGCTTGGATCCCGCGGCGCGGTTCTTCCGCGCCGGCGCTCGCGGCGTCGACCATCATCAGAAAGCGCTCGAGCCCCAAACCGAAACCGACCGCCGGCGTGGACGGCCCGCCGAGCGAGGCCACGAGCCCGTCGTAGCGGCCGCCGCCGCAGACCGTGCTCTGCGCGCCCAGCGCCGTGGACGTAATCTCGAACACCGTGCGCGTGTAGTAGTCGAGCCCGCGCACGATGCGCGGATCGACTTCGTAGGCGATGCCGAGCTCGTCGAGATAGCGCCGCACGCCGTCGAAGTGTTCGCGGCAGCCGTCGCACAACGAGTCCAGCAACGTCGGCGCGCCGGCGACGAACGGCGCATCGGCCGGCGACTTGGAATCGAGGATCCGCAGCGGGTTGCGTTCGAGGCGCGATTGGGAATCGGCCGACAACTCCGCGACGTGCGGCCGGAAATGCGCCAGCAACGCCTCGCGGTAGCGCGGCCGGCAGACGTCGTCGCCGACCGAGTTGAGGCGCACGGTGACGTCCGACAGTTTGTATTGACGGATCAAACTCACGGCGACGCCGATCACCTCGACGTCGGCCTCGGGTCCGGGAAAGCCGAAGCACTCGATCCCGAATTGGTGCGCCTCGCGATAGCGGCCGGCTTGCGGCCGCTCGTAGCGGAAGATCGAGCCGATGTAGTAGAGCCGCTGGGGCCCCTGCGCGAGCAGCGAGTGTTCGAGGGCGGCGCGCACGACCGGCGCCGTCCACTCGGGGCGCAGCGTCATGCTGCGGCCGCCCTTGTCGGCGAACGTGTACATCTCTTTCTCGACGATGTCGGTCGTCTCACCGACGCCGCGCACGAAAAGTTCGGTCGCCTCGAACGTGGGCGTGCGGATCTCGCCGTAGCCGAAGCGCTCCGCGATGTCCCGGGCATGGCCCTCGAGGCGGTTCCAGTCGGCCGAACGGGGCGGCAGCACATCATGGGTGCCGCGCGGGGCGGCCAGGCGATTCACGGAAGCCGGACTTTCCGGGCGGCTGGCGCCGGGCCTTTCATTCGTGCTCGGTTGCGAAGGAGGGCGGTATTTCGACCCCCTTGCACCCCGCTTTCTTACCTGTTATTCTACCGGCTATGGAGGAGCAAACGGCGGGCAACGCCCGCTACCTGAGTGCCGGCGACTCCCACCTGCAGGCGATGTCGCTGCCGATCGCCGAGGTCGTGGCGCGGCTGCTGGACCTCCTTGATGCGACGACGGTGGCCGTGATCGCGGGCGTGCAAGAGACCCGCGCCGTCCACAGCTGGCTCGGCGACCGCGAACCCCAGCGGCCACAGGTCTTGCGCTTCGCCCTCCAGCTCGCCGCGATGATCGCGACCGCCGCCGACGCCGAGATTTGCAAAGCGTGGTTTCACGGCAGCAATCCGCACCTGGACGACCAGGTTCCGATGATCATGCTGCGCGATCGGCCGCTGCCGGAAATCCAGCGCGACCTGCTGGCAGCCGCGCGCCTGTTCGGAGCCCGCGCGAACTCCTAACCGCGCGCCCGGTCCCACCCCGAAACGCGCGCCGTGCGACAGCACCAATCGGCCCGCTAACTCGCACGCCTTTCACAACTTGAATGCTTCGCGCGTTGCGCGTAGCCTTATGTGAAAGAAGAGGTGCCGATCATGGTTTGCTTTCCCGGCAACAACGAAAGCGTCGAGTCGCTCGGAATATTCATTCTCGATGATTCGCACCCGCGCGCATCGATCGTGCACGTCTTCGGCGAGGCGACGTTCGCCGAGACGAAATCGTTGGAGTCGGCCATCGTCGGCGCCGTACGTATCGGCCGGCCGGTTGTTATCGACATGCGCGAATGCAGGTATATGGATTGCGGCGCGGTCGGCGTCATCGTACGCGCGGCGAAAAATCTCGGCGATCAGCTGCGGCTCGCGATGCCGCGCCACGGCCAAGGCTATCGCATTCTCGAGATCAGCGGCCTCACGCGCGTGCTGCACATTTTCGAGACGGTCGACGAGGCCGCCGGCGCGCTCGGCGAACCCGCGCCGCTGCGGCCTCGCTTGCGCGCCGTTTAACTTTTTTCCTGACCTTCGGGGCGCGGCTCCAACAGCTCGACCGGAATACCGTTGGGATCCTCGACGAACGCGATCCAGCGGCTGCCGCTGGGCGGCTTCTTCGGTTCGGTGAGAATCTTCACGCCCTGCGCGCGCAAGCGCTCGATCGTGCTCTTCATGTCACCGTCGATTTCGAGCGCGAGGTGCTCGTAGCGGTTGCCGAGCGCGTACGGCGGATGCGCTTCGAGATCGAAGACCAGCTCGATGTACGCGTTCCAATCGCTGCCCACGAACGCCATGTCCGCGTTGCCCGGATAGTGATTCGGTCCGCCGAGCAGCTTGAGCCCGAGCTTCGTGGTGTAGAACTCGATCGACGCGGCCATGTCGTTGACGAAGATCGAGGTGTGCAGGTAGCGAGCCATGCCCCCCAAGAAGCGGCTTCGCATGCCGATCGTTGCGAAGGACATCACCATTCCCGTCGCCGGCGGCACCATGCCGGCGTTCCTCACGCTGCCGGAAACCCGGCCGGCGCCGGCGCTCGTCATCGTGCCGTCGGTGTTCGGCGTGGGCGCGGTCGCGCGGGAGACGGGCAAAACGTTTGCCGAGCACGGCTTCATCACGCTGACCCTCGACGTGTTCTTCCGCACGATTCCGGGGCCGCTGAACATGGCCGATAAGGCGGAGTTCGCGAAGGCGCTCGAACGCAACGAACGCTTCGACGCCGAGACGGGCCAGCGCGACATGGCGGCCGCCCGCGACTTCGCGCTGGCGCTGCCGGAATGCAACGGGAAGTGGGCGCTGCTCGGCTACTGCTTCGGAGGACGTTACGCGTTGCGGGCCGGCGCGTACATGGGCGCGGACGCGGTGGCGGCGTTCCATCCCTCCAAGATGGGCGTGGAGCTGGAAGCCGCGGCGGCCGTCACCTGCCCGACGAGCTTTCATTTCGGCGGCGCCGACCAGCAGGTGCCGCCCTCGGAGATCGAGGCCGTGCAGCGCGCGCTGGCCGGCAATCCGCGCGCGGAATCCTACGTGTATCCCGGCATCGGGCACGGCTTCACGAGTCCCGGCGGTCCCGCGTACGATGCGGGCGTCGCCAAACAATCGTTCGAGCGCGCGCTGCGCGTCCTCGACGAGCTGAAGACGCCCGCCGTCGTCTAAATTCCGGCGAAGCGCGCGGTGGCGAACGGCGCGGTCAACGCGGCGCCGGCGATGAACGCCGCGACGAAGAACGCCGCGCGGCCGAACCGGCCGAAGCCGAACAGTGCCAGCGGCAGCGGCGCGATCAGCAACGCCTCGACGCCGTAGTCGTGGAAGGGCTGCAGTTCGATCGAACCGTCGAGCCCGTACTGCACCCACAGCGCCGAGGCGATGCGCGCGACGACGCCGAGGAGCAGCGCGTAGCCGACGAGGCGGACGATGAACCCGGCGAGCGCACCCACCTTAGTGCAGGAAGAAGCGGTAGTTCGAAAAGACGAGCGCGATCTTGCGCTCGTCGGCCGCCGCAATGACCTCGGCATCGCGGATCGACCCCGACGGCGCGATCACCGCGCTGCAGCCGGCGTCGGCGGCCGCGATCAAGCCGTCCGCGAACGGGAAGAAGCCGTCGCTGGCGCAGGCCGCGCCGCGGGCAAAGCTGCCGGCCCGTTCGCCGGCGATTCGAACCGCACTCACGCGATTCGTTTGCCCCGCACAGATACCACGTGAAACAGCGTCGCGCACGACCGCCACGCCGTTGGACTTCACGTGGCGCACGACGTCCCAGGCGAAAATGAGGTCGCGCCACTCGCCGGCGTCCGGCGCGCGCCGCGAAACGACGTGCCAGGTCTCCTCGGCGGCAGCCGGGTCGTCGTCTTCGGCCAACACGCCGCCCAAGGCCGAGCGGACCCGCAGTTCCTGGGCGATCCACTGCGGCATCCCCGCGTCGAAGCGCATGATCCGCAAATTTTTCTTGCGGCGCAGGCGCGCCAGCGCATCGGCTTCGAAGGCCGGCGCCGCGACGATCTCGAGAAAGAACTCGCCCAGCGCTTCGGCCGCGGCCAGATCGATCGGACCGTCGACCGCGATGATGCCGCCGTACGCGGAGATCGGATCGGCGTCGAGCGCGGCGCGCACCGCTTCGGCCACGGTCGTCCGCTCCGCCACGCCGCAGGGCACGGTGTGCTTCACGATCGCCGCGCGGCGATGTCCGCCCGCAGCGGCTGCCGGATGTTCGATGCCCACGTGCGCGCGCACGAGCATACGCAGCGTCGCATCTAGATCGAGCAGGTTGTTGTACGAAAGCGCTTTCCCGCCCAGCTGTTCGGGCAACGGCGTCTCGCGCGCGAGGTAGAACGCGGCGCGGTCCTGCGGGTTCTCGCCGTAACGCAACGGCTGTTTGATCGGAATCGTCAGCGCGAGCGAGCCCGGCAACTCGTTCGCCAGCAAGCCCGATTCGAGATAGCGCGAGATCGCGGAATCGTATTCGGCCGTGCGTTCGAAGGCCTGCGTCGCCAACCGCCGCCGCACGTCGCGGTGCAACGGTTCGGGCAGCGTCGCGATCACCTCGGCGTATTGCTGGGGATCGCTGAGCACGGTGACGCGCTCGAAATTCTTGGCCGCCGCGCGCAGCAGCGACACGCCGCCGATGTCGATCTGTTCGATCGCTTCTTGCAGCGTCGCACCCTCGCGCGCGACCGTCGATTCGAACGGGTAGAGGTTCACGACGATCGTCGAGAGCAGGGGAATCTTGTATTCCAGCGCTTCCGCTTCGTGGGCCTCGCTCGCCGTGTCGCGCAAGATCCCGCCGAACACGTTCGGATGCAGCGTCTTCACGCGGCCGCCGAAGAGCGCCGGAAAGCCGGTGAGCTCCTCGACGTCGAACACGGCCAGTCCCGCGGCGCGCAAGTGCGCCGCGGAGCCGCTGGTGGCGTAGATCGTGGTGCCGGAAGCGATCAGTGAGCGAGCGAGTTCGACGATACCGGTGCGGTCGTGGACGGAGATCAGCGCGGCGTTATCCGGCAATGGCGGCCTCTTCACGCTCCGCAACGGGAACGCCGGCCGCGTCGAGCGACGCCGAGATGATCGACGACACGCCCGGTTCCTGCATCGTGACGCCGTACATGCGCGACGCAAGTTCCATCGTCTTCTTGTTGTGCGTGACGATCAGCATCTGCGAATCGCTGGCGAGCCGGCGAATCATGTCGGAGAGCCGGTCGACGTTGGCGTCGTCGAGCGCGGCATCGACCTCGTCGAGCAGATAGAACGGCGACGGCTTGACGCGGATCAGCGCGAAGATCAACGCCGCGGCCGTCATGGCGCGTTCGCCGCCCGAGAGGGCCGCCAGCGCCGTCATCTTCTTCCCCGGCGGCTGCACGGCGATCTCGATGCCCGTTTCCGATAGATGCTCGGGATCGGTCTGCCACATCCGCGCTTCGCCGCCCGGGAACAGCTCGCCGAACGTTTCGGCGAAGCGCGCGGCGACGGCGGCAAACGTTTCGTTGAACTGCGCCTGGCTCGAGAGTTCGATTTCGGCGATCGTCGCCAGCAGCGTTTCGCGCGCCTTCTGCAGATCCGCCAGTTGCTCGCGCAAGAACCGTTCGCGCTCGACCAATTCGTCACGATCCGCTTCGGCGTTGAGGTTGACGTTGGCGCTGAGGCGCGCCAGCTCTTCGCGCAGCCGCGGCAGCTCCTCGATCACGTCGTCCGGTTCGTTTGCGTAACGCTCGACGACGTCGCGCTGCTCCTCGTCGGTGGCCGGATTTTGCGCGAAGCTCTGCACCAGCATGCCGAGCTCGGCGTCGATCTCGGCCAGACGCCGGCGCGAGCCTTCGCCCGCGGCGGTCGCCTCGCGGTCGTCGTTGTGCGCGATGCGTTCGTCGGCTTCGCGTTGCGCCAAATCGTTGGCGGTCGCTTCCCGGCGCGCGTTGGCCGCGTTGACCGCGGCATCGGCCGCCGCGACGGCGTCGCGGGTCGTGGCCAGGCGCGCCGTTTCACCGGCGATCGCGTCGCGCAGGCGTTCCAGCTCGCGCGCCGTTTGCTCGCGCGTCGCGGCGACGCGTTCGGAGTCGGCGTCGAGCAAGCCCAGCCGCGTCGCGTGTCCCTCGCGCTCGGTACCGAGCGACGCGAAGGTTTCGCGCAATGCGCCGGCCTCGGCGGCAACCTCATGTTGCACCGCTTCGGCGCTCGCGATGGTCTCCCGCGCCGTCGCCAGCGCGGCCACCAGCGATTCGCGGCGATGTTCGAGATCGGCCGCATCGACCGGCGCTCCCTCGAGCGCGGCATGCAGTTGCTGCGCCGACTCCAGCTCGCGCTGCACCTCGCTCGCGCGCTGCGCCGTCGCCGCCAGTTCGCCGTCAACGCGGGCGATCTCGGCTTCGGCACCGCTGCGGCGGGCGCTGGCGTCGCGCAGCGCGGCCTCGGCTTCACCGGCCGCCGTCACGGCGGCGTCGCGCGCCGCAAACGCGGCTTCGACGTCGGCCTTGGCAGCGAGACCGTCGCGCTCGATCGTTTCCAGCTCGGCGCGCAGTTGCGGAATGCGTTCGCGCAGCGACTGCGCTTGCGCGCGGCGCCCGAGGATCGAGCGCTCGCGGCGATACCGGCCGCCGGTAATCGCGCCGCCGCCGAGGATTTGCTCGCCTTCGAGCGTGACGATCGAATCGCGGAAGTTCTCGCCGCGCACGAGCGCGATGCCGGTGCGCAGTTCGTCGACGACGAGTACCGCGCCGACGAGGAACGAGACGATGCCGCGGAAGCGCGCTTCGCTGCGTACGAGTTCGTGCGCGTACCCGACGATGCCGGGCCGGCCGCGCAGCGCGCCCAGCGTGTGACCGTGGCGCTCGGCCAGCGTGTCGAGCGGCAGAAACGTCGCGCGCCCGGCCTCGCGTTCGCGCAGGTAGGCGATCGCGCGTTCCGCGTCTTCGCTGGTCGCGGTGACGATGTTGGACAAGCCGGCCCCGAACGCGACGTCGAGCGCGCGCGCATATTGTTCGTCGACTTCGATCAGGTTGGAGACGACGCCGTGCAGCCCGGTCAAGTCACCGCGCGCGGCGGCTTCAACGACGGCGCGCGTGCCGGGCACGTGGCCCTCGAGCGTCGCTTCGAGCTCCTCGATCGTGTGCAGCCGCGATTCCGACGCCGCGAGGTCGCTCGCGACGCCGCGATAACGCGCCTGGAGGTCGGCCACGCGGGCCTCGGCGGCGTCGCCGCGCGCACCCTCGGCCGTGGCGAGGTCGCGCTGCTGCGCGGCGGTCTGCTCGTAGCGCGCGATCAGGACGTCGCACTCGTCGAGGACGGTCCGCGTCTCGGCGGCGCGCGCGGCCAGCCGCGTCCGTTCGCCGTCGAGGCGGCCGCGCTCACCGGTAAGGCGCGCGATGTCGCTTTGCGCGCCGGCCAGGCGCGCGCGGCGCTCGGCTTCGCTGGCCGCGCGTTCGGCGACCATCGCTTCGACGCCGCGCAAGTCGGCATAGATCGTGTCGAGCGCGGTGCGCGCGGCCGTCACCGCGTGGGTGGCGGTGGCTTCGCGGCCGCGAATCTCTTCGGCCCGTTCGGTGAGCGGCGCCAGTTGCGCGGTCAGTTCGTCGATGCGCGTGCGCAAGCGCTCGCGCTCGCTCTCGACCCGGTCGCGGTCGGCGATGCTGGCGTGCGATTGCGCGTCGAGCGCGTCGCGCCGCGCGGTGGCCGCGGCGAGATCGGCCTCGATGCGGGCGGTAATCTCGCGTGCCGCTTGCGCTTCGACGCGGCGTTCCTCGCGTTCGAGTTCGAGCGTGTAGAGCTGCGAGCGCAACGCTTCGGCTTCGGCGCCGAGCGTTGCCGCCCGGGCGGCCGCGGCGGCGCGTGCGTCTTCGGTGCGGTTCGCGTCGGCCGCGACGCGTTCGCGTTCTTCGCGCCGCGACGCGCTCGCGCGCAGATACGAGAGGATCTCGAGATCGCGGACGCGCGCGGTCAGCCGGCGGTAGCGCCGCGCGCGGCGCACCTGCGTGTCGAGTTCCGGCACGCGCCGCTCGAGCTCGGAGAGCAGATCGTTGACGCGAATCGCGTTTTGCTCGGTGCCGTCGAGCCGGCGCATCGCCTCCGCCTTGCGCGCGAGAAACTTGCCGATGCCGGCCGTCTCTTCGAAGAGCGCGCGGCGTTCGGTCGGCTTCGACGACAGGATCGCATCGATCTGGCCCTGCGAGACGATCGCATAGGAGCCCGGCCCGAGGCCCGTTCCCATCAGCAGCTCGACCACGTCGCGCAAGCGCACCGCGCTGCGGTTGATGAAGAACTCCGATTCGCCGACGCGGTACGCGCGCCGCGTGATCTGCACTTCGTCGAAGTCGATCGGCAGCGCGTGGTCCGAGTTGTCGAACGTCAGCGACACCTCGGCCATGCCGAGCGGCTTGCGCGTCGTGTTGCCGGCGAAGATCACGTCCTCGAGGTGTTGCGAGCGCAGTTGGCGCGTGTTCTGTTCGCCCAGCACCCAGCGAATCGCGTCGACGAGATTCGATTTGCCCGAACCGTTCGGGCCGACGACCGCGGTGATGCCGGTGTTGAAGTCGAGGAGCGTCGATTCGGCAAAGGTCTTGAAGCCGAAAACTTTGAGCGTCTTGAGTCGCATCGGTGGTTAAGGTGCCTTCGTTTGAGGACCGGGGCGATTGCGGGACGGGCGAAGCGCGATGACGCGCCCCTCCGGTGAGGGTGTCGGCGGCGGCGAATCCGGCGGCTCGGGTTCGGGATGACGATTGCGCAGGTAGGCCAGCGCCATTGCGGCGGCACTCTGCTGCGCAGCTTTCTTCGACGCGCCGATGCCTTCGCCCACGACCTCGTCGCCGATTCGGACCTGGGAGGTGAAACGCCGGTCGTGCGGCGGGCCCTCGGCCCGCTCGAAGTAGATCGGCGCCACCGAGAAACGGGCGTGGGTGAACTCTTGGAGCGCGGTCTTGGCGTCGCTCTCGGCCGCGTCGGCCCGGTCGGCGTGCCCGAAGTGCTGCGCCTCGAGGAAGCGGGCGACGCGCTCGATATCGGTCGCCAGGTACAGCGCGCCCAGGTAGGCTTCGAACACATCGGCCAGCACCGAGGTGTTGGTGGCGCCGCCGTCGTGCTGCATGCCGACGCCCAGGCGCACGATTTCGCCTAAATCGAGCCGCCGGGCCGACTGGGCGCAGGCGTCGCCGCTGACGATCGAGGCGCGGCGCCGGCTCAACTCGCCTTCACCGGCATCGGGATAGCGCGTCCACAGCCAGCGCGAGGTGAGAAAACCGAGGATCGCGTCACCGAAGAACTCGAGCCGCTGGTTCGAGGGCCCGGCGCCCTCGCTCGAGGCGCTCTCGTGCACGAAGGCGGCCTCGACCGCCGCCGGATCCAGCTCCGGCGCGCCGCTCAGTTTGAGCAGCGCCGCGATGCGGCGCCTATGCTGCGTCGACATGGTGCCGCCCGAACACGACGGTCGCGTTGTGGCCGCCGAAACCGAAGCCGTTGGACATCGCGACCTCGACCTGCGCCTCGCGCGCCACGTTGGGCACGTAGTCGAGCCGGCATTCCGGATCGGGAAACTCGTAGTTGATCGTCGGCGGCAAGATGCCGTGGTAGAGCGCGAGCACCGTCGCCGAGCCTTCGACCGCGCCGGCCGCGCCGAGCAAGTGCCCGTGCATCGACTTGGTCGAGCTGACCGCGAGTTTGTAGGCGTGCTCGCCGAACACCGTTTCGATCGCTTGCGACTCGGCCAGATCGCCGAGCGGCGTCGACGTACCGTGCGCGTTGATGTAGCCGACTTGTTCGCGCGTGATGCCGCTGTTCTCGAGCGCGCGTTCCATCGCCAGAATGACGCCGCGCGATTCCGGATCGGGTTGCGCGATGTGATACGCATCGGCCGATTGACCGTAGCCGAGCAATTCGGCGTAGATGCGCGCGCCGCGCGCCAGCGCGAATTCCCGTTCCTCGAGCACGAGAATCGCCGAGCCTTCGCCGAGCACGAAACCGTCGCGTTCCAAGTCGAACGGGCGGCTCGCGCGTTCGGGCTCGTCGTTGCGCCGCGAGAGCGCTTTCATCGAATCGAAGCCGCCCATCGCGGTCGGCATGACCGTCGCTTCGCTGCCGCCGGTGACGACCGCGATCGCTTGACCGAGCGCGACCTTGTCGTACGCAATCGCGAGCGCATCGTTGGAACTCGCGCACGCGCTGGCCACCGAAAACGCCGGACCGCGCAGGCCGTGCGCCATCGAAATGTGCGCGGCCGCGGCGTTGGACATCAGCATCGGTACGAAGAACGGCGAAATGCGATCCCACGCGTGATCCGGCGCGACGGCGAGCACGGTGTCTTCGACCGTGATGATGCCGCCGATGCCGCTGGCGACGATCGCGCCGGTGCGCGCGCGTATTTCCGGATCGGCGGGAAAGTTTGCGTCGGCCAGCGCTTCGGTGGCCGCGACCGAGGCGAAGTGCGCGTAGCGGTCCATCCGGCGCGCTTCCTTGCGCCCGAGCAGCGCGTCGGGATCGAAGTTTTTCACCTCGGCCGCGATGTGCGTGTGCAGCTTCGCGGAGTCGTACGCGGTAATGAGGGTGACGCCGCTGCGGCCGGTAACGAGGGCTTCCCAAAAAGCGTCCCGCGAGTTGCCTAGCGGCGTAACCGCCCCGATCCCGGTAATGACAACTCGCCGCTTCTCCAAAACGTGCTGGGATACGACGACCCGTCACCGGGCCCATGCCCACGGGTTCGGAAACCGGCCGCCGTGCGCCAAGTAGGAGCAACAGATGCGCCGCTACCCAGCCGGTCCGGGCCCGTTCGAAGCGTTTCGCGGCATGTTGCCGGCGCGCGGCATGACGGGCTTCCCGGTCTTCTTCCGCCGGACGGCCCAGCGCTACGGGCCGATCGCCAGCTCGCGCGTCGGGGCGCAGCGCTTCTACTACGTCAGCGAACCGGCGGCAATCGAGGAGTTGTTGGTCACCAACGGCCGCGCGTACGTCAAAGGCCGCGGCACGCAGCGGCTCGAGCGCTTGCTCGGGAAGGGCCTGCTCACCAGCAACGGTGCGTTCCACCTGCGCCAGCGCCGGCTCGTGCAGCCGGCCTTCCACCGGGAACGCATCGCGAGCTACGCCGCGGCGATGGTGGCGCGAGCCGAGGCGTTCGCGGATCGCGTCATTCCGGGCGAACGCGTCGAGATGGACGAGGCGATGTCGCGGCTGACGCTGGGGATCACCGCCGAAACGCTGTTCGGCGCCGACGTCGACGATGACGCCGACACGATCGGGCGCGCGATGCACGAGGCGATGGTCAGCTTCCCGATCTCGCTGACCCCGATCGGCGAGCTGCTCGATCATCTGCCGATGGTGCCGGTCGTGCGGAAGTTTCTCGCCGCCCGAGCCGAGCTGGATGCGGTCGTCTACCGGCTGATCGACGAGCGGCGCGCGCACCCGACCGACCGGCCCGACGTGCTGGGCATGCTGCTGGTGGCGGGCGAGGGCCCCGATGGGATGGACGTCGAGCAGATCCGCGACGAGGCGATGACGATCTTCCTGGCCGGCTACGAGACGACGGCCCGGGCGCTGACGTGGACCTGGTGGCTGCTCTCGCAGCATCCCGCCGCCGCCGCGCTCCTGGCCGACGAGCTCGCCACGGTCCTCGGCGGGCGGCTGCCCGGCATGGACGACGTCCCCAACCTGCGCTACACCCGCGACCTCATCGCCGAGTCGATGCGACTCTACCCGCCCGCATGGGTGGTCGGTCGGCGGGCCGCCGAGCCGACCACGCTCGGCCCCTGGCAGGTGCCGAAGGGCGCCATCGTCCTGGCGAGCCAGTGGATCACCCACCACGACCCGCGCTTCTGGCGCGAACCCGAGGATTTCCGGCCGGAGCGCTGGTCGAACGGCGAGACCGCCGGCCAGCCGAAGTTCGCCTACTTTCCATTCGGCGGCGGCACCCGGACGTGCATCGGCGAGCCGTTCGCCTGGACCGAACTGGTCCTGGTGCTGGCCACGATCGCTCGCCGCCGGCGCTTTGCCGCCGCTCCCGGACTGACGTCGCTCGGTGCCCAGCCCTCGGTTACTCTGCGTCCCGCCGGTCCCGTCCCGATGGTGGCCCGGTCGGCGTAAGCTTGTCGAAGGACAGGCGTCCTGGTATACTCTCCCGGCTATGTTCCATTTTGATCTCCAGCTGTTCGCGTCCAAGAAGGGCGCGGGTTCCACGCGGAACGGCCGCGACTCGAACTCGCAGCGGCTGGGCGTGAAGCGCTTCGGCGGCCAGACCGTCGTGCCGGGCAATATCATCGTCCGTCAGCGCGGCACGAAGTTCTATCCCGGCGTCGGCGTCATGATGGGGAAAGACCACACGATCTTCGCGGTCGTCGAAGGTCAGGTCACCTTCACGTCGTCGCGGAACCGCAAGCATATCAACGTCATCGCGGCCGGCTGACGCGCCGGCACGCTCGCACGCTCGAAAGAGAGCCGCGCGGCTCTCTTTTTGATTTTCGGCACTAAATGCAATTCATCGACGAAGCAGCGATCACGCTCGAAGCCGGCAACGGCGGCGACGGCATCATCGCGTGGCGGCGTGAAAAGTACGTGCCGAAAGGCGGACCGGCCGGCGGCGACGGCGGACGCGGCGGCGACGTGTTTCTCGAAGCGACGCCGAACCTCGGCACGCTGGTCGACTTTCGATTCAAGAAAGTCTTTCGCTCCGACTCCGGACACGCCGGTTCCCAGAACAACAAATCCGGCAAAGCCGGCGACGATCTGGTGATCCCCGTACCGGTCGGCACGCTCGTGTATCGCGCGCCGATCGACGTCGACGGCATCGCCGGTCAAGAACGTCTCTTCGCCGACATGAGCGAGCCGATGGCGCGCACGCTCGTCGCCAAAGGCGGGCGCGGCGGCCTCGGCAACCAGCACTACGCAACGTCGGCGCGGCAAGCGCCGCGCTTTGCGGAAAAAGGCGAGAAGGGCGAACGCTGCACGCTGCGCCTGGAACTGAAATTGCTCGCCGACGCCGGCCTCATCGGTTTGCCGAACGCCGGCAAGTCGACGTTGCTCTCGGTCGTGTCAGCGGCCCGGCCGAAGATCGCCGACTATCCGTTCACCACGCTCGAACCGCAGCTCGGCGTCGTGCGCATCGATGAAGAGTCGTCGTTCGTGCTGGTCGACGTGCCGGGCTTGATCGAAGGCGCGAGTGCCGGCGCGGGCCTCGGCGATCGTTTCCTGCGCCACGTCGAGCGCACGCGCGTGCTCGTGCACTTGCTCGACGGCGCGAAACCGCTCGACGAACTGCTCGCCGACAAAGCGACGATCGAAACCGAACTCGCGGCGTGGAATCCCGCGCTGCCGAACAAACCAACGCTGCTGGTCGTCACCAAACTCGATCTGCCCGACGCGCGCGCGTCGTTTGAACTCTTGCATGAACGCGCGCCGGACGTGCGCGGCATTTCGGCCGCGACCGGCGAGGGCGTGCGCGAGCTGATGTTCGCGGCGTGGGAAATCATCCGCGCGCTGCCGCCGCCCGACGTTGCCGAGCCGGAGTCGGCGGTGCACGATCTGCGGCCCGACGAACCGTTCGAAATCCGCGTCGAAGAGGGCATCTACGTCGTCAGCGGCGATCGCGTGGAACGCTTGGCGCAGATGACGGATTTCGAATCGGATGAAGCGTTGGCGCGCTTCGAGCAGATCCTCGCGAAGATGGGCGTGACCAAGAAATTGCGTGATTTGGGCGTGCATGACGGCGATACGGTGCGCATCGCGGGCGTCGAGTTCGATTACAGCTGATGGGGATCGGTGTGTTCGGCGGCGCGTTCGATCCCGTGCACAACGGACATCTGTTCGTCGCCGAGGCGGTGCGCGAGACGTGCGGCCTGGAGCGCGTGCTGTTCGTGCCGACCCGTCACGGCCACCATCGCGGCGCACCGCTGGCGAGCGGCGACGCGCGGGGCGACATGATTCGGCTGGCGATCGCGGCCAACACGGCGTTCGCGTTCGACGACAGCGATCTGGCGGACGATGCGACCGGCTTTACCGCCGATCTGTTGCCGCGCCTCGCGCGACGCTATCCGAATGAGGAACTGACCTTCATCGTGGGCGGCGATTCGCTCGTGCATTCGCGCTGGGAGCGCCTCGATGCGATCCTCGATCAGCTCTCCGCATTCGTCATCGCACCGCGCGGTGAGGTCACGCAAGCCGAGCTCGACACCGCGCTCGCGGAACTCGCGCCCGAGCGGCGCGCGCGCGTGCGCTACCTCGACCTGCCGCTGGTCGCGGAATCCGCCACGCTGATTCGCGCGCGCTTGGCCGAACGGCGCAGCGTGCGCTACCTCGTCCCCGAACCGGTCTTCCGCTACATCGATGAAAACGGATTGTATCAGTGATCGACGTCAATCTGGGCGGCGTTCCGGCGCGCGAGCTCATCGAAAGATACGGCACGCCGCTGGTCGTGCTCGACACCGAGCAAGTGGATCTCGAAATCGACCGCTTCGTGCGCGCGTTCGTCGACCGCGGCATCGCGGTCGGCTACGCCGGAAAAGCGTTCCTGGTCGCGGCATTTGCCGAACTGCTCGCCGCCACGCCGTTACGGCTCGACGTGTGCTCGCTCGGCGAGCTGGTCACCGGTGAACGCGGGGGCTTTCCCGCCGGGCGCATGTATTTTCACGGCGTCGCGAAGACCGATGCCGAGCTGGCCGCGATCGCGCAGGGCCGGGTCGCGTTCGGCGTGATCGACAACGCCGAAGAGCTCGAACGGCTCGCGCTACGGGCGAACGAACGGCAGCCGGTCGACGTAATGCTGCGCATCAACACCGGGATCGAAGCGCACACACACGAGTTCATTCGCACCGGCGGCGAGAACACGAAGTTCGGCATTCCCGCACGCGAAGCGCAAGCCGCGATCGAACGCATCGCGACGCTGCCGCAGTTGCGCCTCATCGGTTTGCACTCGCACGTCGGATCGCAGATCGTCGACGTCGAGCCGCTGGTCGCCAATCTCGAAGCGCTGATCCCGTTCGCCGATGCCGCGCGCGCGCGCGGTTTGCCGGTCGAAGAGCTCAACGTCGGCGGCGGAATCGGCATCGAAAACGGCCCCACCGAGGAGCGTCCGATCGACCTCGACGCCTTCGCGGCGCGCCTCGCGGCCCGGGCTGCGGGCACCGCCTACCGGCTCTCGATCGAGCCCGGCCGGGCCCTCGTTGCCCGGGCCGGGAGCCTCCTCTACCGCGTCGTCACGGTGAAGCGCCAGGGCGCGCGGCGCTTCGTCGTGGTCGACGGGGGGATGACCGACAACCCCCGCCCGCTGCTCTACGGCGCCCGCCATCCCGCCGACTTGGTCGTCTCGCAGGCGACCGGCGCCCCCGCCGCCGCCACCCTGGCCGGCCGGTCGTGCGAGAACGACGAGATCGGCGAATACGTCCTGCCCGCCGACGTCCGGGCCGGCGATGCGATCGCGATGCGCTATGCCGGCGCATACACGTTCAGCATGGCGAGCAACTACAACCGTTTCGGCAAACCGGCCGTCGTCTTCGTCCGCGACGGTACGCATCGGTGCGTCGTCAACCGCGAACCCGACGCCGAAACGTCGCGCAACGACGTGATATAGGACAATATGTCGAACGAACGCAGCGAGGAATTTGCTGCGTTCCCTTGCGTCGCGCGTGAATCGCCGACTAGAATCGCAGTATCGCAAACGAACGCATCGATCTCGAGACCGTGGGGCTCGCGAGTGCGTCGCCCCGGCGACGTGAATTGCTGTTATCACTCGGTCTCGACGTCGACATCATCCCGACGTCTTACGATGAGTCCCCGATCGCCGGCCGGTCCCCGATCGAGACGGCACTTCTTCATGCGCGCGGGAAGGTCGCCGGAGCCCGGCCCTCGCCCCACCTGACGATCGGGGCCGACACCGTCGTCGACCTCGACGGCCGGGTGCTGGGCAAGCCGCGCGACGATGCCGAGGGCCGCGAGATGTTGGCGGCCCTGAGCGGCCGCAGCCACGAAGTGCACACCGCCTTCGCCCTGCGCGACCCGGCGGGCGCGATCCCGGTGGTCGAAGCGGTGAGCACCCGGGTGCGCTTCGCCACCCTCGACCCGGCCACGATCGACGCCTACGTCGCCAGCGGCGACGGCCGGGACAAGGCCGGTTCGTACGGGATTCAGGGCTTCGCGGCGACCCTCGTCGAGCGCATCGACGGCGACTACTTCACGGTCGTCGGCTTCCCGCTGGCGGCGTTCGCTCGCGCGATCGCGGGGTTGGGCTACCGCCTGCTGCCGCGCCGCCGGCTGGCCGAGAGCCCGACATGACCGTCGCCTCCTCGCTGCGCTCGACCCTCAGCCCCGACATCGGCATCGATCTCGGCACCGCCAACACGGTGATCTACGAGCGCGACGCCGGCATCATCGTGAGCGAACCGTCGGTGGTCGCTTTCCAGCGCAGCGACCGTTCGGTGGTGGCCGTCGGGCATGCGGCCAAGATTCTCGACGGCCGCGCCCCCGGCCGGGTCGACGTCATCCGGCCGCTCAAGGGCGGCACGATCTCCGACTTCACCGGCGCGCACACACTGATCACGACGCTGATCGACCGGGCGCTGGCGACCCGGACGCGCATCGCGCCGCGCATCATCGCCTGCGTCCCCGGCTGCGCGACCGACATCGAGTGCAAGGCGATCGAGGAAGCGGTGCGGGCCGCCGGTCCGCGCACGACCATCTTCGTTCCGCAGGCCGTGGCCGCGGCGATCGGGGCCGGGCTCGACGTGACGACGACCCGCGGCCGGATGGTGATCGACATCGGCGGCGGCACGACCGAGATCGCGGTGCTGGCCCTCAGCGGCATCGTCGCGATGCACTCGATCAAGATCGGCGGCGACACCTTCGACGCGGCGATCGGGGCCAAGCTGCGCAACGACGAGCGCTTTTCGGTCGGCGTGCTGACCGCCGAACGCCTGAAAATCGAGCGCGGCTACGCCGGCCGCGCGCCGGGCCGCGACCCGTTCCCCATCTCCGGGCTCGACATGAATACCAACCTGCCGGCGCGGCGGGCGATCGACGAGCGCATCGTCGGCGACGCGATGCACGACGCGATCGATGCGATCATTCGCGCGGCTTGGTCGATCCTGGAAGCGACCCCACCGGACCTCGCCGCCGACCTGATGGAGACCGGGATTACGCTGACCGGCGGCGGCGCGCTGATCCCGGGACTCGCAGGCGAGATAAGTGTCCGCACGAACGTTCCGACAACGGTTGCGGACGAACCGCTTCTAGCCGTCGCGCGGGGCGCCGGCGAAATTCTCGCGTCGCCGAGCCTGCTCGAGCACATGCGTCCGCATGCCGACCGGCTGACGAGGTGGTACCAATCT
>DASYOE010000313.1:0-5142 GCA_036008105.1 Candidatus Lustribacter sp. | reverse complement strand
GTCGACGCCGGCCACGATGCGCCGCAGCACCGGCGAGCGATCGCCGAAGCGTTCGCCCGCGTTGAGCACGGTGATGCGAACGCCGGCGCGTTCGGCGGCGGCGATCGCGCCTGGGCCGAACCGCCGGATCACCGCCTCGACAGCGGTGGCGTTCGGGGGTGCGGCTTCGATCATCCGGCCGACGATACAGGCCGGGCATTACGCGGCGTTGTCCGAAGCGTTGCCGTATGTCGACCCGGCCCGGCGCCTTTTGGCAACAGCTCGTCCAGCTCGCGCTCATGCTAGCCGTTATCGCGGCATGGTACGCGTTCACGCTGCCGGGACGCATCAACCCGCTGTTGCTGCCCGCGCCGGGCCCGGTGTTCGCGAAGTTCGGCGCGCTCCTCGCAACGGGTGCGATGTGGCCCGACCTGTTCGTCACAGTTTCCGAATGGCTCATCGCGTTTGTCATCGCGGCCGTCGCCGGCTGCGTCATCGGTTATCTGGTGAGCCGAACGCCCTACGGGGTGCGCGTGTTCGACCCGCTGCTGGCGGGCCTGTACTCAATTCCGATGATCCTATTATTTCCGCTGTACTTACTGTTCTTCGGCCTGGGTCCGGCGTCGAAGGTCGCGATCGGCGTAACGGTCGCGTTCTTTCCGATCGCGCTCAACACGATCGCCGGACTCAGCTGCGTGCAGCGCGCCTACGTTCTGGCGGCCCGGTCGATGGGCGCGGGCAACGTGCAACTGTTCTGGCGCGTGATGCTTCCGGCCGCGCTGCCCGTCGTGCTGACCGGCTTGCGCTTGGGCGGGATCATCTCGTTTATGACGATCCTCGGCTGCGAGATGATCTCGTCGCTCTCCGGTCTCGGACACCGCATCGTCGAGCTGGCGGAAAACATGGAGCCCGTCGCGACGTTCGCCTACATCTTGTTTGCCATACTACTGGCGGTGCTGATCAACGTTGGGATCGCGCTCGCCGAAGCGCGCGGCCGGCGGTGGGCGGAGTGATCGCGCCCGGCTATGCGCGGCTGCTGGTCGTCGCCGGCGTCCTCGCCGTGTGGGAAGCCGGCGCACGGCTCTTCGGCGACCCGTTGTTCGTCTGTCCGCCGTCCGACGTGCTCGCCGCCCTGCCGCCGCTCTTCGCCGATCCGAAGATCGTGCACGCGCTTGTCATAACCGTCCTCGAAATGGTCGTGGCGTTCGCGCTCGCGGCCGCGCTCGGTGCGGCGTTCGGCTTGACGGTCGGCCTCGGACGATTTACGCGCGGCGCGCTCATGCCGATCGTGTTGCTGCTCTACGCGATCCCGCAGACGACCGTGCTGCCGCTGTTCGTGTTGACGTTCGGCATCGGTCCCGAAGCCAAGATCGCCTTCGGCCTCAGTCAGGGGATCTTTCCGGTGATCGTGTCGACCGTCGCGGGCGTGGCGAATCTGCCGCCCGCGTTATTGACCGCGGCCCGGTCGATGGGCGCGAGCCGCATGCAACTGCTGCGGACCGTCGTCATCCCCTACATGGTGCCGAGCTTTTTCACCGGTCTGCGGCTCGGCATGACGGCCGTGCTGTTGGGCGTGCTCATCGCCGAGCTCTACGTGTCGACGGCCGGCCTCGGCTACTACACCCGCCATTTCGCCCAAAGCTTCTCGCCGCCGAAGCTCTTCGCGCTGATTGCGGTGCTGGCAGCAATCGCCGTCGTCCTGAACGAATTGTGCCGCATCGCCGAACGCCGGTTCAGTCGCTGGCAGTACGCCTAGACTCCAGGAGAACGATCATGAACACCGCCTGTCTCGCACCCAACGGCATGAGCGTCTTTTCCGGCGAGAGCGCCGCCGCGCGGCTGCTCGTCGGCACCGCTATGGGGGTCGCCGTGCTCGAGCGTGCACCGGGCAGCGAGTGGAAGCTCGTCGGGACGACGCTCGAAGGCAAGCACATCAGCTCGCTGCTGATCGAACCGGTCACCGGCGGCCTGTATGCCGGCGTGCATCGCGGCGGCGTATTTTTCAGCGCCGACCTCGGCCGCACGTGGGAAGAGCGCAGCGCGGGCATCACGATCGAGCACGTGTATTCGCTCGTATCCGCGGTCGAAAACGGCAAACCGGTCATCTATGCGGGGACCGAGCCGCCGAGCATGTTTCGCAGCCGCGACGAGGGCCGCAGCTGGGAAGAATTACCGGGCTGGCACGACATGCCGGGCAAAGAGAAGTGGGTCTTTCCGATGCCGCCCAAAATCCCGCACGCCAAAACGCTGGCGGTCGATCCGCGCGATCCGCGCGTGCTCTACGTCGGCGTCGAGCAGGCCGGCATGTTCACCACCAGCGACGGCGGGCAGACGTGGCGCGAACTCGATTCCTACTCGAAGCCCGACGATGCGTCGTACCGCGACATTCACCAAATCGCGCTGCGCCCCAACCATCCCGACGAGCTCTTCATGACGACCGGCATGGGATTGTACCGCAGCGTCGATCGCGGCGAACATTGGGCGCACCTCACCCGCGACCACGACTTTCCGGTCGGCTATCCCGATCGCTTGATTTTCTCGCCGCTCGCCGACCGCACGCTCTTCATGTGCGGCGCGTTCTCGAACCCGGGCACCTGGTTCAAGAGCCACACGGCCAACGCGACCGTGATCGTCAGCCACGATCTCGGCGAGTCGTGGTCTGCGGCCTCGAACGGCATCCCCACGCCGATGACCGCGAATCTCGAAGCGATGTCGCTCTACGTTCCGTCGCGGGCCGGCGAGTCGTTCAGTTTGTTCGCCGGCGCCACCAACGGCAACGTCTACAGCAGCGACGACGGCGCGCGCTCGTGGCGGCTCATCGGCGATCTCGCGCCGATCTCGAAGGTCGAACATTACCGCATCTTGCTGCCGGGTGCGGCGTCGTCGCGCGGGGCGCAGCCTGCCGCGGCCGCTCACTGATGACGACGGAAGCCCAAACGGCGTCGCTGGAGGAACTCGAGAGCTGGATCGGCCGGGAACACCCCTTCACCGGCGCGGACGACGTGTCGCGCAACGACATCCGGCGCAAGCTCGAAGTCTATTGTTTCGATTGCCCGCTCCACTACGACGACGCGGTCGCACGCGCGCACGGCTATCGCGGCGTGGTGGCGCCGGTGACGATGACGCCGTTGTGGTCGATGCCGGCGTACTGGCTCCCGGGCGACCCGCAGTTCTACGCGCCGGGTTTACGTCAGCAGACGGGCGGCATTCGCACCGATGCGTTGCCGACCGTCTTCTCGAAAGGCGTCAACACCGCGACCGACTGGGAATACTTCGAGCCGCTGTATCCGGGCGATGTGCTCGAAGGCAACTGGAAACTCGTCGAGATCAAGCCGCGCCAAACCCGCCTCGGCGACGGCGTGTTTCTCACCACCGAGACGACGATCGTCAAGCGCTCGGGCGAACTGGTTGCGAAGAACCGCAACACGGGCTTCCGCTACGACGAAAAAGCGAGCGACGCACCGCGCGAAAAACGGGAAAAGACCGCCGCCGAGCCGCCCGAGGCGTCGGGCACGCCGATCGAACCGTTCGACTGGAGCCGGCGGCTCCGTTTCGGTGACGTTACGGCCGGCGATGAAGCGCCGCCGTTCTCGCTGTGGCTCAGCTACCAGCGCATCGTCATGAGCGTGGCCGTCGATCGCATGTACTCCGGCATCCACCACAACCGCGATCAGGCCAAGGCGTCGGGCTTCAACGATATCATCTTCAATACGCGCAGCTACGAGATGCTCTTCGAAGTCATGCTGCGCCGTTGGATGGGGTTGGACGGGCGCCTCACCAAACTCGGGCCGTTCCGCATGATCGGCAGTTCGTATCCCGACGACGTCGTGACGGCGCGCGCGCGCGTCACCGGCGTCACGCCCGGCGCGGGCTCGGGACGCGTCCAGCTCGAGATCGTCGCGGTGAACGGCCGGGGCGAGGCGGCGCGCGGCGAAGCGGAGGTCGCGCTCCCGAACGAGTAATCCAGCCCGAAGTAGGGGGAATTGCATGTCTCTTCGGATCTCGCGCGGCGCGGCGCTGTCGGCACTCGGAAGTTCGGCCGCGTTGCTCGGCCTGCCGCTTCCGGCCCGCGCCGCCGACAAGCTGCGCGTCGGCAAATCGGTCCAACAGGTGTTCGGCTACGTTCCGCTCGACATCGGCATCAAGTACGGCCAGTTTGCAAAGCAAGGCCTCGACGTCGAAGCGATCGTGTTCTCCGGCGGCACCAAACTGACGCAGGCCCTCACGGCCGGTGCGGTCGACATCGCCCTAAGCGGCGGTTCGGAGATGGCGTTCATCGCGAAGGGCGCGCCGGAACTCGCGGTCGCCTCGATCACGGCCTCGCCGTCCTTCATGGGGATCGATGTCGGTGCGACCTCGACCGCGCGCGGTCTCGACGATCTCAAAGGGAAGAAGATCGGCATCACCAGTCAAGGCACGCTCACGTCGTGGCTGGTCGACGAACTGAACAAAGTGAAGGGCTGGAACGGCGCCGACAAGGCGGTTCCGGTCGCGATCGGCGGCGATCCCGCCGCCGAAGTGGCCGCCTTCAAGACCGGCCAAATCGACGCCAACATCGCCAGCCCGGCCAATGGTTATCAATTAGCGGACCTCAAGGTCGGCCGATCGCTCGTCGACGTCTCGACGTTCGTCAAAGAGATCCAACTCTTCGTGATCTTCGCTTCAACCGCGATCATCCAGCAAAATCCCGCCGCGGTTGGGCGCTTTTTGACGGGCTGGTTCGATGCCGTCCGCTTCATGCGTACGCACAAGCCTGAAACGGTGGCGGTGACGGTCGAAGCGACCGGATACCCGGCCGACGTGTCGTCGCGCATCTACGATCAACTGATGATGAAATTCTCGACCGACGGAAAATTCTCACCGGGTGGGCTCGAGAAGCTCTTTGTCTCGTTCAGCGATCTCAACCTGATCGATAAGTCGGTCGACACATCGAAGCTCTACACCGAGCGCTTCTTGCCGAAAGCCTAGTCTCATCGCGCGGATGAGCGAACGCCCCAACCTGCGGCTGTTTTTCGTCGCCTTTCTGGCGGGAGATGCGGCTTCGCAGGTCCAGCAAGTCGCGGTTGCCTGGGCCGTCTATAACATCAATCATCGTGCGATCGACCTCGGTCTCGTCGGTTTGGCCGGCTTCGCGCCGATGCTGTTGCTCGTTTTCGTGACCGG
>DASYOE010000312.1:0-6745 GCA_036008105.1 Candidatus Lustribacter sp. | reverse complement strand
CAGCGCGCGGCCGTCGGTCTCGGCGATCACGGCGCGTCGTGGACCTCACGCGAGCGTGCCCAGCCGATCACCCGGTTCTCCCACAGCACGAAGAGCAGGTTGAGCCCGTACGCCACGATGGTCAACAGGATGATCGACGCGTACATCTCGGGCGCGCGGAGCGCGTACTGCATCGCCAGCAAGTAGTGGCCGATGCCTTGCGAGCCGGCCAGCATTTCGGAGATGACCGTCACGACCAGCGCGAACGCGAGGCTGGTGCGCATGCCGGCGAGGATGTAGGGTAGCGCAGCAGGCACGATCACCTGCCTGATCGTTTGCGCGCGCGAGACCCCGAACGTCCGCGCGACGTTGAGGTAGACGCCGTCGACCGCGCTCACCCCGCCGATCGTGTTCGTGACGACCGGAAAGAACGTGGCGAAGGCGATGCAGACGATCTTCAAGCGGTCGTCGATCCCGAACACGAAGATCAGCGGCGGCACGATCGCCGTGACGGGCACGGGTCGCAACAGTTCGATCGCGGGCGTGAGGGTCAAACGCACCGGCCGCCAGAGCGCGATGGCAACGCCGATGCTCACGCCGGCGATGCAGCCGAGCGCGTAGCCGCGAAGCATGCGCCACATGCTCGACGCGATGACGCCGGGCAAGTCGCCGCCGATGAGCCCGTGATACAACGCGCTCACAACGGCGCTGAACGGCGGCCAGTTGGCGGATTGCACGAAGCCGAACCGGACGCTGCCCTCCCACACGAGCAAGAGGGCAATCACCAAAAGAAATCCGGGAGCGCGCGTCTTTACGGGACGAATACCTTGGACGGGATGTCGATGGTGCCGCTCAGCAGGTTGTTCGCACGCAAGAGGTCGGCCATGCGCGCCACTTCGCGCGCGGTGATGCCGATCGACGTCTTACCCTTGGCCATGGTCGCGACGCGCGCCGGATCGAGTTTGGTCATCGACACGAGCAAGGCCGTGAAGGCCGGAGCGGTCAAGTTGGCGTTGCACCACTGCGAGCCCCGATTCATCCCGGCGAGAAACTTCCGCACGAGCGCCGCATTCTTCGTGAGGTAGTCCCCGGTGACGACCCACGCGGCCACGCGGCCGCCCGGATAGACGACGCGGCCGGGGTTCGCGATGAGCTCGAGCGTGGGATCGCTCTTGAGCGCGGAATAGAACGGGTCGCTCGGAATGACGCCGTCCACGCGTTTGTTCTTGACGGCGTCGGCCATGTCCGGAAACGGGATGGCGCGATAGCTGACCTTGTCGCCGTCGCCGCCGGTCGCTTTGACCCAGCCGTGCGCGTAGGTGAACTGCAGGCTCTTCGTATCGTTGATGCCGATCGACTTGCCCTCGAAGTCCTTGCCGGTCTTGAGGCCTTCGCCTTTGCGCACGTACAGGCCGGTCGTGTCCGGCGGGTTGAGCGGGTTGCCGCCGGCGATGAAATGCAAGTCGATGCCCTGCGAGATGGCTTGCAAGATCGACGGGATATTCGAGTAAACGACGTCGTACGCGCCCGCGACCACAGCCGGGATGCCGACGGTGCCGCCGGTTTCGGATTCCGTCGACACGTCGATGCCGGCGGCCGTGAAGTACCCCTGCTGCAGCGCGGCATAGAACGGCGCGCAATCGGAAATCGTGATGGCGCTGACCCGCATCTTCGGCAGGTCGGCGGCATCGGCAACGTGCGCGACGAGCGGCAATGCCGCCGCCGAGAGCGTCTGTCCGAGAAACCGCCGTCGGTTCTGTTTCACGTCTGCGCCTTTCTTAGGTGCGGAACACAGCAAAGCACTTTGAGGAATTGAAGAGCAGCGACTCGACGTAGTCCACGACCTCGCAGCGCGCGCGCAGCGCGCTCATCGCGCCTGCCAAGCACACCCAATTGAGGATTTCGTTTTGCCCCGCCTCTTCGATGGCCGCGGTCGACAGCGCCGCCCAGTCGGTCCAGCGGCCGTCGGTGAGTTCGCCGACACGTGCCCGGTCGGCAACCAGGTCGGGATAGAGCCGGCCGTGCTTGGCCGTCAGCGACCCGTGCGAAAAACTGGCCGAACCGATCAGCGCCACGCGCCAGCCGCTCTGTGCGAAGAAGCGCGCGGTCGCGGCGCCTAATTCGAAGCAACGCCGCGGCGTGGGCGGCGGCAGCGTGACGACCTCGCCGCCTTCGGCCATCGCCTCGCTGGTCGTGCTCAAGAGCTGGTTGCCGTAGCAGTTGACGTGCACCGGAATGACGGGATACGGAAACCCCGACCGGTCGCGATCGAGAAATAGTACGGTGTTGTTGAACGAATGGGCGAGGCCGTGCGGATGCGAGAACGCCAGCGAATAGGCGGCCTCGAACCCCGCGTTGATCAGCGCGCGATAAAGCTGCGTCGAGGCGGCACGATGTCCGGCGATCGCCAGCTCTTCCTCCGGCGCCGCATGCCAGGGATTTTCGTCGGTTGCAAACACGCCGCGTCCGAGTTGATACGGCCGGCTGCTGACCGAATCGAAAATACCGACGGCCCACGGCGGCACGCACTCGCGCCGGTAGTTTTCGTACTGGTCGTCGCCCCAGATCAGCACCAGATCGGGCTTGAACGCATCGAGTTCTTCGCGCATGCGTTCGTAGCCGCGCAGCAACCGTTCTTCGTGCGCTTCGCCGGCCGCCGCGCCTTCGTCGTCGGACCACTCCGCCAGCATCTCGGCCGGCCATTGCGATTTGTCTTCGAATAGGGCCGGGGCCACGCGGCCGATCTTCACGTTGCGCGCGAGCATTCGCGCCCAGTAGCGGCCGGGAACGAGCGGTCCGGGATAGTGGCTGAGCCCGATCCCGAGGACCTCACCCATGCGAGGCGCCGACCACGTTCTTTTCTTGACCGGGATACCACGGCGCGACGCCGTCGTTCCAGGGTTGCGTCGCGCTGTCGAAGGTGATGATCTTCGTGCGGTCGTCCGGACTCACGACCGCTACGGTCGGGTCGCCGCCCGCCTCGACGAGCTCGATCTGCGCTTGCAACATGCGCCGGAACATCACGATGCCGCGGTCGGTCGCGGCGAGGTTCTCGCGCGAGCGATCGGCGATCACGCCCTGCGTTTCCCACACGACGCGGTCTTGCTGCCACACCGTGGACACGTCGTACTCCTCGATCTCGATGTTCGGCGGATCGCGGCGAATCTCGTACGGTACTTCGGCGTCGGGGACGAGCGGCGCCGAACCCTCGGGCATCAAGCCGACCCAAATGATGCGCGTGCGCTCGTCGTCGATCGGAATGCGGAAGTGCATCGATTCGACCGGGCCGACCGGCACGCGCAAGATGTTCGGGAAAATCAGCGGCGGCCGTACTTCGACTTCCGGTTTGTCGCCGCCGTACACCAGCGTCTTCTCGACGCCCCAATGCGAGACGGCCCAGTCGTACTTCTCGATCGGGCGGTGGTAGTATTCCGCCACCCCTTTCGATTCGAGCTGGTTGACCGCCGCGAATTCGCCGTGCAGGTAGTACGTGTGCGCGGTGTCGACGGTGTTCTCTTGGATCTGCAGCCAGTTGCACTTGTGATCGGGCAGCACGGCGATCGTGCGCGGCCGGTCGGTGCGCGCGATGACGTCCCAATGCGGCAGCGGCGGTGCGGCGGCCGGATCCGGTCCCATATACACGAACAGCAGTCCGCCCAACTGTTGCACGGGATAGGCCTTGAGGTTCATCTTCGCGGTCGGTGCCGCCGTTTCGAACGGCCGCTCGATGCACGCGCCGGTGGCGCAGTCGTATTTCCAGCCGTGATAGCAACACCGGATGCCGTCGGGCTCGATGAAGCCGAAGTACAGCGATGCGCTGCGGTGCGCGCACTGCTCGCTGATGCAGGCGAACGTGCCGTCGTCCTGCCGCAGCACGAGCAATTTCTCACCCAGAATCTCGATGCGCTTCTTGCGCGCTTTGCCCGACAGCTCTTTGGTCGGGCACAGCGCCTGCCAGTAGCGGCGCAGCAGCTCGCCGGCGGGCGTGCCGGGGCCGACTTGGGTGAGGCGCTGGTTTTCTTGTTCGGTCAGCATCGGCGCGTCACTCCTGGGTGAATTCCGGCGACGTCTCGGTTTGGCGCATTTGCGAGGCGACGTGCTCGGTGAGGGCGATGGGCACGAACGCCGCCCACACCGACGGCTTGTCCGGGTCGAGGTTGAAGTGCTGGTGCTCCACGCCGCCGGGCTTCATCGGCAACAGCAGCAGGCTGCCTTTTTTCCAATCGATCCGTTCGCCCTCGACGATCGAATAGCCGGTGCCGGAGACGACGTAGATCACGAGCCCGCCTTGGTGGCGGTGGCGGCCCGACTTCGTGCGCACCTCGTGCGTGAAGAGCCGCCAGTGATGGAGCGGGTTCTGCGGCATCGTCAGCGGATCGAGCAAGAAGCACAACCGTCCCTGACGCGACAAGAAGACCGGGCAGTCCTCACCGCGGACGACGACCGGAGCGTTGAGCTGGCGTTCCGCTTGTTCTTTACGATAACGGTACGCGGTCTCGTAGGCGTCCTCGGCCAACGGCGCGCGTTCGCGCGTGCGCGTGCGTTCGGTCTCAGCCACCGCGCCGCTCCGCCGCTTGGCGCGCGCTGTACTCGGGGCAGTCTTCGAGCTGCTCGAAGCCGCAGCCACGATCGACGCTCGAGCACTCGAACCAGTTCATCTCGGCGGCGACGAATTTCGCCGTTGCCTGCGCGTCGGAATTGAAGTGCTGCACGACGATGCCGTTCTCGCGCAACGGCAAGCTGATCACGTCGCCGGCTTTCCACGCATGTTTGACGCCGTCGAGCATCGTGTAGCCCGCGCCCTCGAGGATCATGACGATCTGATTGCCCTGGAACTTGAGCCGTCCCGAACGGCTGCCGGGCGGAATTTCCTGTTCGAAAAACATCACGGTCGAGAGGACGGTATCGTGAATCGACGGGTGCATGTACCAGCGCATGAAGCCCTGGCGATTGAGTTCGAGCGGCAGATCCGCTTCGTCGATCACCTGCAAACCGTTACTGCGCTCGGCGCGCTGGCGGTCGCGCATGGCGAACAGCTCGTCCCAGAAATTCGTCTCGGCTAGGCGCGCCGTTCGCTCGTTTGGCATCGTCGTCTCCCGGAGAGTAAATTATCCTTCCTTAGTGTAAGATACCTCCGGTGGCGCGCACGCTCGTCGACAAGATCTGGGATGCGCACGTCGTCGCGCAGCGCGACGACGGCCGCAACGTGCTCTACGTCGATCGTCACGTGTTTCATGAGTTGCACGGACCGCACGCGCTCGAACGTCTGGGCGCAACCGGTCGCACCGTACGGCGGCCCGACTTGACGTTCGGGGTGCTCGATCACACCGCGCCGACGCGCGACCGCGACGAGCTCGCGCGCGCCTCGGCGGAATCGCCGCTGATGCGCGAGATGCGCGCCGGCGCCGAGCGCTTCGGCTACCGCTTGTTCGACGTCGACGACGACGAAGCGGGCATCGCGCACGTGGTGGCACCCGAGCTGGGCCTGGTGCTGCCGGGCGCAACCCACGCCTGTCCCGATAGTCACGCCTGCACGGTCGGCGCGCTCGGTGCGCTCGCGTTTGCCTGCGGCACGAGCGATCTCGAACACGTGCTGGCCACGCAGACGCTGGCCATCAAAAAACCCAAGCAGCTGCGCATCGTCCTGACCGGTGCGCTGCACGCGGGCGTGAGCGCGAAGGACGTCGCGCTGCATCTGCTCGCGCGGCTCGGCGTCGACGGCGCCTCCGGCTACGCGGTGGAGTTTGCGGGCACGCTCGTCGACGCGCTCTCGGTCGAAGGGCGCTTCACGCTGTGCAACATGGCGGTCGAGATGGGCGCACGCACCGCGATCATCGCGCCCGACGACCGCGCGCTTTTGTGGTTGCGCGACCGCCCTTATGCACCGGCCGCGGTCACCGCCGGCGACTTATACACCGACCGCGACGCGCGCTTTGACCGCGAACTGTCGATCGACTGCGCCGGCCTCGCGCCGCAGGTCACGTGGGGCACGAATCCGAGTGCGGCGGTCGGCGTCGACGGCGTCGTGCCCGATCCCGCGGCAGCGGCACCCGGCGAGCGCGCCGCACTCGAACGCGCGCTCGCCTACATGGATCTCGCGCCCGGCACCGCGCTGCTCGGACTTCCGATCGATCGCGTCTTCATCGGTTCGTGCACCAACGCGCGTTTGGAGGATCTCGAGCGCGCGGCCCGGATCGTGCGCGGCCGGCACGTAGCATCCAACCTGCGCGCGATCGTGGTGCCCGGTTCGCTCGCGGTGAAGCGCGCCGCCGAAGCGCTTGGCCTCGACGCCGTGTTTCGCGACGCGGGTTTCGAATGGCACGAGACCGGCTGTTCCCTGTGCGTGGGCGTGAATGGAGATCTCGGCACCCCCGGTCAGCGGTTTCTCTCCACCAGCAACCGGAATTTCGAATCGCGTCAAGGTCCGGGCGTGCGCACGCACCTCGCCAGCCCCGAAACGGCGGCTGCCACCGCGTTGCGCGGCGCGATCGCCGATCCACGCGAGGCCGTGCCGGCGTGACGCCGTTCGAGGCCGTGCGCGGCGTTGCGGCCGCGCTGCTCGAAGACAACGTCGATACCGATGCGATCGCCCCGCTCGACGTCGGCCGGCATCCCGACTACGCACGCATGCTCTTCCGGCGGCGACGCGAATCGGGCCGCAACGACGGCGCGCCGTTCATCCTCGACCGTCCGCCGTTCACGCACGCGCAACTGCTCGTGTCCGGCGAGAATTTCGGCTGCGGCAGTTCGCGCGAGAGCGCGGTCT
>DASYOE010000311.1:0-12827 GCA_036008105.1 Candidatus Lustribacter sp. | reverse complement strand
CGAGCGTGCTGGTACCGGTCGCCACCAGCGGCGTGAAGTTCGTCTGCGCCGAGAACGTCGTTCCGTTGAACGTGATCGTGTGGTTGTCTTTGGTGATCGTCGCCTGGCTCGCGATCCCGCGCGTCAGCGAATCGGTATCGGTTGCGAACGGCTCGTACTCGGGGCACGCGATCGGCAGTGCGACGCACTGATCGATGTAGCGGTTGATCTGATTCGAAAGCCCGTTTTGCGTCGAAACGTAGCCCGTCACCTGAACCGCGACTTGGCCGACCAGCGACTGCACGGTGCCGTAAACGAACTGGTACTTCGAGGTCGAGGTGTTGTTGGGGCCGATGCCGCACGGCACGACGCCGGTGAACTGCGTGCACAGCGTCGCGATCGCCTGATTGTTTTGCAGCGCGGTCAGGACGAGCGTCGTGTTATCCGTCAGTCCATAGCGCAGCTTGAGGAACAAGCCGGCGTTGGTGCTCTCGCCGGCGTGACCGTACGTGAAACCGCTCTGGTCGCGATACACCTGGAACGTCAGCGGATTGTTGCCGCCGCGTTTGGTCGTCAGCACCGCGATGCCGAGCTTCCCGACCGAGCCGGTCGCGCCGACCGACCAATTGTACTTGTCGAACGATCCGTCGGCCGCGTTGAGGCGGTACTGCCACGTTTGGGTCGGTTGCAGCGTGGTGAAGTTCACGCCGCCGCCGAGCGCGCCCGCCCGCGCGCCGAAACTGGCGCTGGCGCCGGTGAAGAGGTCGGTGTTGATGCCGCGTAAGTTGGCGGCCGTGCCCGGCGCGGAGAGCGGGATGCCGTCGAGCGTGACGGCGGTCTGCGACTCGTCGTGACCGTGCAGCGAGATCGTCTGCGGCGAGTCGGGATCGTTGGACGACTGCGTCACGTCGACGCCGGCGACGGTGTTCAGCGCGTCGAGCAGCGAGTCGGAGATGCGCCGGACCGCGCTGTCCTCATCGACGTCGTGCGTCGACACCGTCACCGCCGACGTGACCTTGCCGATGATCTTGAGGCTCGAATCGGACCCATCGGCCGTTGACGTAGCGTTCGCGTTGGCGGCTAGCGCCAGGTTGACGTCGACGTCGACTTCCTTATTGCCGAGCAGCTCGAAGGCGGACGACGTGCTGTTCCGGTAGCCCGGCTTGTTGATGCGCACGCGGTAGATGCCGCTGGCGACGTCGGTGTATTTGACGATGCCGCTGCGCGTCGTGAGGGCGCTGGCGACGCTCGGTCCGAGTAAGAACACGCGCGCGTTGGAGAGCGGCTGCGAGGTGTCGGCACCCTTGACCGTGATCTGGATGATCCCGGTATTCTCGCTCGATTGCGCGAAGACGGCCGCGCCCAAAGCGGCAACAGCCAATAGGCAGCCAAAGCAAGCAGCAACTAAACGCCGCATCCACATTGGACGCGATAGTCGCACGTTAGGCTTGGAATCCCCTCGGACGACGAGCGGCCCTAGCGTTCCGCGATCGCTTCCGCAATCGTCGCAAGGAAGCGCGCGCCGAAGTCGGCGAGCTTCTTCTCACCCACGCCGCTGATGGCGAGCAGTTGCGCCTGCGTGCGGGGCAACTCACGCGCCATCGCTCGCAGTACCGCGTCGCTGAACACGACGTAGGCCGGCACGTCGCGTTCGTCCGCCAGTTCCTTGCGCACGTCGCGCAGCGCCCGGAACACCGTGGCGTTATAGGGTCCGTCGTCCGTCGCGCTCGGTGCGCGCTTCCGTCCGCGCGGCGCGGCCGCGGGCGGTTCGCGCACGACGACCGGCGTCCGCGCGTTCAACGCGTCGCGTCCCACGGCGGTTACCGACACCGTGTTGAAGCGTTGCGCGTCGACCGCGACGTAGCCCAGCCGCACCAGTTCGTCCGCCAGCGCCCGCCACGATTCTTTGGGCCGGCTCTTGCCGATGCCGTAGGTCGTGAGCCGCTCGTGGTTCCAGCGCCAGATCTTGTCGTTCTCGGCGCCGAGCAACACGTCGATCACGTGGGCGATGCCGACGCCGAAGCCGTTGGCGCGCCGGATGCGCTCGATGCACGACAGCAGTTTCTGGGCGTCCTCGGTCGCATCGACGGCCGGGCGCGGCTCGAGGCAGTTATCGCAGCCGCCGCAATTCAGCTCGCCGAACGTTTCGCCGAAGTACGCCAGCAGATCGCGCCGCCGGCAATCGTTCGAGTACGCGTAGCGCGTCATCCGCTCGAGCTGCCCGCGCGCGACGGCGCGTTCGCCTTCGCTCTCCTTCTCCTCGATGAAACGCTCGAACTTCATGACGTCGCCGTGGTTGAAGAACAAGAGACACTCCGCCGGCACGCCGTCGCGCCCCGCGCGGCCGGTCTCCTGGTAGTAGCCTTCGATGCTCTTGGGCAAATCGTAGTGCACGACGAAGCGCACGTTGCTCTTGTCGATGCCCATGCCGAAGGCGACGGTCGCGCAAATCACGCGGACCTCATCCCGGATGAACCGCTCTTGATGCCGCGAGCGCTTCACCCCGTCGAGCCCGGCATGATACGGCAGCGCGGTGACGCCGGCGTTTTTCAGCCGTTTGGCCAACTCGTCGGCTGCGGCGCGGCTGGCGACGTAGACGATGCCGGAATCGTCGGGCCGTGCGCGCAGCCACGCGATCAGCGCTTCCGGATTGCGTTTCTTGCGCGTGACGCGATAGATCAGGTTCGGCCGGTTGAAGCTGCCGACGTGGATGGCCGGGTCGTGAAGCGCGAGGCGTTCGAGGATGTCGGCCCGCACGCGGTCGGTCGCCGTGGCCGTGAAGGCCAAGAACGGCACGTTTGAAAAGCGTTCGCGCAACTCCGCAATGCGGCGGTAGTCGGGCCGGAAATCGTGGCCCCATTCGCTGATGCAGTGCGCCTCGTCGACCGCGAACCGCGTGACGTTCAAGGTCGCAAGTTCGGCGGCGAACGACGGGATCGTCAACCGCTCCGGCGCGACGTAGAGCAGCCGGTAGGCACCGCGCCGCAGCCCGTCGATCCGTTCGCGCACCTGGTCGTACTCGAGCGACGAGTTGAGATACGTCGCGGCGATGCCGGCCGTCGTCAGCGCGTCGACTTGATCTTTCATCAACGCGATTAGCGGCGAGATCACGACCGTGATGCCCGGCGTCAGCAGCGCCGGCAGTTGATAGCACAACGACTTGCCGCCGCCGGTCGGCAGCAACGCAAACACGTCGCGGCCCGCCAGCACGTCGGAGACGATCGCTTCTTGCAGCGGGCGAAACGCATCAAACCCAAAGTGTCGCTTGAGCGCAGCCGCAACCATATCCGCCTCAACCGTCACGCCGACGTGTTCGCTCGGCAAGACAAAACAGCCCGCTCACCGAGGTGAACGGGCTGTTTGATTGCTTCGCGGTTAAGCGAGAAGCTTAGCGGTACGAACCGCTGCGCGACTGGAAGCAGTCGCGGCAGTAGACCGGTTTGTCACCGCGCGGTTGGAACGGCACGGTGGCCTTTCCGCCGCAGTTGCTGCACGTCACTTCGAACATCTCGCGTTGGGGACGCGCGCCGCCGCCGCCGTAGCCGCCGCCACCGGAGTAGCTGCCGCCGCCGGCGCCTGCACGCTGGGCCTTGCGGGCCGCGCGGCAGTCGGGGCAACGATTCGGCTTGTTCGTGAAGCCCTTCGCTGCGAAGAACTCTTGTTCGCCCGCACTAAAGGTAAAAGGTGCGTTGCAATCAACGCAGTTGAGGGTTTCGTCTGTATACATGGTCTTGGACTCCAGGATGGATTTACGTTAAAGTGCCGTTCAACTCAACTCGCCGTTCCTGGAGATGTCGATTCAACAAGACCACGCGGACAACTTGACCCCAGAGCAGGCCGGCACTCAGGCCACGTCTGGTGACAGGAAGCATAACACAAAAGTCGCTGGGAAGTTGCAAGTCAAGCCCCACCTGGGTAGATTTGACGGCAGATGATACGCGATATGGCGCTACTGGGCGCTCGTTTGGTCGCCGGTGGCGGTATTGCGGCGCACGGCGCCCAGAAGGCCCTCGGCTGGTTTGAGGGCCCCGGCCCGGCCGGCACGGCAAAAATGATGCACGGCCTCGGCTTCCGCCCGGGCGAAACGTACGGCGCCCTCGCCGCCTGGAACGAAATCGGTGCCGGCGCGCTCATCGCCCTGGGCTTCGGCGGGCCGATCGGCCCGGCGATGCTGATCTCGGGCATGATCGTCGCGCAGGCCAGCGTTCACTGGCCGAAGGGCTTCTTCGCCCAAAAAGGCGGCGTCGAGCTGCCCGCCGTCTACAGCGCGGCCGCGTTGGCGCTGGCCGCCGCCGACTTCGGCGCGATCTCGCTCGACGCGCTGTTCGGCCTGCGCAAAGCGTTGCGCGACCCATGGTTTCTCGCGCTGACGCTGGCCGGCGGCGTCGCCGGAGCGGTGCTCGTCCTCAACGGCCGCGACACCACGCCCGAGGGACCGGCGACCCCGACGTTCCGCGGCAAGAACAGTCCGTTGCCGCAGGACGAGCCGGCCGCGACCTAAGTGAGGGTGGGCGAAAGCCCGCCGTCGATCGCGAGCGTCGTTCCGCTGATGTAGCGCGCGCCGTCGCCGCACAAGAACGCGACCAGCGGCGCGAACTCTTCGGGTTTGCCGAAGCGGCCGAAGGGGATTTCGGCCTGCTGCTTCTCCCACGCCCCGGGCGCGGCATAGAACGAACGCGCGCGATCGGTCTCGATTTTGCCGGTGGCGATGACGTTGATCGTCACCCCGTCGCCCGCGACCTCGCGCGAGAGCGTTTTGAGCGCGCCGAGCAAGCCGGCCCGGAACGCGTTGGAAAGCGCGAGGTTCGGGATCGGCGTTTTGACCGCCGACGACGACAGGTTGACGATGCGGCCCCAGCCGCGCTCGCGCATCGCCGGCAGCACGGCGTATACGAGTTGCAGCAGGCTACGCATCGTAGGCCCGTACGCTGCATCCCAATCGGCCAAGGTGAGATTCGCGGCCGCACCCGCTTTCGGCGGCCCGCTGTTCGCGATCAGAATCTCGGCATCGCCTTGTCCATCGCGCATCGCATCGAGCAGCGCGTCGATCGACGCCGGATCGGCGAGATCGAGCGCGTACGCGCGCGCTTCGGGACTGCCGGCCGCGCGCGCCTGCGCCGCGACCTCTTCGAGCAGTTCCATGCGCCGCGCACCCAGCGCGAGCCGCGCGCCTTCGGCCGCCAACGCCAGCGCGCACGCGCGGCCGAGTCCCGAACTGGCGCCGGTGACGAGGGCCAGTCGCCCGCGAATCCCGAGATCCATCAGCGCGAATACATTCCGGTGATCTGGGCCTGCGCCAGCGTGTGTCCGGCGATCGCTTTCAGGAACGCGCTGCGCGTGAGCCCCGGCTGCAAACGCGCCGGTGCGAGATCGAGCGCGTACGCGGTGAAGACGTAGTGGTGCGGCTTGTCTCCGCGCGGCGGACACGGCCCGAAGTAGAGCGTCGTCCCCGCATCGTTGCGGCCGCCGGTGAACGCGGCCGTCGCGTCGGAGCCGAAGCCCGGTTCCAGCGTTACCGTGGCCGGCGCGATGCCGTACGCTACCCAGTGGACGAAGTGCGCGTCCGTGTCGTAGAGAACGACGGCGAAGCTGCGCGTCGCGGCCGGAAAACCGGTCAGGTGCAGCGGGGGCGAGAGATTGCGGCCGGCACACGAATCGGCGGCGGCCGCGTCGGTACGCGGCATCGTGCCGCCGTTGAGAAAGGCCGACGTTTCCAGCGTAAACGACGAAGCCGCGGCCGCGCTGCCGGCGAGCGCGAATATGACGGCCAGAACCGGCGGGCGCCACCACATGCGCGCCCATATACCCGCTAGGACCCGGCGTTTCCCGGGCGAATAGTGAGCGTCCCATGCTTACCTTTGACCGCCGGAGTTCTGACCGGCGCGGTATTGCAGCGTCCACGGTCAGCCTCGGGGCTGCGTTGGCCGAGGAACGCCGCGAGCGCCGCGACCGCCGCGAGATGCCCCGCCGCCGAGCGGACATTCGAACGATCGCGCATTACGCGCGCCGCATCGGCGCGGGACATACACGCCTCGAAGTGATCGTCGACGGTACCGACGGACTGCGCCTGGTGGCGATGTTCCAATGCGGGTGCATTGCGATCGAACCGGTCGGTGCCGGCCCGGCGACCGTGCGCACCGAAACGTGCGCCGAACACTCCGATCCGGTCGTGACCGTCGACCGGCGTCGCGGCGGACGCTGACCCAGAGAGCGTCCCCGCCGCCCGCGTCGCTTGCGATCCGCGTCGTATGCGCGGGCAACGTCACCGAAGAGAGCCTCGCCGGCATCGACGCCGCGCTGAATGCGAATCCCGGCGCGGTCGATCTGCGCTTCGCCCGCGCGTGTCTACTCGAGGAACTCGGCCGGCGCGCGCGCGCGCGTGCCGCATACCAGAACGTGTTGGCCGCGGAACCAACGCATTTCGGCGCGCTGATGAACCTCGGCACGATGTTCTACCTCGACAATCGGCGCCCCGAGGCGCGCAACCTGTACGAATATGCGACGCACCACCACCCGGCCGAGGCGAACGCGTTCGTCAACCTCGGCAACGTGCTGGCGCCGGACGATCCGCGCGCCGCGCGCCGCGCGTACGAGCGCGCGCTCGAACTCGAGCCGTCCAACGCGACGGCGAACTTCGGTTTGGCGCTCCTGCTCGAAGCGCTCGGCGATGCCGAGGCCGAAACGTATCGCCGGCGCGCGTTCGCCGCACCGATCGTGCGCACGACGCCGTATCGCGGCAGCGGCGAACCGGTTCGCCTCTTGGTGCTGCTCAGCGCGCTCGGCGGCAACCTCATCACCTCGCAGCTGCTCGACGACCGCCGGGTGGAAGCAACGTCGCTCCTGGTGGAGAGCTGGCGCGACGGCGCGCCGCTGCCCCCGCACGACGCGATCTTCAACGCGATCGGCGATGCCGAGCGGGCCGGCGACGCGTTGGCGCCGGCCGAGCGAATCGCCGCGGCGTCGGCGCGGCCGTTGCTCAATCGACCGGAAGCCGTGCGACGCACGCGACGCGACGCGATCGCGCGGCTCAACGCCATTCCCGGCGTGATCGCACCGCAGACGGAATTGCTGGCGCGCGCGGGCATCACCGCGGACGCGCTTGCGGCGCGCGGCTTCCGCTTTCCGCTGCTGCTGCGCACGCCCGGGTATCATAGCGGCGAACACTTCGCGCGCGTCGCGTCGCCCGGCGATCTGCCGCATGCGCTCGCGACGCTCCCCGGCGACGACCTGCTCGTCATCGCGTTCCTCGATGCACGCGGCGCCGGCGGTAACGTGCGCAAGTATCGTGCGCTCTTCGTCGACGGCGGGGTCTACCCGGTCCATCTGGCGATCGCTCCGGGCTGGAAAGTGCACTACTTCTCAGCGAACATGCGCGACGACGACGCCAACCGCGCCGAGGAAGCAGCTTTCCTCAGCGACATGACCGCGCATTTGGGCCTCGGGGCCATGACGGCGTTGTCGGCCATCGCGCGGTCGCTCGAACTGGACTATGCCGGCGTCGACTTCGGGCTCGGCAGCGACGGGAGCGTGCTCGTCTTCGAAGCGAACGCGACGATGGCGATCTACTGGCCCGACGACGACGAGCGCTTCGCCTACCGGCGCGCGGCGATCGCGCGCATCGTCGACGCGGCGCAACGCATGGTCAGCGAACGGGCTGCGGCTCCGCGTTCGTAAGACGATCGAGGAGCGGGAAGGGCCCGCGGCCGATGCTCGCGTCGGCGCGGCGCATGTACGAAGCGTTCAATTGCGCGAGCGCCGTCACGCCCAATAACCCCATCGAGGTCCGCATTTCGTACTCGACGATCTCGAGCATCCGCGTGAGCGCTGGTTCGCCACCCGCGCCGAGGGCCCACGCGTGCATGCGACCCGCCGCAACGACGTCGGCGCCGCTGGCGATGCCCTTGATGATGTCGGTGCCGCGCTGGAACCCGCCGTCGACGATCACCGGCACGCGGCGCTGCACGACGTTGACGACTTCGGGCAGCACGTCGAGCGAGCCGATCGCGTGGTCGAGCTGACGGCCGCCGTGATTGGAAACCCAGATCGCCGCAACGCCGTGCGCGAGCGCGAGTTCGGCATCTTCGGCGGTTTGAATGCCCTTGACGACGACCGGCATGCCGGCGATCTCACGAATGCGATCCAGCGTGTCCCAATCGAGCGCGGCTTGAAAATCCTCACCGCCGATGTCGCGGCGGCCCTGCGGCACGAAGCGGTGCAGCTTCTGCCGCTCGCGGTTGCTGTAAATCGCGGTGTCGACCGTGAGCACGAGCGCGCGAAAGCCGCTCGCGCGCACGCGGTCGAGGATCGCGCGAATCCAGTCGAGGTCGCCGCGCACGTAGAGCTGGAACCACTTGTCGCCGTCCGCCGCGGCCGCGCTCTCTTCGAGCGACGGCTGTGAGACCGAGCTGACGACCGGCAAGATGCCGAATTTGCACGCCCCGCGCACTTGGGCCGCCGCGCCCTCCGGCGTGATGCCTTGCAGTCCGCCGACCGGCGCCAGCATGAACGGCATGCGCAGCGGGGTGCCGAGCAGCGACGTGCTCATATCGATCGAGGCGACGTTGCGCAGGACGCGCGCGCGAAACGCGAGCGCTTCGATCGCTTCGCGATTGCGGCGGATCGTCGTCTCCGTCTCGGTCCCGCCGGTGACGTAGTCCCAGACCTCGGGCGCGAGGTTCTGCTGGGCGGCATGGATGATCTCGGTGGTCGTCTCGTAATCGCTCACGCCACCCCGATTTGCGGCCCGCCCGCATTGTCTTGCGCGGCCCCGAAAAAAAAGAGCGCCGCACGTTTGGCGTGCGACGCTCCGGGACCGATTCGGGATAGACCCTAGAAGTGGATACCGATACCGGCGAACGCGCCGGCGTGTTGCCCGTTGCCGGGGAGGAACTGCTTGTTACTGGTGTAGTTCCCCATCCAGCCCGCCTCGACGAAGATTCCGCTTGTCGAGCCTAGCGGGAAGAGGTTGGCGTTCAGGCCGATTTGATATTGCAGGAAGCGGTCCTGAACGTTGTACACGATGCCGCTCGTCGGGTCGGTGAAGTTGCCCGATACCTGCGGATAGTAGTAGATGCTTCCGAACGGCGACCAGTGCCGGTCGAGATCAGGCAGTTTCTCGAGCCCGAACCCGAAGCCGCCCATACGCGGATAGCCGTAATTGGTCGACGTCCACAGATACGCGCCGGCGATGTAGATCCGCGGGTTTATCACCTGCAGACCGACGCGCAGGCTGGCGTCGCTGTCGATCGCTTGGAACTGTTGCGCCCAGAGGCTGCCCCCACCGGGGCCGATGGGCGTAACGCAAGCCGGGTTGCCGGCCGGAGCTGCGATGCCGTTGCACGGCGTGTTATTCGGGATGCCGTAGCCGCCCGGATGCGTGTAGGCGTACTGTTCGCCGTAGCCTTCAATCATGAACGGCAGATTGAAGAGCGGGAACTCGATCGCGGCGCGGCCCGCAAATGACGGACCCCACGTCGCGACTCCGTTTCCGTTCGCCAACTGGTTGTAGACGTTCGGCTTGAAGATGTAGTCGCCGACGATGAACTTCTCGTACACGTGGGCCGGTGGTGCCGGCGTGGGCGTCGGCGGCGGCGGCGGTGCAGCGGTCGGCGGCGGCGGCGGCGGAGCCGGACGCGGCGTCGGCGGTGCGGTCGGCGGTGCCGTCGGCGGCGGGGTCGGCGGCGCGGCCGCTACGTAGCGGACGACGACGACTTTGCGATCGGGAACCCACTGGACGTAGGCGCCCATGCCTTCGGAAATAACGCGAATCGGAACGACGACCGAACCCTTATAGATTTCGGGTGGGACGTCGAGCGGACGCGTCTCGCCGTTGATGACGACTTCGGCTTTACCGACCGTCACCTTGACGTCGGAACCGGGTTTCGAAACGTCGGCCGTTTTCGTTGCCGGATCGTACGCGACGGTTGCGCCCATCTGTTCGAACATCGAGCGCAGCGGAACGAGGATTTCGTTGCCCCGCACGAGCGCAGCAAGAACCCGATTCTCCTTGAGACGATCGGGTTTGGAGTAGACGTGGTGGTCGTTGAAGAGGATCGGCACTTCGCCCGACGGCGGGTTACCGAAATCGGCCGGCGGCACCGCCTGAGCGACGAGGACGGGCTGCAAGCTGGCCGTGTTACCTTGCAGATGCGTTTGCTCGGCTGACAGTGACGATGCGCCGAGGCCCGCAGCGGCTAGCGTTGCCGCGAGAGCCAGACTAAATCGTTTCACAAGAGCTTTCTCCGATTAGGATGTTGGGCGATCCAAATCGTGGATCGCAAGCATCCTTACCCAAGGTATGCCCCTCGCTAACCCGTCCGCGGCGTCCCGTGCGGTTCAAGCGACCGCCCTTCTGTACTGAAGCGTACAAATGGGTGCGCGTGAACGCGCTCGACGAACTCCCGCGTCCGTTCGAGGATGCGCTCCCGCTCGATCAGGAGGTTCCCGCCGATCAGCAGCATCGTATCGGGACCGTAGAAATCGAGCAGCTCCTCGATGCGTTCGAGTCGCATGCCGCCGGCGGGGACCGGGAGCGTCGCTTGCAACGCTCCCCAAGGCGCGCGTGCACCGGCGGCCAGCGCGGCGCATGTTTCGTGCGTATAGCCGAAGCGGCCGCCGACGTTTACGAAGATCACCGCGTCGCTGCCGTACAGGCGCATCAACCGCCCGAACAGCAGCTCGGGCGCGATGCTGCGCGCGCCGCCGAACGACGGGTGGGCGAGGTACACGAAGTCCGGAAACTCCTCGACCAAATCGAGGAAGGCCGGCAAACCGACGAGCATCGGCGCGACCAGCACGGCGCGCACCCCTTCTTCGCGCGCGAGCCGGGCGCGTTCGCGCAGCACGCGCGGCGTGCCGATGAGGTTCGGCGCGTACAACGCGCGCTTGCCGGTCGCCTTGACCGCCTCGGCGATCGCCGCCTGACACGCGCGCACTCGTTCGGCGAACGGTGAGTAGCGCTGGTCGTCGATGCCGTGATCGTCTTTGATGATGTCGACACCGGCGAGCGCAAACGTCCGGCAGAGAGCGGCCAGCTCGGGCACGTGCAGGCCCTGCGGTTTCATCGCGGCGTTGGTCAGCGCGCGTTGCGGCGCATCGAGCAGCGCGCGAATACCGGCGATGCCGTGGCGCGGGCCGGGAAAGAGCGCGAGCACGTCGTCCGGAACCTCGAGCGCGGCGAACTGCACGTCGTCCCACAGCGACGCGTTCCCGAACACCATGTTGCCGAACTGCACCGGGTTCGTCCCGATCGTTTGGGCGGCGATCGCGACGTCGACGCGAAAGCGGCCCGGCCCGGCCGGCGCGATCGCGGTGACGCGCGCGACGATCTCGTCGAGAATGCGTTGCTCGCCGATCGCTTCGAGCGGGCACTCCACGCTCTGTTCCGACGCGATCGCATCGGCTCGCGCGGCGATCTCGCTCTCGGCGCAGGTCACGAGGTAGCTCGCCGTCAGCCAGCTCGGCATCAGCCCTGCTTCCAGCGCGAGAAATGCTTTTCCACCAGCGCCACGAGTTCGTTGAGCACGACCGCCGTCAGCGCCAACACCAGGATCACCGAGTACAGCGACGCCGGTTTGAAGGTCTCGGCGAAGATCTGCGTGTAGTTGCCGATCCCGTTCGACGAAACGAACAGCTCGGCCAAGATGACGCCGAGCAGCGTCAGCGACATCGCCAGCCGCAATCCGGTGAAGACGCTGGCCACCATGGTCGGAAAGATGATGTGCCGCAGCACTTGCGCCTGCGAGGCGCCCATCGAGCGCGCGCTCGAAAGCAGCAGTGGGCTCACGGCGCGCATACCCGACACCGTCGTCACGATAATCGGCAGCACGCCGTGCGTGAAGCCGAACGCGATGCGGCTGGCGGGACCGAGCCCGAAGATCAGGATCACCAACGGCAGCACGGTGACTTGCGGCAGCCCGAACAGCAACAGGACGAACGGAAAGAGGCTGCGCCGGCCGAGCGTCGTGATGCCGATCGCGATGCCCACCGTCGCGCCCGCGATGACCGCCAGCACGAACGCCGTCACGATTTCCAGCAGCGCCATCCCGAGCGCCGCGGTCAGCTTCGGATCGCCGAACACCGTCGGCACGAGCGCGCGCAACACGGCGCTGGGCGGCGCAACGAACGCGGGGTCACCGAACAACCGCGCGGCGACTTCCCACAGTACGAGCAGCGCGGCGATCGTCCACCAGCGGATCGCCGCGGCGGACATCGGCCTAGCTACTGCGGACCGCACGTTTTTCGACCACCGTCAGCGCGAGGTTGAGGATCACCGTTACCGTGAGCACGATGACGATCCAGGCGAACATCGGCGCGCTTTCGAGCAAGTCGCCTTCGTGAGCGATCTGATGCCCGACGCCCGATGCCGACGAGAGCGTCTCGCCGCCGAGCACCGACGCGAACGTAATGAAGAAACCGATCCGCAGTCCGGACAGCACGACCGGCCACGCGCCGGGCAGAAAGATGTGGCGTAAGAGCTGCGGCCGCGTCGCGCCTTGCGAGCGCGCCGCGCGCAGAAAGAGCGGATCGATGCCCGAGAAGCCGGCGATCGTATTCAGCACGATCGGGAAAAAGCCGTAGAGTGCGCCGAACGCGATCTTCGACGGCGGACCGAGCCCGAAGATCACGACGAAGAGCGGGAAGATCAGCGTCAGCGGAATCGCAAAGAGGCCGGAGAGCACCGGGCGGTAGGCCGCCGTGAGCGTCGGTGAGCGGCCGATCAGGAAACCCATGATGATTCCGGCGCTCACGGCGATCGCGTAGGCGACCGCGGTCGTGAACGTCGTGACCCCGACCGCACCCCAAAACACCGGCGCCGTAAAGAGCCGCCCGAGCGCGTGCGCAACGGC
>DASYOE010000310.1:0-12933 GCA_036008105.1 Candidatus Lustribacter sp. | reverse complement strand
AACGTCGAGCTAGGCGTTGAAATTCGCGGCGTGCCGGCGGCCGAACGCCACGAGATCGCGCGCCGCTACATCGGCATGGTCGGCCTGCGCGACTTCGAGCACAGTTACCCGCACCAGCTCTCGGGCGGGATGCGACAGCGGGTCGGCATCGCCCGCGCGCTGAGCGTCGGCCCCGAGCTTCTGCTGATGGACGAGCCGTTCGGGGCGCTCGACGCGCAGATCCGCACCTTGATGGGGGTGGAGTTACTGCGCATCTGGGCGCGCGAGCAAAAGTCGATCCTGTTCATCACCCACGACATCGATGAATCGGTCTATTTGGCCGATCGGGTTCTGGTGATGAGCGCGTCACCGGGTCGCTTCATTGAAGATATCCGGATCGACTTACCGCGCCCGCGCGCCATCGAATTGCGCAATACGCCCGAATTCGCGGCGTACCGCCAACGCATCTGGGACTTGCTCGAAGAACAGGTACGCAGCACGCTGAACTGGGTGTCCAGCGATCTCGACTAGGTGGGAATGCTGATGGTGGAAGAAGACGAAGCGGCGCTGGCTGCCGCGCTCATGGAGGCGCTCGGAAACGGCGCCGTGGAGCTGGCGGATCTTGCCCGCAGCGTGGGCCGCACGCCGGACGCGCTCGCGAGCGACCTGGCGCGCTTGGCACCGGTGCCGCCAAAATCGCACATTGCGCGCACCGTCACGCCCGAGTACGATGCCGCGCGAGCGTTGCGGCCGGCGCGAAGCGCCGCGAACGGACACGACGTTGAAGCGCGCGCGCAGTATCTGCTGACGTACGGGTTACGCAACCAGTGGTATGTCGTCGCCGCCTCGGCCGAGGTCGGCCAAACGCCGCTCGGCGTGAAACGCTGCGGCGAGGCGCTGGTGCTGTGGCGCGATGAGAACGGACGCGTGCACGCGGTGGAAGACCGCTGTCCGCATCGCGGTGCGGCGCTGTCGATCGGCGAGGTCCACGAGGGGTCGCTGACGTGCGCCTATCACGGCGTACGCGTCGACGAATACGGTAAAGTCGTACTCGTTCCGGGATTGCCGGGATGCCCGCTCGAGGGCAAGACGCTCATTCGTCACTATCCGGTCATCGAGCACTACCAGGCGATTTGGGCGTACTTCGGTGACGAGCGCCATCCGGTGCCGCCGCCGCTCGAATTGCCCGACGAACTGGTATCGCCCGAGTGGACCGGCGTGCTGCACTACGACACGTGGCAAGGTGACTATCGCTACGTGCTCGATAATCTGTGCGATCCGATGCACGGCCCTTTCCTACACGGGAAGACCTACACGCAGTCGCGTGGTCCGCGCACCGACGAGGTGAAGGTCGTCGAGAAGGAGGGCGGGTTCGAGGTCTTCCGCGCGGGCCAGCGCGGCGTGAACCTCGATTGGATGGAATTCGTGCTGGCCGGCAGCAGCACGTACGCGCGCGTCGAGATTCCGATGCCGCCAAACGCCGGACCGGGCGGCATCATGGGAATCATCTTCTACACCACGCCGGTCGACGAAGGGCACGCTCGCGTCAACGTCTGGCGGCTGCGGAAGGTCAGCGGCTGGCAACGCGACTTATGGCACTTCCTGTTTCGCGCGCGCATTCGCGGTTTCGTCGACGCGGTGCTCGCTCAGGATATCGTCGCGCTCTCGACGATGCCCGCGTGGCCGGCACAGGAACACCTCTACGGTCACGACGCCGGCCTGACGCGCGTTCGCAAACACTTTCGTGAAGCCGCCAAGGCGCAGGCCAAAGAGCTGCTGTTGGAGCCCGTGTCGTGATCGACTTCAAAGCGAACCTCACCGATCGGCTCAACACGCACAAGGCGCCGTTTCACGCAGCCGATGCGGATGCGGCGCGCGTCGCGATCGACCGGCTCGAAAGCGTCGAGGGCGCGCATTGGGCGGCGGTGTGGGCGGATGCCGCCGCGCCGTTCGAGGTGCGCGGGCGCGAACGCGAGGCAGCCGGCGACGCCGCCGCGGCGCGCGACGCGTACTTTGCGGCCTACGGGTTGCTGCACGTCGGACGCTTTCCGACGCCCAACCATCCGGCAAAATTCGAGAACTATCGCCGCTCCGTCACCAACTACCGAGCGGCGGGCCGTTTCTTTTCGCCGCCGGTCGAGGTGATCGACCTGCCCTTTGCCGGACAGCCGGGCGAAGGTGAACGGCTGATCTTCTACGTCCGGCGACCGCGCGCAACGGCGCCGGCGCCGGTCGTTATCCGCATGGGCGGGATCGACACGTGGAAAGAAGACCGCCACGACATCAACGAGCGCATGCTCGCCGCCGGCTTCGCGTCGATCAACGTCGACATGCCGGGCGTCGGCGAGGCGCCAGTGCTCGGTTCGCTCGACGCGGAGCGGCAGTTCGTGCCGGTGTTCGACTGGATCGCCGCGCAAACGGATCTCGACGCGCGGCGCGTGATCGTGGTCGGGATGTCGTACGGCGGCTACTGGGCGACGAAGCTCGCGCACGTGTATGCCGACCGTTTGTGCGGTGCCGTCAACTGGGGCGGCGGCATCGATCAATTCTTTACGCCGGCTTGGATCGAGCGCTCGAAATCAGCCGGCAGTTATTTGATGGACCTCGCACCCGCGCGGGCGCGCAGCGTCGGCGGCTCGACGTACGACGAGTACATCGAACGCGTCGCCGGATTCTCGCTCGTGAAACAAGGACTGCTCGACAACCCGCACCCGCCGATGCTGGTGGTTAACGGACGTCATGACGAACAAGTTCCGATGGACGATATGATCGTGTTGCTCGAGCACGGCAAGCCTAAGGAAGCGCGGTTCTTTCCGGGCGGGCACATGGGCTACGGACCGGACACGCTGCCGACCGTCATCGCATGGCTGCAGCGAATCGCGGGCCTGGGATGAAACGCTCGGCGGTCATTCGCGCCGGTGCGACGATCGCCGCGGCCGCGATGACCGGTGTGCCGGCGCTTGCGCAAACCGCTCCGGTGCGCATGGAAACGACCCCGGTCGATTCCGCCGCCGAGCCGTATTACGGGTACGACGGCGGCTTTTTCAAGGCCGCCGGGCTCGACGTGGACTTGCAAAGCGGTGCCGCCAACGGCGCCGCGATCTCGGCCGCCGTCGCGGCCGGCGCGCTCGATGTCGGTGTGTCGAACATCGTTTCGATCGTACAGGCGCGCGCCAAGGGCATCCCGTTCGTGATCATCGGCCCGGGTGGTTTGTACACGGCGCGCACGCCGTCGACGCTGTTGATCGTTCCGAACGGATCGGCCTATCGCACCGCGAGCGACCTCAACGGCAAGACGGTCGCGGTGAACACGCTGCGCGGCCTGCCGCAGTACGGCGTGCAAGCGTGGATCGACAAGAACGGCGGCCGCTCCGAGAGCGTGCAGTTCACCGAGATCGGTCCGCTCGACATGATCGTCGCCCTGCGCAGCGGACGCATCGATGCCGGCGCGTTCGTCGAACCGTTCGCGACCGCCGCGCGCAGCGCCGGCCGGTCGATCGGCGCGCCGTTCGATGCGATCGCGCCGTCATTTCTGATCACGTGCTGGTTCGCGACATTGGCCTGGGCGCAAGCGCACCGCGAGATCGTCGCGAAGCTGCAGGGCGCAATCGCCAAAACGGCCGCCTGGTCGAATAGAAATCATGCGCAGAGCGGTGCGATCTTGATGAAGTACGCCAAGTTGAATGAGGACACGTTGAAGACGATGCTACGCACGGTGTTTGCCGAACGGCTCGACCTCGGACAGGTTCAGCCGGTCATCGATCTGACCGCCAAGTACGGCGGCATCCCGTCATTCCGCGCCGCCGACGTGGTGTTCGCGCCATGAAACGCCGCTCTGCGCTCGCCCTCACCGCCGCGGCCCTCGCCACGCCGAGCATTGGGCGGGCGCAATCACTGGAGACGGTACATATCGCGGGCGTTCCCGAAGACTCGATCACGCCCGCCGTGTGGGCGGTCGAAAAGGGCATCTTCCGGCGTCACGGCCTCGACGTGCAGCTCGAGGCCCAGCATAGCGGTTCGGCCGTTACCGCGGGCGTCGCCGGCGGCAGCTACCAGTTCGGCAAATCGAGCATGATCTCGATGCTCGTCGCGTTCGCGCACAACGTGCCGGTGGTGATCGTCGCGCCCGGCGGGCTCTATCAAGCCAGCGATGCGAACGAGGCGGTGATCGTCAAGGCCGACTCGCCGATCCGCACCGGCGCCGATCTCAACGGCAAGATCGTCGCCGTCTCGGCGATCAACGACCTCTACACGATCGGAACGCGCGCCTGGGCCGACGCCCACGGCGGCGACTCGTCGACGATCAAGTTCGTCGAGCTGCCGATCTCGGCGGTGGCGGCGGCGCTCGATGCCGGCCGCATCGACGCCGGCGGCACGATCGATCCGGATCTCCAAGAAGCCGTGAGCGGCGGCAAGGTCCGCATCTTGTGCGATCCCAACGGCGCGATCGCGCCGCGTTTCATGTACACCGGCTGGATGGCGACCAAGGACTACGCCGCGGCCAACCGCGCGACCGTGGCCAACTTCCGCGCGGCGCTCGGCGAGTCGGCGCGCTACGTCAACGGGCACTTTAGCGAAACGGTCGATATCATGGCGAAGTTCACGGGCGTGCCGGCGGCGGTCTTTTCATCGATGCCGCGCATCCTCGGCGCGACGTCGGTCGACCCGAAGCTGCTGCAGCCGTTGATCGACACCTGTGCGAAGTACAAGGCGATCCCGGCCGCATTCGATGCCCGCGACCTAATCGATCCGGCCCTTACATCACGTTGACGGCGCGGGCCGCGGCCAGCACGACGATAACGAAGGCCATGGTTGCATTACACAGCATGACGAAGCGCATCCGCGTCGTTACCGGTGCAACGTCGGTCGGGCTGAACGCCAAGCTGGTGTTCACCGCAACGTAGATGTAATCGATGAACGCACTTATCCCATCCGTTTCGGAGTGGCGGCCGGGAAACGCGAGCTCGTGTTCGGCTTCCAAGGGCAACCAGGCAAAATCGAAGAGCCAATACCATAGCGCGAAGGTGGCGACGTTGAGCGCCCACGTGACGAAGGCCGTAACGAGTAAATTCCAACCGACGATCTGCGCACCGCCGGGCCGGACGAGCGATACGAGCAGAAGGAGCGAAGCGATGTCGATCGCGGTCAGCATGATCGGCACGAGCGCGAGCACCCAGCGTGGGGCACCGTTGGAACCCGGCCGTTCCAACCAGCAAATAGCCGCTGCGACGAGGACGGTTGCGGTATACTCCGCCGTGAACACGGTCTGATGCGCGAATCGATAGCGCTCCGCTGAAGTGAGCGCCAAGGCTCCGAGCACCACGACGGAAGCGAGCGGCGCGAACCAGAGGTGCCGTCGCCGCGCGAGCGGGACGGCGGTCATTCCTTGAGCGGCGGCACAGCCGCCGGCGTCTGAATGACGTGGGTCTGCGGAACCGCAAGGCGGATGCCGTCGGCGAGAAACGCTTCCGCGACGCGGGCGTTCGCCTCGCGCATGATCGCGGCACGCATCGAGGGGTGGACCTTGATCCAGGCGCGCAGGACGATCCCAGCCGGCGTAATCGAATCAACGCCGACGACCTGCGGCGGTTCCAGCACGGCCGGCGCGAACTGCGGGTCGGCGGCCAGACCGTCGAGCGCCTTCTGCAGCGATGCGCTGGCCGCGTGGAGGTCGGAATCGACCGCGACGGCGACGCGAAGGTCGACGCGGGCCCACGTACGCGTCGCGTTCTCGACCAGAGAAATCGTCCCGTTGGCGATCGTGATGAGCCGGCCGTCCTCGGCCCGAAGCTGCGTGATTCGCAACGTCATGTTCTCGACCGTACCGAAGACCGCGCCGATCGTCACGATGTCGCCGATGGCGAACTGGTCCTCGACGAGGATCAGCCAACCGCTGACGTAGTCTTTGATGATGCTCTGCGCGGCGAACGAAACGCCGAACGCGGCCACGGCCCCAATGGTCAGCGTCGACTCGAAATTGAGCTGCAGGATCGACACCGTCGCCGCGATCGCGAGCAGGTAGGCGACGATGTTCTTGAGATTATCGGCTGCCGCCAGAATGCTCGGCCGGCGCTTCAGCAGACGCGCGCGAACGTCGGGCGCAACGAACGGGTTGACCTGCCACGCATCGGTCGCGCTGGCTAGCAGCAATCCGACCAAATGATTGAGGATGACGATGGTCGTTATCGCGATGACGATCTGACCGAGCTTCGAGCGCAGATCGGTCGCGAACATCCGCGTTCCCGAGAACGAGTCCAACGTGAAGAGCACCATCCAAACCCAGAGCACGACGATGCCGACGTTGGCGAGCCAGTCCCCCGTCGAGTAGAGGCGCCGGCGGAAAAGCAAGTGGAGTCCTTCGGCGGTCCCCTGCGCATCGTCGCTGGTCGCGCTAAGCTGCTGGACGCGGCGCCTGCACGTGCGGTGCAAGAGCGTCAGCAAATACGTGGCGAGGATGGCCAGTCCTAAGGTGATGAGGAATTGGCGCAGCTCCGCCGCCCGCACCTCGGGCGACACCGCCTGAATTGCGGGCGTGAGGGCGTCCGCGAGAATGGTAGCCCAGCTCTGGGCGAGCGTGCCCGCGTCCTTGCCGTTTACCGTTGCGTCGGCCGGCGTTACGGTGAGAATCGGTACGATCTCTTTGCGCGTTCCGTCGGTCGCGTAGATCGTGGGGTAGCCGTTTTCGGTACTTGTTTCGACCCGAAACGTGTGCGGGTCGAAGCGGGAGGTCGGCGGGTGTAGCGACAGGTCGTCTTGCGGGACGATCGTTCGCAGGTTGCTTTCGAGGATTTCTTGGCGGACGACGATGAAGGGGGTGGCCGTCGGGTCGTTGTTGGTGGGTGCCGCGATCGTGAACAACCGCACGCCGCGAAAGATGATCGGGGTCGTGTCGAACGACCCGACGCGCTTGATGGGAATACCGTAGGCGGTGAGCGAGGTCGGCCCGGGTGCGGGCACGCGAACCTGTGCCGCCAACGGCAGTGGGAATGCCAGCAGCGCCCACAGAGCGAGCGCCACCCAGCCGCCGGCTCGGCGGGCTATGGCGTGACCAGCTCGACTTCCCCGCGCCAGAAGCCTTGGACGGGCACGCCCGCGGCGATGCGAGCCGATTTCGTCACCAGCTCCTCGAACGGGTTCGTGCCGTCGTCGCGCAGGATCAGCGGATCGCGTCCTTCGCGCACGTCCTCGATGCCGCGAAAGATGATCTTGCGCTGTTCGATCATCGGGCGGTCGGCTTGACCGAGATGTTCGAAGCTGCGGTTGTAGATCGCGCCCTGCGATTCGACCGCCATACGGTCCTGATCTTGGAAGCTGTTCCCGACGCCCGAGAACGTCTTCGTTTTCATTTCCTGGCGGTCTTGCAGGTAGCGGTTCTGCGACGTGCGGATCGGTTGCAGTTGATCGTCGACCTCGCCGGACTGGATCCGGTCCTGATACTCGTGGTCGATCGGGCCGATCGCGCTGTAGTGAATGACGTACTTCCAGTGATGCTCGTCGTCGATCGGCACGTGCCAGTGCAGCGAGTAGCCGTCGTCGTCGTTCGGGCGCCGGTCGCGCGGGTTGAAGATCGGCGCGCCGACAAACGCCTGCATATTCGGCATGATGAAATTCGTCAGGCGGACGTAACTCTCACCGCTCTTGAGCGTCCGCACCGAGTACGCGCGCAGCCCGAAGGGCGTTTCTTCGCACAGCGTTTGCGGTGCGGAATCTTGGCTATTGTACTGGTTGCTCGGGCCGTAGGCCATCTTGTCGTCGAACAACAGGTGCAGGAACGACAGGTGCGAGGGATCGATGTCGTTGGCTTGGACGAAGTTGCACTCGTGGTAGCGCTTCGTTACGCTCGAGTGCGACGCATCGGCCAGTAGAAACGGAATCTTCGGGACCGCGGGCGGCGTGCCGGGCCCCATATAGGCGAGCACGAGACCGCCGGCTTCGGTGCACGGGTAACCGCGGTGATGGATGCGGTCTTTAAACGTACTCGAAGCCGGTTCGTTCGGCTGCTCGAGGCACTGACCGGTCTTGGCGAAGACCCAGCCGTGGTAGAGGCACCGCAAGCCGTTGGGTTCGATGCGGCCGTAGCTGAGATCCATGCCGCGGTGCGGGCAGCGGCGCTCGATCAGCCCCGGCTTCCCGTCGGCGTCGCGGAAGAGGACGAGGTTCTCGCTCATGACCCGCACGGGAATGGGCGTGTCTAGTTCGAGTTCCGCCGACAGCGCGACCGGCTGCCAGTAGCGGCGCATGAAGTCGCCGCACGCGGTCCCCGGACTGGTCTCGGTCAGGAGCTTATTTTGGGCTTCGGTCAGCATAGGCGAAATAATGCAAGGTAGCGACCCTAGTACCTGCTGAAGGGGTAGTGATGGCAACGGTCGAGGTCGTTCCGTTCGACGATGTGCCGTGGGGCTCGCTCGGGACCCACCGGGAATACCACATCGAAATAAAGACGCCGCTGCGTGGACGCGAAGGTGCGCTCGATAATTTCCGCTTGACCTTCAACCGGGGATTGGGCGGAACCGAAAGCCAGCCGCGGCACCGTCACAACTTCGATCAAATCCGCATGCCGCTGGCCGGGCGCGTGAGCTACGGGCCGCGGCGCTGGATCGAAGCCGGTCAGATCGGATATTTTCCCGAGGGCCTGCACTACGGGCCGACGGTGGACGAGCGCGACGTCGGGACCTCCGGCATCACCGTGCAGTTCGGCGGCGCGAGCGGCACGGGGTTTATGAGCTCCGTCCAAATGCGCGCGGCGACCGAAGCGCTCGAAGCTGCCGGCACCTTTGAAAAAGGCTTGTACTGGCACCGGACCGCGGGTGACAAACGCAAACCGCAAGACGCGTTTGAGGCGATGTGGGAGCATCACTACCGGCGCAAGATCGCGTATCCGAAACCGCGCTACAGCGACCAGATCGTCATGCGCCCCGAGAGCTACGAATGGCAACCCGTTCCGGGCAGCCCGGGCGTGTCGATCAAACCGTTGGGCGACTTCACGGAACGTCACGTCGCGGTCGAAATGATCCGCGTCGAGCCGGGCGCCGTTACGTCGGTCGGGCCGCGCGGCGGCACGCAGGCGTGCGTCGTGCTGAGCGGGTCGGGCGTGGTCGACGGCACGCGGGCCGGCCTGCACACGTCGATCAAGGTCGATCCGGGTGCGGTCGCGCGCGTCGAAAGCGAGAGTGGTCTCGAGCTGGTGGTCTTCGGCTTGCCGATCTTCGACATCGTTGGTGCCGCGAACGCAGAACGCGAGATGGTCAACGCGTAAACTCGGCCGGGCGCGCTTCCTGCGCGACGCCACGTTCGCGGGCGTGGCCTTTGTCTCGTCGGCCGCCGCGCGCGCCGACGATAACACGACGCCGGCCGAGGTCCTCGTCGCGTCCGCCGCCGATGACGACATCACGCCGGTGCTCTACGCCGACCAAGCCGGCTGGTTCCACGATGCGGGCCTGGCCGTGCACGTCGATCGTCTGAACAACGGCACCGCGGTGGCGGCGGCCATCGCCGGTGGCGCGGTGAACGTCGGAAAGGTCAGCATGCTGGCCATCATCCTGGCCCACGCTCGAGGCGTGCCGCTCACGATCATCGCGCCCTGCAGCCTGTCGCTTGCGAACGTGTTGAACAGCGGCGTGCTGGTGCGCAAGGATTCGAACATCTTTACCGCGCGCGACCTGAGCGGCAAGATCGTCGCGGTTCCCGCGCTCAACGACATGCAAGCCTTGTCGGCGCAGGCCTGGATCGACAAGAACGGCGGCAACTCGAAAGACGTGTCGTTCGTGGAAGAACCGTCGGCCGCCGTTGGGCTCGCTCTCGACACCAATCGCATCGCGGCCGGAGCGCTGGCAAACCCAGTTCTCAGCCAGGATCTGGCGACCGGAAAGTATCGCAGCATCGGGCGGCCGGTGCAGAGCGTCGCCAGCCCGTTGATGATCTCCGCTTGGGTGAGCGAGATAACGTGGGCGCAGCAGAACCCCGTCGTCGTGCGCAAGTTCGGCCAGGTCGTCGAGCGCGCCGGTATGTATGCCAACGCGCACCACGACCAAACCGCGAGCCTCATCGCCGCGTTCTCCGGGATCGACCCGGGCACGGTGAAGACCATGGCCCGGGCCGTGTTCTCCGATAAGCTCGACCCCGGCGTGATCCAGCCGCTGATCGACACCGCCGCCCGGTACGGCGCCATCAAAGCGCGCTACCCGGCGACGGAGCTGTTCAGCCCCGCCGCGTTCGGCCGCTAGCGGGAGACGGCCGCCGGCCGTTCCCCCTTGAGCGTTGCGCGGAACGATTGGAAATCGCCGGCGAGTTGATCGGCCTGTTTCGCCGTCATGGCTTCGCGCAGCGCTTTGAATTCCGAGCCTTCTTCGCGCTCGACGTGAGCGAGCAGCGCGTCGCGGAGTTCCGTTCCCTTGCGCACGAACTCCGGATCGCCGGGATCGAGCTTCGCCAATTCCCACAGGGCGACTTCGGCGTCATCTTGCTCGTGATAGAGCGTGCGCGCGTGCATCGGTCGCTGGGCGATCGAGTGGACCGCGGGATAGATGACGTTTTCTTCCGTCGCGTTGTGCATGGCGAGCATTCCCTTGATTTCATCGAGGACGTCGGCACGCTCGGAGCCGGTGGCGTTCAGCAGCACGCCGAAGCGCTCTTTTACGGCCTTATGTTCGTTCATTAGGATCGTGATCGGGTCGTTCATGCAGGCGTTCTACCCGCAACGCGGGCGCATTACGCCGAGCAAGCGCCGCTTGCTAGGTTTTCCGGTGGTGGCCTGCGCGCAGCGCCGGCGCGATGATCTCGACGACGATGACCTGAACGACCGCAGCAGCGGGCACGGCTAAGAACGCGCCCGCGACGCCGAGCAGCATGCCGCCCACGACGGTCGAGAAGATGATCAGCAGGAAGCTCAACTGAACGCGGTTTCCGAAGATGATCGGCGAGAGCACGTTTTGGTCGACGAGCTGAATGGCCGCAAAGATGCCCAGCATGACGAGCATCTTCGTCCATCCGCTGGCGGCAAGCACGACGAGCAGGACGACCGGTCCCGACAGAACCGCCCCGACCATCGGAATCGCTTGCAGAATAGCCACGACGAATGCCAGCAGCAACGCGTACGGCGTGCCGAGGAACCCGAGCGCGGCCCCGGTCGCGACGCCGACGACCGCGCCGTTGAGCACGATCCCTTGAACGTACGCGCTCAAGCGCACGCCGATAATGCCGAACGCTTTTTCCCAATCTTTTTTGGCTGCCGGTCCGCACAGGCTCAACACGAACGCGCGCAGTTCATCGGCGGTAAGCGCCCAGCCGACCGCCAACAGAACGATCAGGACGGAGTTGCCGATCAGCGTTGCAATGAACGCCGGTCCCCCGAGCAGATGCGAGCCGATGACGGTGACGGCCGCGCCGGCGCTGCTGCTGAGCATCCCGGCGACCTGCGTCGCCATCGCGTCGTTGCGAATCACGCTCTCGAGCGCGGCCAACTGCGCCTGCAAGCTGGTGACGTAGCCGGGGACGGCGGAGAGTAGACGTTCGCTTTCCGCACCCAGCGGTGCGAGCAGAACGAACGAGATGATCGCGACGACGACGACGAGCGCGCCGAACGCCGCGCCGACCGCGGCTCCGAACGGCATGCGCCCTTGGAGTTGCCGGACGAGCGGCCGTAAACCGCTGGCCAGCAAGACCCCGGTGAAGAGGAGGACCAGCGCCGGCAGTGCGCCGGCTAAGACGATCCACACCAGATACGCGCCGGCAAAGACGACGGCGCCCGTGATCCAATTTCGCATCTCCCGCCACCATAGCACATTTCGTGCAAGGAACCGGACCCCGGCGTCTGAATCGGAGGTCGCATGAATCGCGCGCAAGCTCTGTCTCTCGGCTTCGCGGCACCGGCGGGGTTGGCGCTGCGTCCCGCCGCGGCGGCGCCCGTGGCAGTGCGGATGATCTTCGATGAGACGTTCTACACGCACTTGCCTCTCCTGCACGCCTTCGACATGGGGTTTTTCAAAGACGAGGGCATCGATCTTCAGATCACGCCGTTCAGCGGTTCGTCGACGCTGTTCTTGCCGATGCTCGCGCGCGGCGAGTACGATCTCGGCACCGTCAATCCGAGCCCGGCGTTCTTCAACCAGTTCAGCGGCGGCTTCGACGTCGTTCTGCTGGCCACGCAGACCGGCAGCAAGCCCGGTTGGCACGACCCGTCGTGGTTGATCGTACGGCAAGATCTCTGGGATGCGAAGACCATCGTGCAGCCGGCGGATTTGAAAGGCAAAGTCGTCGACGGTGCCAACAACGGTTCGCCGATCGACTTTCTCTTAAAGGAAACGATTCGTGTCGGCGGCTTGACGACGGCGGACGTGCGGATCAGCGAGCGCTTTCGCACCGTCGATAGCTGGCTGGAAGCGCTGCGCAATAAAGCCGTGGATGTCATCGGTGCGCCCGAGCCGCAAGCGAGTCAGCTCGAAACGTCCGGCGTCGGTCACCGTTGGGTGTCGTTCGCCGGCATCGCGCCATGGTACCAGCTCGAGTACGTCGGCGCCTCGGCAAAATTTGCCAAAGAGCATCCCGAACTGATCGCGCGCTTTCTCCGCGCGTACGTGCGCGGCAACGACGACGTTCTCAGGAGCAACGGCAAGTGGACCCCCGCGCTGCTGGCCGAGGCCGCGAAGTGGTCCACGCTCGCGCCCGACCTCCTGCGCAGCTTCCAGGGCCCGGCCTATCCGTCGCTACACGGCGAGATCAACTTCGATTCGCTCGCGCGTATCCAGCAGTTCTGGGTGAACGAGAAACTCGTCACGGCACCGGTCGACGTCAGTAGCGTCGTGTGGACGAACCGTCGGCGTTAGCGCAGGCCGAGGAGGACCGTGTCGGTATCGGCGATGTAACGCGTGCAGAGGCGGCAACTGCGCAGCGCGAGTTCGAGCCGCGCCCGGCCCTCGGGGCCGCTGCCGACCGGATACGGGGCGAGCTGCCGGTTTT
>DASYOE010000309.1:0-9117 GCA_036008105.1 Candidatus Lustribacter sp. | reverse complement strand
TCGCCGGCGCCGTCGATGTGGATCGTCGCTCCGGCACTCGCACCTTCCGCCGCCGCAAGGATGACGGCGTCGCCGGCGGGCGCGCTCGCCGGAAGCTCGAGCCCTGCCGTGAACGCACCGGCGGCATCGAGCGGCGCGCTCGCGGACGCGAGCATCTTGCCGTCGCTGACGACGCTCAACGCCACGTCGCCGGTGGCCGGACGGTAGACGTTGCCGTTGCGGCGGCGCACGAATCCGACGACGCGCACGCTCTCACCCGCGCTCGCCGACGGACGGTCGGCGCGCACGCCGAGCACCGCGGCCGGCGGCGGTGATTGCGGGAACAGCGAGACGAAGGCTTTGCTGCTGCCCCACTCCGCGAGCGCGAACACGGCGTGGGCCGGCACGCGCGAGATGCCGTGCACGTCGGTGAGATCGTAGACGAAGTGCGTCGCGACGAGATAGGTGACGCGCATGGCGCGCAACGCGTGACCGGTGCCGAGATCCGCCCCATAGATGATCGCTCCGCCCGGCGATTCTTTGGTGAGCAAACCGACCCGCGACAGGTTGATCCACACCTGCTGCACGGCGGTTCCGCGGCGCGCTTCGACAACGTAGAAGCCTTCGTGGTTGAGCAGCGGAACCTCGACGTCGTTCGACGCGAACGTCAGCCCGGGAGGCGGCGTGAAGCGCCAGCGCACGACCGGCTTGAGGTGCGATGTGTCGATCGCGCGCGGACGCGCGTTGGCACCGGCGACGAGCACGTCGGCCGGATCGACGTCGTAGGCCGCAAAGTCGACGGCGGCGCCGCTGTAGGTGTCGAGCCGCAGCGTGATGCGTTTCCACGGCACCGCCGCATTGCGCGCGAACAGCGCGAAGTAGTTGTCCCACTTGCCCGAATCCAGCAGCGGACGCGCGGCGCGCGCCGGGAAGGCGGCGGCGCACATCAGGAGCAGCAGCACCGCCAGCGCTGCGGCAAGCCTACGGTTCGTAGCTAATCGTCCCCGTGACGACGGGATCGGACGACCGGAATCCGACCGTGTAGGTGCGTTTGTCGCCGGACTTGAGCGTGCGGTGTGCGTTGGACACGCCGGCCAGCGCGGTCGAGCCGGTGTCGATCCCTTGGTAGCGCTGGTTGCGGGGCGCGGTGAGGAAGAAACGGCTGACCTGCGGGGTGAAGTCGCGCGGCGTATCGTTGGTCAGTTCGACCGTCGCGACCACGTAGGTCAGGCTGGTTGCTGCAAGGCCCGACCCCGTCTCCGTGCTGGGAACAAAACGTACGTTGAGAACGCGAACGTCACCGATCCCCGCGATGGGCGAAGCCGCGAGCGCTGGTGCCTCGCAAGCGCCGAGCGCGAGAGCAAGCGCCGGCACCAGAAGCGTGCGTTTCCACATTCGCGATTTGGTTTCGGCGGCCCTAAAGGCGCGTCCCGTTGCGCGCAAAGGCGCGTCCTGCAGTCAGGAAGAAGGCCGAAAACGTGGACGAAGAGCGCCCCAAACGGAACTCCACCAACGCACCCTGCCGCTCGTGCGGCAGCGACGACCGCACGCGCGTCTCGCGCGACGTGAAGGTCGCCGGTGCGACGTTCCAGGTGATCGTGGCCTGCGCGACCTGCGGCCACGCCTTCGCGGCACTCTCACGCAACTGATGCGCGCGTACGCGCGGGCCGCGTTCTGCATAACGGCGGCGGCGTTCGCGCTGCTGGCGGCTACGCCCGCACCGTTCCCGACGCCGGTTCGCGTCGACCTCACCAAGGTGCAGCCGAAGTCGCTGCTGCCGAAGGTGCCGTTGCACACCGAGTTCATCGTTGCGGTCAACAAGCTCGGTCAGGTGACGCACATCGTCTCCGGCAAGCCGTCGAAAGACCGCGATTACAATCTGCACACGGCGGGCAACGCGCTGCAAGCGTTCATTCGCACACCCGACGGGAAGGCGATCTCCGGCACGTACAAGCTGACGTACGATTACAATCCGAAGACGGAGCGCGTCCATCGTGACGTCGCGTTGATCAAGGCGGGCGGCGTGAACCCGAACGAAGAGGGCGCGGTCAACAAGATGGTCGAGGACGTGCAAAAACATGCCAAGACGGCGACGCCGGCGCCCGAGCGTCCGGCCGCGATGACGCCGGGACCGCAACCGACCGGAACCGTGAAGTTGCCCGGCCTCGGGCAGATACTGAAGTCGCCGGCGCCATGAGCCCACGCGGCCGGAGCAAGAAGCGCGGCCCCGAGGAATCGCTGATGGACTTCTTCATCAGAACGCGCAGCGGCGCGGATCCGGCGCTCGACCGCGACGTCGAGCGTTCGTGCACATCAAAGCAGCCGTACGCCAGCGAAGCTGAGGCACGCGCCGTCGCCGCAATGAACGGCATGAAGCTCTTCACGTACCACTGCCGCTACTGCGACTTCTGGCACCTCACGCGCCGCCCAACCTCAGGCAACGTGATAGACGAAGAGTAAGTTTATTTCGCGGGGGCGGCTCCGGCGGGTTTGGTGCGGTTTTCCGGCTCGTACATCCACTTGTCGTCGATCTCGAAGATCTCGAACCAATTCGTCAGCGCCGGCCGCTCGACGAGGATCGGGTAGGCGTCCAGAAACGTCTTACGGCGCTCGGGGTCGGTCAGGCCGCGATTCACCAGCATCTCGTTGAGGCCGGGATACTTGGCGGGATCCGTGTTGGCGTGCACCCACGCGACGACGTCCTCATCGGACGATGCGCCGCGCACGGCCTCGGTGAACTGTTCTTCGGTGATTCCGAGCCACTCGAACACGTAGCCCGAGATGCCGGGCTGAATCTTGTACGGGCCGAGCGTGCCCTGGATCTTGGCCCGCGTTTTGTCGATGGTCCGGGCCAGAAAGTAGATGCCGCCCAGTTGCTCGCGCGCAGAGCGCGGCGGGTGGACCCGCAAGTCGGCGTCGGGGTAGCGAAGCGGGGTGTTCTGCACGCAGGAGCCTACGTCGGGTTCGCAGGGAAACCTGCGCTCCGGGCGACAACGCCGTGCCTATGCGTTACGTTTCCTTTTCCGATGCGTCCGGTAAACCGCGCCCGGGCGTGATTGAGGGCGATTCGATCCGCCCCTTCGCCGCGGATGTCCCCTCACTCGATGCGTTCGTGCGGATGTCACCCGCCGACCGCAAAGCCGCCGTCGCCAAACTCGGCGCCGCGATTTCCGCCAAGGGCGTGAAGCTGCACGCGCCGCTGCACCCGCACAAGAACGTCTTCTGCGTCGGCCGCAACTACCTCGCGCACGCCGAAGAAGGCGCCAAAGCGCTCGGTCAGGCGTTGAATCTTCCCGACGTGCCGACGTACTTCACCAAGGCGCCGACGGCCATCGCCGATCCCGAAGAAGCGCTCGAACTTTCGAGCGACATCTCACCGCAATACGATTGGGAAGCCGAGCTGGCCGTGGTCATCGGCACGACCTGCCGCGACGTCTCCGAAGGGGATGCGCTCTCGAAAGTCTTCGGCTACAGCTGCCTCAACGACGTTACCGCGCGCGATCTGCAACGCTCGCACCAGCAGTGGTTCAAAGGCAAATCGCTCGACCACACCTGCCCGATCGGGCCGTGGATCGTCGACGCCGCCGACATCGGCGACCCGCAGAAGCTCGAGATCATGCTGCGCGTCAACGGCGTGGAGAAACAGCACTCGAATACCTCGAAAATGATCTTCAACGTCGCCAAAATCGTTTCGAATCTTTCGTCGGGACTGACGCTCGAAGCCGGTGACGTCATCGCCAGTGGAACGCCGGAAGGCGTGGGCTTCGCTCGCACGCCGCCCGAGTTCCTCAAGAACGGCGACGTGATGGAAGTCGAGATCGAGAAGATCGGCATCCTGCGCAACAGCCTGAAGATCGGACCGACCAAGAAGTAGATGACGAGTCGCCGACAGTTCGTGGCCGGCGCCGCGGCCCTCGCCGCGGCGGCTGCCGCACCGGAATTCGCCTCGGCGCAAACCGGCAAAGCGCTGACGATCGGCTACGTTCCCTCGACGCTCTTCGCGCCGGTGTTCGTCGCGCAAGAGCGCGGCTTTCTGCGCGACGCCGGCTTCAACGCGACGCTTACGCCGATCGTGGCCGGACAAGACGCGATGGCGCTCGTCGCTCAAAGCCAGATGGACGTCGCGACCGCCGGGCTGTCGGCGGCGTTCTTCAACGCGATCAACCGCGCGCTCGACGTGAAGTTCGTCGCGTCGACCGGCTACCAGCCGGCCAAGGGCCATCCGACCGCGCTGATGATTCGCCAAGACCTCTACGACGCGGGCGCCCACGACGCGAGCGCTCTCAAAGGTAAGACCATCGGCTGGCTCGGCAACGCCGGCGCGACGGCGGGGTACTACGTCGCCTTGATCCTACGGAAGTCCGGACTCACGATGAAGGACATCCAAGCCGTCAGCATCGCCGCGCCCGACCAGGAAGTCGCGCTCGAACGCAAGGCCGTCGATGCGATGTTCTGCTCGGCTCCGTTCACCGCGCTGTTCGCCGAAAAGAAACTCGCGCAGATCATCGGCAGCGTGCCGGTCGGCATCGCCGGAACCGGCATCTTCTTCGGACCGACGCTGCTCAACGACGCGCCGTCGGCAACCGCCGCGCTGAAAGCGTTTCGCCGCGGCGCAGCGGAGGTTGCGGGCGACGGCTACCTCAAGCCCGAGAACCTCGCCGCGATGGCGAAGTACACGGGCCAGACGACCGACTTGATCAAGACCACCGACCGTTACGAATTCAAACCCGACTTGCGCATCGATCAAACGACGCTGACCGACATGCAGAACGAGTTCATCAATCAGGGCATCTTGGCATACAAGACCGCGTTGCCGGATGCGAAACTGATCGCCCGCTTCTGACGTGCGTACGCGCGCCGCGGTTCTGCACGAGCTCGGCTTGCCGCAGCCGTATGCGCAGAGCCGGCCCCTAACGGTCGAGGAACTCGAGTTCGACTCCCCGGGTCCGGGCGAGGTCGTGGTCAAGATCGCGAGCGCCGGACTGTGTCACTCCGATCTCTCGAACCTGAACGGCACGATGCCCAAGGACACGCCGCTCGCGCTCGGACACGAGGCGGCGGGGATCGTCGAAGAGGTCGGCGCGGGCGTCACCTACGTCGCGCCCGGCGATCACGTGCTGTTTGCATTCGTCGCGATGTGCGGGGCGTGCGCGATGTGCGTCGCCGGCAAACCGGCGCTCTGCATTCCGGGTCACGCCGCGAATCGCGCCGGCGGCGTGCTGCGCGGCGGAACGCGCTTTCGTCTTCACGGCAAACCGGTGTACCACCACCTCGGCGTCACCGCGTTCGCCGAGCGCACGGTATGCGCGCAAGAATCGCTGGTGAAGATTCCGGCCGACGTGCCGCTGGAGTTCGCGGCGGCCTTCAGCTGCGGCGCGCTGACCGGACTCGGTGCCGTGTTCAACGTCGCGCACGCGCGACCCGGAATGACGATCGCGATCTTCGGCGCCGGCGGCGTCGGGTTGATGGCGTTGCTCGGCGCCGTGTGCGCGGGCGCGACCGCCATCGTGGTCGATCCGCTCGCCAACAAACGCGCGCTCGCGCGCGAACTCGGCGCCGCGCTCACGATCGATCCCAACGAAGGCGATCCGGGTACGCAAATAAACGCAGCGCTGGGCATCCTCGGGGTCGACGTGGCGATCGAGGCCACCGCGCACGCACCCGTCGTGTTGGCGGCGCTGGCGGCGACCGCACCCGGCGGCACGGCGATCGCGCTCGGCATCACGAACCCGGCCGCGACCGTTCCGCTGGCGCCGCTAATGCTCGTCGGCGCCGAACGGACGCTGCGGGGGAGCTTCATGGGCGCGGCGGTTCCCCGGCGCGACATCCCCAAATATATCGGCCTCTGGCGGAGCGGGAAATTGCCCGTCGAGCGGCTGCTCAGCGGCACCGTCGGCCTGGACGGGCTCAACGAAGCCTTCGATCGGCTCGCCGCGGGCGAGGTAATTCGGACAATGTGCATCGCTTGATGTGCTCCCGTCCCTAAGGACGGGACTCTGCAGAACACCGCTCACGCGGTGCACGGCGCTTCCTGCTTCGCCGACACGCCCAACGGCAAATCTCCACAGGCGATCTGGGCGCATCCCGCCCTTCCTAGTATGTTCCTGGCAGCGTTTGTGTCGGCGTTGAGAGCAAGCCCGCACGCAACGCATCTGAACGCCGCCTGCGTTGTCCGATTTTCAGCGTCAACGTGACCACAAGCACTGCATGTCCTAGACGTATTGCGCGGGTCGACGAGTAGCATCGACGTTGAAGGAATGCGAGCCGCTTTGCGTTCACTTTGAAAGTGTTCGGGCCATCAATGAATGTACCGTCAGACAGTGCAGCAAACCACGTGACCCCAACGTCGATGCCGACTATTTCATCAGGTCGCGGATGATTCTTTTCAGATACTTCGCGCTCGGTTAGAAACGCTACGTACCATCGTCCCGATTCGAGTCGGACGGTGACGCTCTTTACCTTACCTTCGATCGTGCGGGTTCGTTTACTAACGCGGAATGCGACCCAACCGATCTTCGGTAGATAAAGCGGCAGCGGATCGCCCAGCTCGAAGCGAGCATCATTCTCAGCAATGATGGCGTTCCAGACGAAGCGAGAGCAGCCGAGAAATTGACGCAGCAGGGCTTCCTCGGATGAGGTCGGCTTCAGCAAAAACCGATAACCCTGGCGCCGAATCACCACAATATTCTAGGTTTTTGTTGTGCCAGGTGGTTGGCATTCCCACCACATCATTTTTGACGCTCTTAACGCTTAAGGCTCCATCGATACATCGGGAATCGAGGTTCCGCGAAGGGACCGGACGCCCAAAGCTCGATTCAGATTTGGTCATGAAAATCGCCGTTCCGCGCGAGCGGGTCCCGGGGGAGCGCCGCGTCGCGCTGGTGCCGGAGACCGCCGGAAAATTCGTCAAGGCCGGGATCACCGTTACGATCGAGCACGACGCCGGGCGTGAGGCGGGCTTCCTCGATGAAGCATACGCCGCCGCCGGCGCGACGATCGCCGCCGACGACGCGGCCACCGTTGCCGATGCCGATATCGTGGTGCGCGTCAACCGTCCGTCCGATGCCGAACTGCCCGGCCTCAAGCGTGGCGCGATCGTGGTCGGCTTTCTCGCGCCGCTCGGCGATCCGCGCTCGGTCGAGCGCTACGCCAACGCCGGGCTAACCGCGCTCAGTATGGACGCGATCCCGCGCACCACCAAGGCCCAAGCGATGGACGCGCTGTCTTCGCAAGCGAACATCGGCGGCTACAAAGCCGCGCTGATCGCCGCCAACACGCTGCCGAAATTCTTTCCGATGCTGACGACGGCCGCCGGAACGATCAAGCCCGCCAAGGCGCTGATCATCGGCGCGGGCGTGGCGGGGTTGCAGGCGATCGCAACGTGCCGCCGCTTGGGTGCGGTCGTCACGGCGTACGACACGCGGCCGGTCGTGAAAGAACAAGTGCAGTCGCTCGGCGCGAAATTCTTGGAGATCGACGTCGGCGAGAGCGGCGAGGGAACGGGCGGCTACGCCCGCGAGCTCTCGGCCGAAGCACTCGAAAAGCAGCGGCTCGGCATGATCAAAGCGATCGGCGCGGCCGACGTCGTGATCACGACCGCCGCCGTGCCGGGCCGGCGGGCGCCGATCCTGATCACGAAAGAAGCGGTCGCAGCGATGGCGCCGGGCAGCGTGATCGTCGACTTGGCGGCGGAAACCGGCGGCAACTGCGAGCTCACCGTGACCGGCGAAACGATCCAGAGTCCGAACGGTGTGACGATCGTCGGCACGACGAACTTGCCGTCGACCGTTGCAACCGATGCCAGTCAGCTGTACTCGAAGAACGTCCAGACGCTGCTGGAGTACTTCATCAAGGATGCCGCGATCGCGCTCGACATGACCGACGAGATCATCGCCGGAACCACGCTCGTCCACAACGGCGAGATCGTGCACAAGCCGACGCTCGACGCACTCGCGAAGGGAAGCGCATAGTGACCGATCATCTGCTGACGGAGATCACCGTCTTCATCCTGGCCGTGTTCGTCGGCGTGGAGGTCATCGGCCGCGTGCCGAGCACGCTGCACACGCCGTTGATGTCGGCGACCAACGCGATCCACGGCATCGTGCTGGTCGGTGCGGTGCTCGTCGCGGGCCTGAGCTTCGCGCCGCTCGGACCCGTGGTCGGTTTCATTCTCATCGTTCTCGCGTCGCTCAACGTCTTCGGCGGCTACACGGTCACCGAACGGATGCTGGCGATGTTCCGCCCGCGCCCCGTCGTCGTAAAGAAGGACGACTAGGTGGAAACTCCCTCGACGTTGCTCGGGACAGGCTCCCCGCAATACGCGACGTGGTACAACGTGGCGTACCTGATTACGGGGATCCTGTTCATCCTCGGCCTGAAGTACATGAGCTCGCCGCGCACCGCGCGCTTCGGCAACCGGCTCTCGATGGCGGGCATGGTCGTCGCGCTCATCGCGACGTTCGCGCAAGGGATCGTGCAGTGGCCGGTGATCATCGCCGGCCTCGTCGTCGGTGCGGCGGTCGGCGTGTATTCCGGCCGTGCCGTGAAGATGACCGCGATGCCGCAAATGGTCGCGATCTTCAACGGCTGCGGCGGCGGGGCCGCGGCGCTCGTCGCCATGGGCGAACTGATGAAAACGCTCGCGGCCGCCAACGGCGCGCCGCTGACCTTCGATTTCACGATCGCGACGATGCTCACCGCGGTCATCGGTGCGATCAGCTTCTCCGGTTCGATCATCGCGTTTCTGAAGCTTCAGGAACTGATGACCGGCCGCCCCATCACCTATCCGGCGCAGCAAGTCGTCAACGCGCTCGTCCTGATCGCGATCCTCTACAACGCGGTCATGGTGATCGTCAACGCCGCGGACGCGCTGCTGCATTTCGAGCTTGCCCTCGGTTTGGCGCTCGTGCTGGGCGTGCTGTTCGTGCTGCCGATCGGCGGCGCGGATATGCCGGTCGTGATCTCGCTGCTCAACTCGTTCACCGGCCTCGCCGCCGCGATGACCGGCTTCGTCCTCGACAACAACGTGCTGATCATCTCGGGCGCGCTGGTCGGCGCGTCGGGAACGCTGCTCACGCTCCTCATGGGCAAAGCGATGAACCGATCCGTCACCAACGTGCTCTTCGGGGCGTTCGGTGC
>DASYOE010000308.1:0-1995 GCA_036008105.1 Candidatus Lustribacter sp. | reverse complement strand
ACGATGCAGCTGTTGCGCGGGATGGCGTTCGAGAGCCCGCGCGGACCGCTCGAGATCGGCCGCGATTCACGCGACATCGTGCAAACGGTCTATATCCGCCGCACCCAACGCCGCAACGGCAAGTTCGTCAACGTCGAGATCGCGTCGTACCCGCGCTCGACCGACCCGCTCGACGTTAAGTAGCCCGCGCGGCAGCCCGCGCCGCGATCAGGCCGCGCACCGCCGCGATCACCGCGTCGTAGGCCGGCCGGCGGTACGCGAACATCTCGCCCGCCGGCGGGACGTAGACGGCCATCGTCGCGTTGGCTTCGAACACGACGACCCGTCCGCTCGCGTCGACACCGAAGTCGACGCCGCCGTAATCGAGCCCGAGCGCACGTTCGATCTCCTCGAGCACCGTCATCACTTGGGGCCCGAGCACGCCGCGCATGTCGCGCAAGAAGCGCTCTTCTTCCGCCCGGTGTTCGGCCCGCTCCGTCATATCGGCCGAGAAGTAGTGCACCTTCCAAGCGCCGGAGATCGCCAAGTGCACGGGGTAGATGTGGCCGTCGATGAACAGCACGCGATACTTGCGCACGCAATCGTCGGCAGCGCGCGTGTCGACGAATTCGATCGCGAAGAGTTCCTCGCCCGGCAGCGTAGCCAGCGCCGCGGCCAGCGCGCCGGGATCGTCCACGCGCTCGAAGTAGCGGCCGGCTTGATACCCCGGTGCGCGCAATAATAACGGAAACGTCCAGCCGCGCCGTTCGAGTTCCGCCGGCACGATCGCGCTGCGGGCGAGGCGTTCGGTGCGCGGCACGATCGCGCCGGCGATCGCGCCGAGGCGTTCGGCGGTTCGATTGCGCGCGGTCGCCAGCACGCGCTGCGGATCGTTGATCACCCGCGCATGCGTTTGCGCGAGCACGGCCGGCACCCGTTCCAGCGACTTGCGGCAGCGATCGGCGTCGCCGATGCTGTTGAACACCACATCGTGTTCCGGCAGCACCGTCCCGTTGCGAAAGCCCTCCGGCACGAACATCGAGGTCTGCATGATGCGATCGTCGAGAAACGGATGCGTCACGATGTCGCCGCCGCGCGCCGAAACGAGCAGGAGCACGCGCAGCGGCGGCTCCGTTCCGGCATACGGCAGCGTCCACGCGGCGCGCTTCTCAAACGCGCGCTCCCACTGCCGTTCGGCGCGCTCGGATTGACCCAGCCGTTCGTACAAGAGCGCTAAGCCGTGGTGCGCGGCCATGAAATCGGGATCGACCGCGAGCGCGGCGTTGAACTGCGCTTCCGCGCTGACGGCCTCGCCCTGCTCGAGCAGGGCCTGGCCCAGGTTGACGTTCGCGATCGGCGCGCGCGGATGGTGCGTGAGCGCCTGCGTGAACAAGGCCCGCCCGCTCGCCGGATCGCCGCGCTCGCTCACCATCAAGCCCAGATTGGTCAGCGCGCCGAGGTGGTGCGGGTCGCGCTTGAGCACGGCCAGATAGCCCTGCATCGCGGCCTCGTCCCAGCCCAGATCCTCCAGCGCGCAGGCGCGTTCGAAGAGCAACCCCACCGCGTCCGGACTGTGCACCAGCAGGGCGTCGATGTCGGCCAGATGTCGCTCGTCGCTGTACTGCCGCGAAGCGATCCGCATTCGATACCTACCGTGTCACACCAGATATAGGAATGGCTGGGAGGGATGCCTGGCCTCACAGCAGGAGAGCGCAGCGGTGAACTACTTTCGACATCTTGCCTGCGCGCTGCTTGCCGGCGCCCTGAGCTTCGGCGTCTCATCGGCCGGCCGCGCGGCCGACGCGCCGTTGACCGTCGTCAACCTGATCAATCGTCCGGCCGCCAGTTCGGCCGAGGTCTATTACGCCGAGGAAATGGGCTTCTTCAAAGACGCCGGGCTCGACGTGCGCATCACGCCGATGACCAACAGCGGTGCGATCATCGCAGCTATTGCCGGCGGTGGCGGCGATATCGGCAATGCGGTCGTCGGCACGTTGGCCGACGCGCGCGGCAAAG
>DASYOE010000307.1:0-4721 GCA_036008105.1 Candidatus Lustribacter sp. | reverse complement strand
GCCGGGCGCATTGTCGACGAACGGCTCGTCGGCGACCGGCGCGCGACGGTTGACGTGCGCGCCGCCGGGCCGTTCGATTTGCGCCGCTCGCTGGAGCTGGCCGTGCGCGCGTTGCCGCAGGGCAGTTCGTTTCTGCTGATCACCGACGGCCTCGACGTAACGGCGGACGGTGCGTTCGACGACGTGCTGCTGCGGATCGGCCGGCGTTTCGACGCGACCGTGCTGCTGGCGCGCGATCCGTGGATCGAAGGTTTGCCCCTGCGGGGTTTCGTGCGCATGCGTGATGCCGAGAGCGGCCGCACGCGCCGCGTGTTCATCGGACCGCGGGCGCGCGAACGCTATCGCCGCGCGAGTGCCGCGCGCGACGCGGCCATTCGCGAACGCTTTGAGCGCGCGCGCTGGCGCCTGGGAACGCTCGACGAAGCCGACGGCACGGCGTCGCTCGAACGCGCCTTCGGCCTGCGATGACCTTCGCGCATCCGCTGTTCTTCGTGCTGGCGGTGCTCGTGGCCGCCGCCTTCTTGGCGCTTGCGATCGCGAGTTATCGCCGCGCGCGTGGGGCGGCGCTTACGTATTCGAACCTCGCCTTTCTCGAAAGCGCGATCGGCCGTGCGCCGCCGTGGACCGCGCTCTTCACCGCAGTTTGGGTGCTGGCGATCCTCGTCGCCGGCGGCGCGTTGGCGCGGCCGAGCATCATGGCGACGGTCGCGGTGCACGACGCCGCGCTCGTGCTGTGCATCGACACGTCGGGCTCGATGGCGTCGACCGACGTTGCGCCGACCCGTTCGGACGCGTCGCGCGAAGCCGCGCTGACGTTCATCAACGGCGTCCCGGACGGCACGCGCATCGGACTCGTCGCGTTCAGTGCGGCGGCATTTCCGCTCGGCCCGCTCAGCGCCGACCGCGACGTCGCGCGCGACGCGCTCAGCCGCTTGCCCGAGCCCAACGGCGGCACCGCGATCGGGGACGCGCTGGCGGCCGCGGCCCACATGTTACCGCCGGGCGGACGCCGCGCGATCGTGCTCGTGACCGACGGCGTCAACAACGCGGGCAGCGATCCGCTCGCCGTCGCGTCCGAGATCGGCGCACAGGGCATTTCGATCTTCACCATCGGAATCGGCACCAACGGCAGCGGCCAGCTCATTCCCGGGACCGAGGAGAACGCGGAGCTGGATGAGGATGCGCTGCGCTCGATCGCCGCTTCGGGCAACGGCAGCTACGCCCGCGTCGGCGATGCCGCCGCGCTACAAGAGAAGCTGGGGAGCCTCGCGCGCTCGACGATCGTCGAGAAGCGCCGGGTCGATCTCACCGTGCCGTGCGCCGTCGCCGCCGGCGTGCTCGCATTCGGGGCGACGTTGGGTGCGCTGGCACTAGGGCGTTTTCCGTGAGCGATCCAACCGTCGATCCGCTGCTCGAACGGCGCCACAGCTACGATCGTGCTACCCTCGACGAAACGCGGGCAGCGGACGATCCGTTCATCCAATTTCGCGCGTGGATTCACGACGCGCTGACGGCGCCCGTAGTCGAGGCCAATGCGATGACGCTCGCCACCGTCGATGCGAGCGGGCAGCCATCCGCACGGATCGTGTTGTTGCGCGGCTGGAACGAGCACGGATTCGTGTTCTTCACCAACTACCAGTCACAGAAGGGCCGCGAGATCGCCGGCAATCCGGCCGCGGCGCTGCTCTTTTTCTGGGCTGAGCTCGAGCGCCAGGTACGCATCGAGGGCCGCGTCGAGAAGTTGAGCGCCGAAGAGTCCGATGCGTATTTCGCGCGCCGCCCGCGCGGGAGCCGCGTCAGCTCCCATGCATCACCGCAAAGCGAGGTCATTCCCACGCGCGCGTTCTTGGAGCAGAAGATGGCAGAGATCGAGCGTCGCTTTGCGGACGCCGAGGTTCCGCGGCCACCGCATTGGGGGGGCTACCGCGTCGTGCCCCACCGCATCGAATTTTGGCAAGGCCGTCCCGACCGCGCACACGACCGGCTGGCCTACACGCGTGCGGCGGCAGGCTGGAAACGCGAGCGGCTAGCGCCGTGAACGTGTTCGTCGCCGGGGCCACCGGCGCGATCGGCCGGCGGCTGATGCCGCGCTTGCTCGAAGCGGGCTGCACGCTGTCGGCGTTGACGCGCGATCCGGCCAAGGCGGGCGACCTCGAAGCGCTCGGCGTGCAAGCCGTGGTCGGCGACGTGTTCGATGCCGCCGGGCTGCGCGCTGCGCTCGCACGGCTGCAGCCGGAGATCGTCGTCCACCAACTGACGGATTTGCCGCACTCGCGCGACGACCGCGGCAATCCCGCGGCAATGGAGCGCAACGCCCGCATTCGCATTGACGGAACGCAGCATCTCGTCGACGCGGCGCTCGGATGCGGGGCGAAGCGCATCATCGCGCAGAGCATCGCCTTCGCCTATGCCGACGGACCGGAACCGCACGTCGAGAGCGACCCGCTCGACCCGAAGACGCGCGGTTCGGTCATCACGCTGGAGCGGCTCGTGTTGGAATCGCCGCCGCTCATCGGCACGGTGCTACGGTTCGGTTCGTTCTACGGCCCCGGTACTTGGAACGATGCGCCGTCGGGCAACGTGCCGGTGCACGTCGATGCCGCGGCGCGTGCGACGGTCCTGGCCGTGACGCGCGATGCGGCGGGCATTTTCAACGTTGCGGAGGAGCGCGACTATGTCGATTGCGCCCGTGCAAGAAAGCTGCTCGGCTGGCAGCCTTAGCGGCAGGGCAATTTCAGGCGCTCCCCAAGAGTACCGTCGCCCGTTGAGCGGGCTCAATTGAGAGAGGGGTCGCCCATGTTCATGCGCCGACTGACCGTCTTTGCGCTCGCCGCCGCGATGTGTCTCATCCCCGCCCAAAAAGCTTTCGCCGCCGATCCGTACGACATCGACGTCGTGCTGCCGATCACCGGCACGTTCGCCTTCGTCGGAACGACGCATCAGAAAGAACTGCAAGTTCTCGAGGGCATCGTCAACAAAGCGGGCGGCATTCAGGGGCGGCCGGTGCACTTCGTCTTTCACGACGATACGAGCAATCCGGAGACCTCGCTCCAGATCCATCAAGCGATCCTCGCCAAGCATCCGGCGGTCGTGCTCGGCTCCTCGCTCGGCGCGCTCTGTCAAGCAACGACCCCGCTCTACCTCAACAACGGCCCGGTGAACTATTGCTTCTCGCCGGTGATCCCGACGACCAAAGGCAGCTACGTGTTCTCGGCCAGCGTCAGCGGCCACGATCTGATCGTCGCGACGATCCGCTATTTCCACGGCCGCGGCTGGAAGAAGATCGCGACGCTGAATACCACCGACGCGTCGGGCCAGATCGGCGACCACGACATCGCCAGCGCGCTGCAAATGCCGGAATTCAAGGACATGTCGCTGGCGACGGCCGAGCATTTCAGCGCTACCGACACGAGCGTGACGGCCCAAGTCGCGAAGATCAAGGGGCTCAACCCGCAGGCGATCATTCTCTGGGCGCCCGGCACGGCGTTCGGTACCGCGCTGCACGCCGTCACCGATGTCGGCCTCGACGTCCCGATCGCGACGACCAGCGCCAACATGATCATCGCGCAGATGAAGTCGTACGCGTCGTTCGTACCGACCGACGTGTACTTCCAGGGCGTCGGCTACGTGGAAGGCGCCGCGCACCCGGACTCGGCCGCGATGGCAACCTACGCCAAAGGCATGAAGGACAACGGCATGCCGCAAGATTTCCAGACCGGGATGGCCTGGGATCCGGCCATGATCGTGATCGACGCGCTCCGCAAACTCGGACCGAGCGCCACCGCCGTACAGCTGCGCGCGTACATCGAAAACTTGCACGGGTATACCGGCATCACCGGCACCTACGACTTCCGCGACGGCAGCCAACGCGGTCTGGGCGTCGACTCCACGTTGATCATGCGCTGGGATCCGTATCGCTACCAGTTCGTCAGCGTCAGCAAACCCGGCGGAGCGCCTATGTAGCGTTCTTCAACGAAGGGTTTTTCAACGGCGGGAGGCGCCACAGCAGTGCGGCCCCGAGAACGAATTCGAACACGACCAGTAAGAGCGCGGCGCGCGGTCCCCAGCCCGGGTGCTGCGCGTCGAGCGCGCCGACCACGGGGGCGGTGAGCGCCGGCGCGATGATCTGCGGGACCGCCGCGGCGAGGTTCCACACGCCCATCGCCGACGCCATCGCCCCGCGCGGCAAGACCGCGTACGCGATCGCCCAGTCGGCGGTGAAGAACGCGCCCCACGCGCAACCCGATGCGAGCGCCGCGGCGAACGCCACGGCTAGATTCAGCGCGAACGCGAACGCCCCGACCGCGAACGCGATCGCAACCGCCGCCGCGCTGATGACCACGCGCTTGTCGTAGCGGTCGGCGGCCGGTCCAGCGAGGGCGGCACCGGCCTCGCCCGCGATCGTGAAGGCGAGAAACAACAGGCCGGTCGTCGTGCGCGCGTCGGCGACGTGCAGCGATTCGCGCACGAAGAAGAACAAGAAGCCGAACAGCGTGTAGAAGCCGACGTTGATCGCCGCGCGCGAGATCAGGATCGTCGCCATCGGCGCCGTCACGCGCAACGCGGACGGCCGCAGGGCGGCCCACGGCAGCGTGCGCAAGTGAAGGAGCGCGACCGCGCTTCCGGCGAGCAGCGCGACGGCGATCGCCGCGCCGGCCACGAGACCATGCAGCGTCGCCGCGACGAGCAAGCCGGTCACGCTGCCGGCGAACGACGACACG
>DASYOE010000306.1:0-4232 GCA_036008105.1 Candidatus Lustribacter sp. | reverse complement strand
CCGATGAACGAGGGGTGTTTCTCTTCGTACTCGTCGGGCGACCAGAGATTGTTCTTGGCTTTCGAGATCTCACCGAGCGCCGCGCCCGGTATGACCTGACGTTCGTCCATGTCGAGATCGTGCAAGATGTCGCGGATGATCTGACGTTGATCGGTATCGTCCATGATCGCGAAGTTGCTGGCGATGCCGATCTTCTTGCCGTCGCGGCGCAGCATGCGCACGCACATCGCGTGAAACGTGCCGACCCAAAGATCGCGCGCCGGGGCGCCGACCATCGCTTCGAGGCGCGATTTCATCTCGCCGGCGGCCTTGTTCGTGAACGTCACGGCAAGGATGCGATCCGGGAAAACTTTCTTTTTATTGAGCAGATAGGCGATGCGGTGCGTAAGTACGCGCGTTTTCCCCGACCCGGCTCCCGCGAAGATTAAACACGGCCCGTCGGTGTGCTCAACGGCGGCGCGCTGTACGTCATTGAGCAGTTCCGTCTCGACAATCATCCCAAGAATATTCGCCGCGCCGGGCAATTTGGCCTATACGTAGCGGGCGTTAGCGGGCCAGGCGCAAATCCAGCGGCTTCGCAGCGGATAGCGAAATTGCGCTCATAAGGTACGCGAGCGTCGATTCCGCCCCCATATTTGGGCTCACGCCGCCCGCGTCGATGCCGTCGCGGCACCCGCCGTTGGTCACCATCAGGAACCCCTGGGTGTTGCGACCGAAGTACCAGTCCCCCGCGAGGCCGGCGAGTGCTCGATACTGCACGTCGCCCGTTGCCGCGTGGGCGGCGAGGCAGGCCGCGACCATTGCCGCCGCTTCGAGCGGCTGCTGGCCGAAGCGAGCGCGCGTCCCGCCGCGCGGATACCAGCCGTCGTTGCCGATGGGCACAAACATCCCATGTTCGATGACGACCCCGGCGTAGAAGGACAGCATCTCGATCCCAATGCGCATCAGGGCGTGGTCGCCGAGGACGGCCCCGGCCCGGATCAGCGCCTCGCAGATGCGACCGTTGTCGTAGGTCATGACCGGTTCGCACCACTGCCAGTCCGGCGTTGCGACGGCGGCATAGGCCGCGACGATCGGCGTGACGGCCGCGCGTAACGCCTCGGCGATGCGCGCGTCGCCGGGTTCCGCGGCGGCCACGAGCGTCAGCCCGAGCGCACTGTAGGCGAGCGAGCGCAGGTGCGCGAGTCCGGCGACGTGCGGCAGGGCGGCATCGAGGGATTCGCGTGCGACCCGGCGCCACGCGTCGCGCGGCGCGCGCGCGATGCAGTGCCCGAGACCCCACACGGCCCGGCCGAAGGAGTCGTCGGTCCCGCGGTGGTCTTGCCACCGCCGGTCGTAGCCCATGAAGTTGTGGAACCATCCGTCCGGCAGTTGCGCGTCGCGTAAAAACGCGAGGTACGTCGTGGCCAGCTTGACGCCGGTTTGTTCGCTCGCCCGGTCGTGCGTCGCCTCGAGCGCGACGATCAGGGCGCGCGCGACGTCGTCGGTACAGTAGCCGAAGGAACGATTGGGGATATCGAAGCGCGCGTGCTGGAAGATGCCGACGTCGTCGGTCATCGCGACCAAGTGGTCGAGAACCGGCCGGCGCGCGCCTGCCACGTTCAGGCCGACGTCGCGAGCGCCGTGAGACGTTGCGGCAACAGCGAGTCGAAGAGCGAGCCGTATTCCATCGCGACGTGCGGCCAGGTCATCATGCGGCCGAAGCGATAGGCGCGGCGCTCGGTGCTGACGCGCAAATCGCGATCGGCGAACAGCGCGTTGACGGTTTTCGCGATCGACACGCCGTCGCGGAAGTTCACGAGAAATCCGCGACCGTGCGCCAGCAGCTCTTCAGCGTAGAGATACGGCGTCGAGACGATCGCTTTCCCGATGCCGACCGCGTAGGCCAGCGTACCGCTGACGATTTGCACCGGGTTCAGGTACGGCGTGAGATAGATGTCGGTCGCCTGCAGATAGCGGACCAGCTCTTCGAAGCCGAGATAGCGATCGACCAGCCGGACGTTGGCGGCGAGGCCGTATTCCGCGATGAGTTTTTCCAGCGACTCGCGGTACACTTCGCCTTCATGGCGGCGCACGACGGGGTGCGTTTGCCCGAGGATGAGGTAGAGCGCGTCGGGGTGCGCGGCGGCGACGTCGCGCATCGCTTCGATCGCGTACTCGAGCCCCTTGCCGCGATTGATCAAGCCGAACGTCGAGATGACTTGATGGTTGTGCAGGCCGAGCGTGGCTTTCGCCCAGCTCGTGTCGCGCAGCGGAACGTCGGGCACGCCGTGATGGATCACGCTGACCTTCTGCGGATCGATGCCGTAGCGCTCGATGAGGATATCGCGCCCGGTTGCGGAGAGCACGACGACGCCGCTGGCCGTCGCGCAAATTGTGCGCGCTACACGCATGTGATCGGGCGAGGGTTCCGGCAGCACGGTGTGCAGCGAAACGATGACCGGCTTGCGCACGAGCGCGATGAGATCGTCGATCCATTCGCCGTTGTCGCCGCCGAACAGGCCGTATTCGTGCTGGACGTTGAGCGCCTCGCACGTGTGCGCGTTGACGAACTCGGCGATCGTGCGATAGGATTCGCGATCGTCTTGGATCAGACTCGCCACGACGGCCGGCGGATACTCGCGCTGCGGCGCGCCGGGTTCCTCGATCGAAATGACCGCGCTCTTGGTGAGGAAGCGCTGATCGTAGCTGTCCACGACGTCCTTGGTGAACGTCGCGATGCCGCATTCACGCGGCGGGTACGATCCGAGGAAGAGCATCCGAGGTGCGTTCACGCGTTGTCCCCTTGTGGCGGCCGGCACGCGCCGGCGAACTGTGCGGGAAGACCTCATCACTTGCCTGTGTAGAGGGCAACCGTCGCGGACATCGTCCGCTGGTTTTTCTACCCCGCCAAATGGTGACGCAAACGACTATTTTTAACGGGTCGCGGGAATACGGGCGTCTTCTCCTATGGCTGCGTTCGGGGGGACGATGGTATCGTGACCGATGACCGATCCTCGGCCCACGACGGCGCCCGCGCCGATGCGCGCGCGGCTGGCGACGATGGCCCAATCGAGTTCGGCACCGGCTTCGACGACCACGCCATCCCAGAGGAGCGAGTCGGCGACCACCGCGCCGGATCCCACCTCGCAATCGTCACCAAGGACGGTGTACGGCCCCACCTTCGCGTCCGGGGCAACGCGGACGTTGCGACCGACGAAAACCGGTGGGATGATTGCTGAGGTTGGTATTTCGTTGATACCCGGACCGTTTGCGTACGGTTGCAGACCCAGCGGCATCGTGCCCTCGAAGATGTGCCGGTGCGAGGCGAGATACGCTTGCGGATTTCCCAAGTCGATCCAATAGTCGCTCGTCGTGTAGGCGTAGAGCCGTTTGCCCGCCGCGATCAACTGTGGAAACGTTTCGCGCTCGATCGACACCGGCCGGCCGGCGGGAATTGCGTCGAGCACCTCGGCTTCGAGGAGATAAGTTCCGGCGTTCACCTCGTCGGTCGGTGCTTCGCTCCGGTTCGGTTTCTCGACGAACGCGGTAATGAGACCGTTCGCGTCGTGCACGACGCAACCGAACGCCGACGGATCCTCAACTTTGATGAGGTGCAAGCTTCCGAGGCCGCCCGTGCGTTCGTGGTCGGCGCGCATCGCGCGCAGATCGAGGCTCGTCAGGATGTCGCCGTTGAGCACGAAGAACGGACCGGTGATGAAGTTCTGGACGTTCTTGAGCGCGCCGGCCGTCCCGAGCGGCGTCTCCTCGATCACATAGCGGATCGTGAGGCCGAGCTTGCTGCCGTCGCCGAAGTAGCTCGTGATCGCCTCGGGGAGGTAGCCGGCGGGCAGGATGACGTCGCTGATCCCGGCGTCCTTGAGCCGGACGAGGGTCCGCTCGAGGAAGGGCACGTTCATGACCGGGACCATGGGCTTGGGGGTCCCGAGCGTCAGCGGGCGCAGACGCGTCCCCTCACCACCGACCAGCACGACTGCCTGCACCGAAACGACTCCCTCTAAGCGAACGACGGCCTTCTATCTTACTTAACCGCGGAACGTTGTGTTCACACTATGGAAACACTCTGGCAACAGATGTATGCGAACATATGTTCGCATGGGACGGAAAATTCACGACTGGCCTGCTGTCCAGCAGTTCTACGACCTCGGCCACGGCTTTGTGGAGTGCCAGCGGCAGTTCGGGTTTTCCCATACCGCTTGGATCAAAGCAATCAAGCGAGGCCGGCTGCGGGT
>DASYOE010000305.1:0-3464 GCA_036008105.1 Candidatus Lustribacter sp. | reverse complement strand
GCGTGGCTCGACGAGGCGACCTTCGCCGGGATCGTCGCGTTCTGTTCGGTGTTGCCGGGACCGACCTCGAGCCAGGTCGGGATGCTGATCGGCTTGATGCGCGCCGGTCCGGGCGGTGCGTTCTGCGCCTGGCTCGGCTTCACGGCACCGTCGGCGATCGCGATGACGGCGATCGCGCTCTCGCTGCAAGCGCTCGAAGCGCACGGCAGCTTGAGCAACAGCGGCTGGTTCAACGGCTTGCTCGGCGGGCTCACCGCCGCGGCGGCGGCGGTCGTCACGCAAGCCGTGCTCTCGCTCGCGCGCACGTTGTGCTACGACCGTGAAACGAAGACGATCGCGCTTGGCGCGACGATCTTGACGATCGTCCTCGCCGGCAGCAGCGGACTCGGTTGGCTGCCGATTGCGCTCGGCGCAATCGTCGGCGCGCTCTTCCTGCACGGTACGGGACCGCGCATCGTCGCGCCCGGCTTGCCGATTCGCGTGCCGCGCAACGTCGCGATCGGCGCGGCCGTGATCTTCGTGTTGCTGGTCTCGATTCCGTTCGTGCCGCCGCGCTTCAACTCGCCGGTGGTGTCGCTGCTCGCAACGATCGTTCGCGCCGGCACGCTGGTGTTCGGCGGCGGACACGTCGTGTTGCCGTTGCTCAGCGATCTCGTCGATGTTGGACTGTTGCGCGCGCGGGAGTTCTTTGCGGGGTACGGCGCGGTGCAGGCGATGCCCGGGCCGCTGTTTACGTTTTCCTCGTTCATCGGCGCGGCGAATTCGTCACCGCTCACCGGGATCGTGGGCGCGCTGGTGGCGACGATCGCGATCTTCGCGCCGTCGTTCGCGCTGATCTTCGCGCTCGCGCCGGTGTGGGATCGCGTGCGCTCGCTGCCCGGCGCCGATGCCGCGTTGCGCGGCGCGAACGCGAGCGTCGTGGGCCTGCTCGGCGGCGTGCTGTACTATCCGATCTTCACCTCGCTGAGCACGAACGTCAGCGGTATCGGGATCGCCCTAGCCGCGTACGCGCTGATCGCGATCTGGCTGTTCCCGCCGTGGGTGGTGGTCGTCGCCAGCGCGCTGCTCGGCGCGGCCGCCGGGGCCATCGGCTAGGGGCGGAACAAAGCTTCCTCGCCGCACGCCCTCAAGAGGAACTCCTTTTCAGGCCACTAAGGGCTCCCTAAGTACTGACTCTGCTTCCCTGAGGTAGGGTCCGTCTGTTGGAGGGAGCTTTTCCTATGGCAGTGAGTTCGACTGCGCCCAATCGCTGGGCGATCGCCTGGGCCGGGGTCCTCGTGATGATCCTGGCCGGGACCGTCTATGCGTGGAGCAACTTCACGCAACCGCTGATCGCGTCGTTCGGTTGGAACGCCACGCAAGCGAGCCTGGTGTTCGGCCTGGCGATCTTCTTCATCGGCGTCGGCGCGGTGTTCGGCGGCCGTTGGCAGGACCGGGTTGGTCCGCGCAACGTCACGATCACCGGCATCGTGTTGTGGGGGGTCGGCAACATTTTGGCCGCCGTCGGCCCGCACGACGTGTGGTGGTGGGACGTCACCTACGGCGTCATCGGCGGCTTCGGCAACGGCATGGCGTACATCACGCCGGTCGCGACCGTCACCAAGTGGTTCCCCGATAAGCGCGGACTCGCGAGCGGTATGGTCGTGATGGGCTTCGGCTTGGGCGCGTTCATCTACGGCTTCGTGCTGAAAGCGATTCCAGGGTTCGTCGCAACCTCGGCGGACGCGGCCGCCTACGCGAACGCGCGAGCGGCAGCGATCGTGGCCGGCACGCCGTTCGATGCGGCCGCGCACGCGCTGCCGGCAGCCGACGTTGCGGCTATCACGAGCATCCTGTTGTACAGCGGCATCGTCTACGCGATCGTAGGTGGACTCTGCGCTATGCTGCTCAGCAATCCGCCCGCCGGGTATACCGTCGCAGGCGCAACGGCAGCGGCGGCCTCGAGCGAGGGGTCGTACACGCCGGCGCAAGTGCTGCGAATGCCGCAGCTCTATCTGCTGTGGCTGATGCTGTTCGTCAACGTCGTGGCCGGCATCCTCATCGTCTCGAACGCGGTTCCGATTATTCGCGAACTCATTTCCAAAGGCGTGACCGATCCGGATGCCGTGAAGGCACTGACGGGAACGGCGATCAGCTCGTATGCGTTCGTCGCGGTGTTCAACGGACTCGGCCGCTTCTTCTGGGGCGCCGTGTCCGATCGCATCGGACGCAACATGACCTGGGTCTGCATCTATGCTTGCCAAGTCGTGATCTTCTTCATCCTGTCGGGCTTGCATAGCGTGGCCGGCGTGCTGATCGCGTTCGCGATCATCCTCGCGTGCTACGGTGGCGGTTTCGGCACGATGCCGTCGTTCAACGCCGACTACTTCGGGACGAAGTATCTCGGCCAGAACTACGGGTTCATCATCACGGCCTGGGGCTGCGCGGGCTTGGTTGGGCCCTACATCGCCGGCGCGGTGAAGGACGCCACGGGTTCGTACTCCGGAGCACTGATGCCGATGGCGATCATGCTCTTGATTGCGATCATCTTGCCGTTCGTTACCAAGAAACCGGCACCGGTTACGGCAACCGCCTAGATACCCTAGATATCAATGCCCATCGGGTCACTGCCCCAATTCGAGAACGAATTGGGGTGGAACCCGGTGAGGCGTTTATCAAACACGGCTAAGAACGCCCGTTCGTAGATCATGATCATGGGCGCGTCATCGTCGATGATGTGCTGGAATTGCGCCGCCGCCTTATCTTCCACGCTGGGGTCGTAGGAGTGCAGGTAGGTGTCGTTGAGCGCATCGACCTTAGGGTTGCAGTAGTGCGTCGCGTTGAAGCCGTTGGGCGGAATCGAGTTACAGGTGTACACGCCGTTGATGTTGCCGTACACCGGCCCCAGCGACTGCGAGAACAGCACCGCGTCGAACTTGCCGGTCTGCACGATGCCACCGGCGGAATACGGACCGAAGAATTGGCCACTGGCGTACGTGCGAATCGTCGCCGCGACGCCGATCTTCGCGTAGTCGCTCTGCAGCAAGGCCGCCAGCGTCGCGCTCGGAGCATAGCCGCTCGGGATCACCATTTCGAGCGAAAGCGTCACACCGTTCTTACTGCGGATGCCGTTCGCCCCGCGCTTCCAGCCGGCCGCATCGAGCATCGCCTGGGCGGCCTTCGGATCGTAGGGAGTCACCGGCAAGTCGACGTAGCCGAGCGCCATGCGCGGAACGACGGACTCGGTCAACGTTCCGTTGCGCAACACGACTTTGTCGAAGATTTCAGGCCGGTTGGTCGCCAGGCGCAACGCGCGGCGCACGGCCGGATCCTTCAACTGCGGTTTGGCGGTGTTGAAGAACACCGCCGACATGTAAATGCTCAAGCGCGTCGCCCAGGCTTTACCCGGCAGCGCTTTCGCGCTGGCCGCCAGCGTGCCGTTGATGGTGTCCCACATATCCAGTTCACCGGTCGTGAGTTGCGTC